>JANPNA010000443.1:0-10873 GCA_031427235.1 Pirellula sp.
GACCTGTCAGATGATTCTGTCGGTACCACAATCAAGCGAAGAATCACTTCGAGGGAAGCCAATTGGCGAACTCCAATCGCTCGCGGACGGTCTCCAAAGTGCATTGCGAAAACGGGTTAACTGACGATTTTTGCTAAATCCGTTCTCTTTAAAAGAACAGAACTGAGCAAAAACGGTCGCTGAATACGGACAGAATGATACGTTGGTCCGGATGGCGAACGGCTCGCGTCGGGAAGCGGTCCACCAAGAAAAAGGGAAACCATAAATCGCAAATGGAACGGGAGGAGTTCTGCGTCGGGTTTTGACCATCTGTTCTAGAATAAATGGCAAACATCGCCGACTTGAACTTGCATTCGCGGCGACGATTAGCTAACGCCGATTGCAGTGGACGATCGACGGCATCTTATCGGGTTCCGCAAGGCCGAGGAGGTAACTCTTCGCAAGTTAGTAAAGTGCCGCTGGCGGGACTCGAACCCGCACGGGGTTTCCCCCAGCAGATTTTAAATCTGCTGCGTCTGCCATTTCGCCACAGCGACATCTCACGTCCAGAATGTATCTCAACGACCTTCCAAAGGGTAGTGGCTAACCGAAGCTGTGAAACTTTTCAGCACTGGTAATTCGATATATTTTTCAATTCTGAGGATATGGGGGGTTGTTTTTACCGCTCCAACTTTGTTTGATTGAGTTAGCGGAAGGCATTGCATTTTCTTTGCCAATTCCTGCGTCCTGGTTTCTTTCAGTCCAAAGGGGGATTATTTCCTTATGGCAACGATTCCGATGTGCACTCAGTCCTCTTTGGATTGTTTGCCGACGGTACGTGAGGCCAGTAAATCGTGCGATGCTCCTTCATTGCATCGCCTTGCCGAGGTTAGAGCTCAACAAGGCCTGTCCTTGCGAGCCATTTCCAGACGGTCTGGGGTCGACATTCAGGATTTGAAGCAACAGGAGTTGCCGGATTCGAATTTGACCTTGATCGACTTGACCCGTTGGGCAAAGGCGCTGGAGGTTCCTATCGAAAATCTAATAGTAGATCACGACAGCGAACTTTCGGATCCCGTTCAATCGAGAGCGGCAATGGTGAAAGTGATGAAGACAGTAGTCGCGCTAACTGAGGTTGCGGCCTCACCAAGAGTGGCACGTTTGACCACGATGCTACGAGAGCAACTGATCGAGCTGATGCCTGAGCTAGCCGAAATCGGCGGTTGGCCCAACTTTGGCAGTCGTCGCCCATCCGACCAACAAGGTCGTATTGGCGAAAACCCGATTGATGTACAGAATCTTCGACTTGATTGACGAAAGATCCGTTGTGTTGAACCGAGTTTGACAATCGTTTCGAAAAGCTATTCTAAGATTTTTTTACTAGACATCGAGATCGAAACTGTCATCGGAGACGGCCAGCCCCAAGCTGGCCGTCTTTTTTAATCGATCCATCTTTTGGTTAAATCTCCGTAGGCATCGATTCGCCTATCGCGCAGGAATGGCCAATGCGTTCGTTGCGTATCGATTTGATTGAGGTTGCATTCCACGATGACAATTTCTTCCTCCGTATGGGTAGCGCGGTGCAAGAGATTGCCGGCGGGATCGAAAACGAACGATGCCCCCCAAAATTCAATGGAGCTCTCGACTCCGACCCGGTTGGCTGCCCCCACAAACACTCCGTTGGCGATTGCATGGGACCGCATCATGGTTTCCCAGGCTTCATGTTGGCTTCGTCCATAAAGTGGTTTGTCGACAACACTCCACCCAATGGCGGTTGGATAAAGCAGAATCTCAGCACCTCTCAAAGCAAAGAGTCGGGCCGCCTCTGGGTACCATTGATCCCAACAGACTCCTACACCGATCACCCCCAAGCTGGTCTTAGCCACGGTGAAACCGGTATCGCCTGGTGTGAAGTAGAATTTTTCGTAGTAGAGAGGGTCATCCGGAATGTGCATTTTTCGATAGAAACCGACTTGGGCACCGTCGGTATCGAAAACGAGTGCCGTGTTGTGATACAGACCGTGTGCTCGGCGTTCGAAAATGGAACCCGTCACCACCACCGAGCATTCCTTGGCGATGTTGCTCAAAGCTGAGCTGGTTGGTCCAGGGATCGTCTCCGCCCATTGGAATCGATCATGGTCCTCGCTTTGGCAAGGATACGGTGCATTGAACAATTCCTGTAGGCAAATGATGTTTGCCCCGAGCGAAGCGGCTTGCCGTACCCGTGTGACGGCTTTCGTCACGTTTTGTTCCTGGTTGTCGCTGCAAGTCATTTGCACGGTAGCCAGTCGAACAATGCGATCCTTTGCCGTTGCCATTCCATTTGCCTCCATAAATTGTCGTTACTGCGAGCGGCGATGTGAAAACTACCAATCATAACCCGATACGTAAGTGAGGGACCTGCAAAATTGTCCCTCGCTTACGCTTCGGGTTGGGATACTGCAATCTGCCGCACGCCTAAAACGAATTGCCGTATCCAGCTAGAATTCTAGCACCATGCGGGTTGGCTTGTTGAACGAGCGAAGGGCCTCGCTCGTCCGCGACGTTGCTCAAATATGTTTGCCCAGACGTTCGGCGAGTCGTTTCAAAGTTTGGCTAGCGTCTCCCTCGGCTAACTTGGCGTGGATCAGGTGAAGCTGAGATTTATCGGCCCAAGCAGCATTGAGTGCCGCATCAAACTCCAACTCATCAGTAACTAGATAACCTCGTCCTCCACCGTATACCTCCGGTAGTTTCGAGTAGTTCCAGACCGCGATCTCGTTGTACTTCCAGGTACCGGCTTGAAGGAACCGCTCGGTGCCATAACCGTGATTGTCGAGCACAATAATGATGGGGGAGAATCCAAGTCGAATCAGCGAAGACATTTCTTGGCCAGTCATTTGGAATGCACCGTCCCCGACAATGACCAGTACGCGATCATCCGGCTTGGCAACGCAAGCTCCTAGTGCGGCGGGAACGGAAAAGCCCATGGAGGTGTAATAGGCTGGGGACAAAAAGTCGGTTCGTTCGTGGATCACCAATTCCGACGAGGCGAAGAGCGCATCACCAATATCCGCAATGACAATGGTTTGAGCGTCGATTTGGCCGTTGATTCTTGAGATGATGCGACTGATCTCCAGCCTCCTACCCGGCTCCGGTTGAAAGTTTCCAGGATGCTTTTGGCGGAGAATGGCTGGGATTGAGCGGCAAGCTGGTTGCGCATTGGCAGTGATCAGTCGATCCAAAAAGTCGGCTAAGGGAACGTTGGGATAGTGATGATACGAGATCTGCAACTGCTCACTTGTGGCATACACGCAATTCTTGACTTCGAGCTGGGCCGTGTAGATGCCGAGGTTAATGTCCGTCATGAACGCGCCCAGCAGCAGCACGCAATCGCTATCCTCAACATACTGCGTCACCTCCTCGCGTCCCATCGCCCCTTCATAAAGCCCCACATACAATGGGTGCGTCTCGTCAACGACACTCTTTCCAAGTATCGTTGCGGCAATCGGGATTTTGGCTTGTTCTGCCAATTTCATGACCTGGTCCTGCAAACCAAATCGATGGATCTCAACGCCAGCAATGATGATTGGTCTCTTGGCTTGATTGAGTCGATCGACCGCTTCTTTAACGGCTTCATCGAGCGCCTGCGAATCAAATTGGATATTTGGACGACGGAATGCGTGAGCCATAGGCGGAATGACCTTGACCATATCCCGTGGCAACTCAATGTAGACCGGGCGTTTAAATCGGTGGCAAGCGTCCAGTACACGGTCGATTTCACTAAATGCCGTCACCGGGTCCACCAATTCTGTGGCCGCGATGCAAAGTTTCTCAAAGACCTCGAGCTGAGTGCTGAAATCACGCACTTTGTGATGCAGCAGGGGATTGTTGACGCGTTCGTTCAAGCCCGGTGCGCCGCTCATCAAGACCACCGGCGACTTTTCGGCAAAGGCCCCCGCCACGCTATTGCAAACCGAAAGTCCGCCAACGCAATAGGTTACACAAAGGGCACCCATTCCTCGAATCCTTGCGTAAGCGTCCGCCGCAAAGCCAGCGCAGTCCTCGCGAGTGCAGCCGACCACATTGATGGGACTCTTTTCCAGCATGCTGTAAAAGTTGAGTATGTAATCACCAGGGATCCCAAAGCAGTCCCGGATTCCGTAGTCCTGAAGGCGATTGATTAAGTATTGCCCAATCGACACATCCAACTGGCTGGGGCGTTGGCTAACGGTGTTGTGGCTGTCGGTCTTTTTGCCGATGGAGCTAAGCGCGTTGCTCATAGGTGGTCCGTATTGGTGAAATGCGCCGAAGGGACTTTTGGGAGGATTGCGTCATTGTATGCAGCAACGCAAGTCTGTGGGTATCGCATCCGGAACAACCGTTGCAAATGGGACAGTTTCCGTATTGCAACCAGCTTCGTTGCGCTCGCATTCCCACATTGACCAAAAAGGCAAGCTAGGATTTTCGGCGGGTATTTCATCTGCCGAATGTCTCTCGCCCGTACGTTCATCCGCTCGCCAATAGACTTGCACCTGAAATGTCGAAGCACAACCAAGCACCAATGCGAATAGCCGACCTCTCGGAATCGGTTTTCGTTCCGCGTGTTTCCGACAAACCGTCCATCGAGGTTTGTTCGCCCGCTTCGAAACGCCACACCACGGTTTTGGATGTGCACGAGCCACCGAACGCATGGAACAAGAAACCTGGTACAGTGGATGACCCGATTGCAGACAACTTTGAAGATGTGCTTGCAAGTCCAACGGGCCTTCAGTCGCCGAAGACAACTCGTGTTTGGGGATTGGACTACCATGCCGTCGATATGGAGCAGACGCTCGACTATTTGGAGCAAGTTATTTGCCAACGTCAGCCTAGTTATGCGGTCACCGCCAACTTGAATTACGCAATGCTCTGTGCCAAGAATCCGCGGTTGGCTGCTTTCACCAAGAATTCTGCCTTGACGTTGTGCGATGGAATGCCAATCCTGTGGCGAAGCAAACTCAATGAAACCAAGCTACCCGAACGCGTCGCAGGCTCCGATTTGATTTATCGATTGGCGGAACGATGTGCCAAAAGAAATCTGCGAGTGTATTTCTATGGCGCATCGGAAGGGATCGCCGAACTGGCGGCCAAGACGCTAAAGAGCCTCTACCCAAGACTGTTGGTCGCAGGGGTCCAATGCCCACCCTTTCGAGCGTGCAGTTCCGATGAGCTTCGGAGCCAAATCGCCCGGATCAAGCAATCCAAACCGGACCTGCTCTTGGTTGCACTGGGACAACCCAAAGGGGAGTACTGGATCGAAGATCATCTCGATGAGCTAAACGTCCCACTCACGATTCAGTTGGGGGCCTCGTTTGATTTCGTCGCAGGAAATGCGGTCCGAGCTCCCAGGCTCGTTCAGAAGATCGGGATGGAATGGCTGAATCGAACTCTCAAGGATCCAAAGCGATTGGCCCCTCGGTACTTCGCGAATTTCCTGTTTTTGGTCAAGGTTCTGCGACAAGAACTGATCGAAAAACTCTCCTAGGCGAGCGGCGATGTGAAAGCTACCAATCCTAACCCGATACGTAAGTGAGGGACCTGCGAAATGGTCCCTCGCTTACGCTTCGGGTTGGGATACTCCACTCTGCAGCTCGCCTAAAGATCCGAATCCTGCCGGATCTTTGACAAGATCCACTACCCGAACATTAAGCTGTCACAAAGCACAACGTCTCCCGAGTTAACTTGGGGGCATTGCCTAGAGTTACGTGCAGAATTCACCGCAACAAATCCATGGCTTGCCAGGGTCTGAGGTGCTGTTTTTTTCGATTTCGCAATTTGTTCTGGAACCTGTCGAGGGTATAACAGATATGGCCATTAATACATCTTTCGCTTGGGGCCGATCATGAATCGTTGCCGATTTGTTTGCCTGAATTCGCTTGGGTTGCTAGTTCTTGTCGCAGTGACGGTTCTATCCGGCTTATCTCGGGTAAACGCACAGTATAAGCGAACAGTACTGGATGCAGTCCGCGCGATAGACGCTCCGTTGGAAAAAGACTTGGAATGGGTAACGGCCTTCCTCGAGGAGAGAGTGGCTGAGAACAGCAACGACTCGTTAGCCAACTGCGTTCTAGCGATCACCCAATTTCGATCGCGGGAATTCGAAAACGCACTCAAATCGCTTGGGCGTGCGAACTCCGGAGATACCGCTAAAGCAACGCGGGCTACGAATGGAAAATTCCAATTGCTTTGCTCGATCAATATGGAGGACGGGCCTACTGCAGCCAAGCTGTTTCAAGATTTGCTGAACGCTTGTCAACGAGAATCCACACCATTTGAATTGCGAAAGTCATTCTGTGAGTGGATGGGGGAAATCATCGGCGGGTTGGATTCCCCTGAGGCTCAGTCGCCCATTGAGCTTGAGCTACTTGCGAAAGCCAAAAAGTCGCTCCTCGGAATCGCAGAAACAAAACTCAGTCAAGCATTCGAAAACCAGTATTCGCGATCGCACGCTAGAGCGACTGAAATCAAGAAAATACTCCATCGGTACGAGGAACTGGGTGAAGCAGGTATGCAGGACTTGGAACGAACCATGTCGGTCGAATTGGAGAGGCTTGAGCAAATACTCACCGCGGCGGTCAAGGAATCACGGGAGTTATCCAGCGAGAATCAAGCAATTTCAAAAACCTTGCGGCTCGAAATCGCTGGCCTTCGGGAACAGATCCGCAAAATCGAAGTTGCTTTTGCAAGCAACGGTCCAGGAATGCCGACGCCAGTGTTTCCGCCTCCGGGCTCACCGATTCCTCCTAATCGCAACTCCATTTATGTGGAACCAACTCGAATTGCCCTAGTAACACAATACGTCAATAATCAACCGGTCACGCGACAGGTCTTAGAACGCCGCGACTATCGCGACATCGAAGCGGAACGAGAATCCGCCTTCCAAACCCAATGGAGCTTTTATCAATCGCAATTGAACAACTACAACTTGCAGTTGACTTTGTATAGCCTGTACCAAAAGAGTTTAGCGGAGTGGAGGCGAAGCGAAGAGAAACGTCGCAAACAACTGACCGACGAGCGCAAGGAATTGGAAAGTCAGATTGCTCAGATCAAAATCAAGTTGGATGAAATAGAGGACGTCAAAAAGGATAACGCTGGCGGGAACGCCGATTTGCGCAAAACGGTTGTACAACTCAAGTCAGAACTCGCGACCGTGCATTTGGTGTTAAATGCCGCCAAGACTGGCAAACCGCACCTCGCGCTTCGTCCAAACTCAATTGACCCTTGGTTGATTACCGAAGAAAAGAATCGGCTCTTGAAACTCTTTGTGGGCAAGGGTTAGCTTCTGGCTTTCGGATACGAGCCCAGGAAATCTAGTCTGAGTGCTGTCTTCGCGAGTGAATTCAAAGCGGCACCTACATTGGGTTGCGATTCGTGCCCCTCTAACTCCACGAAAAAGAAGTACTCGTTGGATTTGCCAGGCACCGGAAAGGATTCGATCCAGGTCAAGTTCAAACCGTTGTCTCGAAACAGGACCATTACATTCGCCAAAGCGCCAGGTTGGTGAGGTACTTGGAACATGAGCGAGGTCTTGTCGTCCCCTGTGGCCGCAACTTTTTCATCCCCAATAATCACGAACCTCGTGACGTTGTCTTTATTGTCTTCGATCGACTCTGCGACGATGTCGAGGCCATGATGAATGCCGGCTTCTCGCGATGCCACGGCGGCCGCGTAGGGGGTTGTCGATGCGATTTTGGCTGCTACCGACGTGCTCGCCACTTCGACCCAACGAGCCTCGGGCAAGTGGTTATTTAGCCACTCGCGACATTGCGAGAGCGCCTGCGGCTTGCTATAGACTTCGCGAATGTCCTTGCGATTGCAGTGGGAGAGCAAATTGTGATGTATCGGGAGCAAGATCTCACCGCAGATTCGAATCGGATTGCGAATGAACATGGTCAACGTATCAACAATGCGACCATCCGTTGAGTTTTCGATTGGAACGACGCCGTAGGTGGAATTCGCGTTGACGATTTCTTCGAAGACGGCACCGATCGTGTTCACCGCCTGCAAGCCATCAATGTCGCCAAAGTACTTTGCCGCTGCGGAATAGGAATAGGAAAACTCTGGTCCCAGGTACGCAATCGAGTTGCGGCGGATGGCGGTCTGGTAAGTCAACCCGGTTACAAAACGCTGAAGCCGGTTCTCGAAACCGTCCGCAGCCAGATCGGCACCAACGCTGGCGGTAGCCAGATCGGCACCAACGCTGGCGGTTTGGGCTGCCCGCAAAGTCACGAAATCCACTTCGCTTTTTGCTGCCTGATCGTGCCATTGCGAAAGAACCCGGCAACGGTTTTTGGCCAAAGCCAGTATCTGCGCGTCGATTTCCTTTAGTTTGTCAAGCAATTGTGAACTCCTGGGCTTTAGGTGTGGTGAGCGGATTTTCTTCTGTCAATTTGGCGTTCAGGTGCCGGGAAACGCATCGCCTGTCTACATGTCGAATACATGTCGAAAATATCAACTTAGCCGCAAACCATTTGCTCGCAATGACTTGCGGTTGACAACTACGAATTCCCCATGTTCGTTGGCACACCAATTGCATTAAGGGGCCGCGTGGTCGGTCAAGACCACCATTTCACATCCTAACTCAGAGGAATCATTCATGGCATCCGGCGAAAAAATTATTGGTATCGACTTGGGAACGACCAACTCGGTTGTGGCTGTGATGGAAGGGACGGAAGTCAAGGTGATTCCAAATGCCGAAGGGAATCGTCTAACTCCTAGCGTCGTCGCCTTTACCGACAAGAGCGAGGCGATCGTCGGCGAACCAGCCCGACGTCAATCGGTTACCAATCCAAGACGGACGATTTTCTCGGTCAAACGATTTATGGGACGCCGTCACTCGGAAGTCGAATCCGAGGAAAAGATAGTACCATATCAAATCGTTGGTGCGGCCAACGAATACGTTAAAGTACAGATCGGTGATCAGCAGTTTACCCCACAGGAAATTTCCGCCAAAGTGCTTCGCAAGCTGAAAGAAGCGGCGGAGTCCTACCTTGGGCATCGGGTTAGCAAGGCGGTCATCACCGTACCAGCTTATTTCAATGACGCGCAACGCCAAGCGACCAAGGATGCGGGCCAGATCGCGGGCCTCGAAGTTGCTCGTATCATCAACGAACCAACGGCGGCGGCTCTCGCTTACGGTTTGGACAAGACCAAAGATCAGAAGATCATTGTTTTTGACTTGGGGGGTGGTACGTTTGACGTATCCGTTCTTGAAGTTGCAATGAGCACTGACGACGAGAACAACAGCAAAGTCTTTGAAGTGATCAGTACCAGCGGTGACACTCACTTGGGTGGTGACGACTTTGACCAGGCTCTGGTCAATCACGTTGCAAACCAATTCCTGAAAGACAACGGCTTGGATCTTCGCAAAGAACCTATGTCCTTGCAGCGACTACAAGAAGCTTGCGAAAAGGCCAAGAAGGAACTCAGTAGCCTACCGCAGACGGACATCAATTTGCCGTTTATCACTGCGGACGCTACAGGCCCTAAGCACTTGCAAATGACCATCACACGCAGCACGTTCGAAGGGCTCGTGGATGATTTAATTGAACGCTGCCGCAAGCCGGTTTTGCAAGCGCTCCAAGACGCCAAAATGAAGCCGTCCGATATCGACGAAATCGTATTGGTTGGTGGTTCCACTCGTGTTCCTAAGGTACGTCAAATCGTAAAGGACATCTTCGGAAAAGAACCGCATCAAGGGGTTAATCCCGACGAAGTGGTGGCTGTGGGGGCTGCCATCCAGGGCGCTGTTCTCTCCGGCGATCGCCGCGACGTCTTGCTGCTCGACGTGACTCCGCTGACGCTCGGAATCGAAACCGAGGGCGGAGTGTTGACGGCCCTCATCGAACGCAATACGACGATCCCTGTCGAAAAGAAGCAGACGTTTTCAACCGCTGCAGATGGCCAAACAGCCGTGACCGTCAGTGTATTCCAAGGCGAACGCAAGATGGCTCAGCAAAACCGATTATTAGACCAGTTTAATCTTGAGGGAATCGATGCACAGGCTCGTGGCGTCCCGCAAATCGAAGTCAAGTTCGACATCGATCAAAACGGTATTCTCAATGTGTCGGCCAAAGACCTCAAATCAGGCAAGCAATCGAGTGTTAAGATCGAGCAGTCGAGCGGATTAAGCAAAGATGAAATTGAGCGAATGCGACGAGATGCAGAATCCCATGCCGACGATGATCGCAAGTTTATCGAGACGGCTGAGGCCAAGAATCGAGCCGAAAACACCATTCATGGTCTCGAAAAAGCCATCAAGGAGCAAGGCGAAAAGCTTAGTGCTTCGGATCGTGAACCGCTCGAACAAGCCATCAAGAAGGCTCGGGATGCGATTCTAACCAACGATTCCGCAGCGATCAAAGCGGCGACGATGGAATTGGATCAATCGGCACAAGCGTTCCGGTCGACTCTCGGTGCTCAATCGGGGCCAGCTCCGGCGGGTGAACCGGACAAGAGCCCGAGCGACGACGACGCAATCGATGCCGAATTCGAGGTCAAGAAGTAATTCTTCACGCGAAAACCATGTAAAACCAGCGCGTAAGCGAACGGCGTCCAAGCCGACCTCGCTTACGCTTTTTTGTTTCTAGTGCGTTGTTACAACTAAGAATTAGGGTTGGCCGTAGTGGATCTTGTTAAAGATCCGAATCCTGCCGGATCTTTAACTAGATCCACTCCCCTAAAATTAAGCTGTCACAAAGCACTAGCTAGGATATTAATGGCCCGCCAGGAGAAGGCGTCGATCTTAAGGCGGGCCGATTTAAATCGTAGCGGAAGCTGTCAAAGCTTTCGTGAATGCTGGACGCCAACGAAATGCTTGACGCATTCCGCTACTAGGGAACGCTAGCGAAAGTGTTTCGCGGCCCAGCTTAAG
>JANPNA010000444.1:0-5378 GCA_031427235.1 Pirellula sp.
TAAGCTGGGCCGCGAAACACTTTCGCTAGCGTTCCCTAGTAGCGGAATGCGTCAAGCATTTCGTTGGCGTCCAGCATTCACGAAAGCTTTGACAGCTTCCGCTACGATTTAAATCGGCCCGCCTTAAGATCGACGCCCAATGCCTAATCGTTTGGAAAACAACGGGAGCCGAGCTGGCGTCGCATTGGTTCGGCAGGAGCCTCACCCTTTCGAATAATGAATTGTTCGGGCAAAGCGTTGCAAACATGTTTACTGGGAGTTGAATTCCATCCACCGATTGGCCACCCAGTGTTTTTTTACGATGGAGCCATCTTTGGCGATCTCGATGCGTATCGCGTGATCACGCGCGGTTACAAAGACTTCGCGATCTTCAGCCGCAAAGGCTTCTAGCACTCTTGGCGAGACCGCTCGTGTCGATCCGCTAATAACAACCGTCTGGGGATTGCACCATTTCAAAAGTGTGTCGGATTTTGAATTGAGCGATCCATGGTGAGGTGCCATTAAAACGTCGACGGAGGTTGCCGCTTGCGAAACAAGCATTTGCATGCCTGGCGGTTCTAAGTCGCCAGGGAGCAAGATTCGTCGGCCTGCAAATTCCATCAAGACACAGAGACTGTTTGCGTTGTCGGTTCCCGTTACACCTTGTTCCGGTGGATGCAAGGCTAGCATGCTCCAGCCATTTCCTTGTAGAACGGCCCCTTTTTTCCACGTTATGTGTTTCACACCTCGGCGTCGGGTCGCAGCGAGAATTTGTTGCAAGAGTGGGCTCGAATGCGAGTAGACTTGGCTTGTCGAAAACAGTTGGTCGACGGTGAACCGCTTCGTTAGCCCATCGATGCCGTTGTAGTGGTCTGAGTCCGCATGGGAAAGGATCAGTCCCTTTATCCTGGATCGCCTCATGGCCCAGAGTGTGTCAACGATGACTTGATAGCTGCGTTGGTGGTCTCCTAACCTACCTGCGTCGTACAGCCAGGACTCATGATCGGGCGTCTCGATGAGGATGCTCGTACCGTGCCCGACGTCGATAAACGTCAAGGAGAGTTTGCCGTTGTCACCCGTAAGAAGTCGATTCCAGCGATCCGTAATCGGGTCAATCGTGAGTCCAAAGAAGAACCATATTCCCAGTACGAGGCCCAGTCGGCGACGGCTCGAGGCTCTCTTTACACCAGTCCAAACCGTGGTAAGAATCCCCAGCGTGTAAAAGCCATATAGCCACCAAGCGGGTGGCGATCGCAGCCAAAAGTGCCCAAGGGGTACTTGCTCCCCCCAGCTAACAAATAGTTGAACCAGCCAAAGCGAGACTCCGCAAATCACCCCCAAGGGCCAACCAATAGGTGGAAACCATCCGAACACAATCAGACCAAGTCCTGCCATCAAAGCCAGGAGCATAGGCAACCACAAGATTAGGTTGAGCGCGATGGCGATCGGACTGATAACGTGAAAGGCAGACCATACCAAGGGGGCCGTAATGAACCAGACCCAAAAACTGGTTCGTAGCATTTCCATGGACCACTCCCGAATACGCCGCAGGCTTCGCACCGGATGACTAGATTTCGATTCGATGAGTCGTTCGAGTGGAGGCACTCGCTGCACCATCGATTGGGTGGATAAAATCAAGACGGCTACCGCCATAAATGAAAGCTGCGTTCCCGTTTCGAAAACAACCGTCGTTCGGTACAGAATCAGAAGGACACCCGCAAACGCCAGGAAATTCAGGCTAAAAAAGTTCCATCCCATCAACCGAGCCAGGCATAGCCCGGTCAGCATAATCGTCGCGCGAGCAACTGGCGGGTTGGCTCCGCACATCAAACCGTAGGCGATCACAAAGACACAAATGCCCACGAGCAGTGGCTTGCGAGGCAGTTGAAGCAACATTCCGATTAGCAGCAGCGACAACGCCACCATTTCAATATGCATGCCTGAAATGGAAAGCATGTGGATGGTTCCGGTAGCGAGTAATTCTTCCTGCAATCGCCATTCGGCTTGTTCGCGTTGGCCTAAAACGAGAGCTGCGGTCAGTTCGGCTTGGTCCAAAACGACAAAGCGTTCGATTGACCGCAGAGCCGTGGCGGAAACCATCGCTAGATAGCGATCCAGTCGGAGGAAGGTTGGCTGGATGCGTTTCTTGATTTGATTTACCGACTCCGCTCTAGCCTGTGCCGCATATCCTAGCTCGGCATAGCGGCGTGCTTGGTCGAACTGGCCAGGGTTGGAAGGTGGGCTGGGTAGTCGCCATTGCCCGAAAAGTTCGATGCGGTCACCGGGAAAGAGACCTTCAATTCTTCCGTCGATACTAAGCGGCATGAGCAGCAACCTGGGTTCCCAAACTCCATCCGTGCGAATCTCCTCAACCTGGATCGTCGTAATGGATTGCCAATCAACCCCGTTCGGGTCGGTGGTTTTTCCAGGAAGAGTCGATTTTCGATAGCGAAATGCTGAGTCGACGATTCCTCGGCAGGCAATGGGGTTCCAGGAAATGGAGGCGAGAGAATCCTTCTGGGGAAATCCTTTCAAGCTCCTCTCCCAACTGTCTAAACGAAGCTGGGCATCTCGTTGGGACAGAGAGTGGCAGAAACTGAAGAAAAGTGCCAAGGAAAGTCCGATGCTGAGCTGAGTCCAAATCATCCGAGTTTGCGGCCGAACCCAGGCTTGCAATAATGCTTGCGTGGCTGAAAGGACCGTGCTTATAAACAACAGGTTGCACCAGATATTTCCCAAATACTCTTGTAAGGGAATGGCGGCGAGGGCGATGCCGAGCACCCCCACCATGGGAAATCTAGCCCAAAGCCGGTAGCTGCGGTTTCGCAACCATCTAAGTATCGATTTCGGGGTGTAGCGTTTTGGAAACATGTTGCGATTGGGAAACGTCGGTAGTGTGGATTTCCTGCATCACGGGAATAATTCTGCTGCGGTCCAGCTTTCACTGCATCAACGAATAACCAGGGTAAACTGTCGATTCGTCCGGTTTCCTAATCCGTCGGCACACCGAATGCAATCTATTTCTTTTATCAGTCGGAACTGGATGCGAAACCGCCGCATCTTACCCTTGTCAACTCCAACGAGACGCACACCTAGCCATGACCAAGAGATTCAATCCTCGATCCAACAAATCCTCAGGCCGAAAATCAGGATCGTCTTATGTTAGCGAAGATCGCGACAGCTTGGGTGCCGAACGCGAAGGTTTTAGTTTCGAAGAAGAGGAAGAAGAAGACGCTGACGATCACTCGGCCGACGAAGAGAGCCTTCTGGAGGATGAATCTGGCGACGATTTTCTCCCCGGTGAAGACGGACATGAGTCGGTTGATGCCACCGAAGATCCGGTTCGCATGTATTTGATGCAAATGGGTGAGATCCCATTGCTGACCCGTCAAGAAGAAGTCAGTGCTGCAAAACAGATCGAAATGACCCGAACCGATTACCGCAATTGGATGTTGGCTAGCGACTTCATGCTTCAGGGTGCAACTAAATTGCTCGAGCAGGTTCGCGATAGCAAACTGCGTTTGGACCGAACGATCGAAGTGAGCGTCACCAACGCATCCGAAAAAATTGCGATCATGCGACGCATCGGCCCCAATATCAAGACGCTTCGCCACCTGCTTTTGCGAAATCACGGAGACTACTTCACAGCGATCAACAAAAGCCTGCCTTTGAGCGAACGACATCAAGCGTGGAAGCGATTGGTTTGCCGCCGAAACAAAGCCGTTCGATTGATCGAAGAAATGAACTTGAGAACCAACCGACTGGAACCCATTTTTCAGAAGTTGAACACGATTCAGAGTCAGATGGTGGTCTTGCGAGATCGAATCGACGCAGCACAAGCGACTGGTTTTTCGGACGGGATGCCAATCGCAAAGCTTCGAGCAGAGCTTTTCTACTTGATGCGAATCACGTTCGAAACACCGAAGACGCTGGCTCGACGATGCCAACGAGTCCAAATGCACCGCATTCAATACGATGCAGCCAAACGTGACTTGTCCGCTGGCAACTTGCGACTTGTCGTTTCGATTGCAAAGAAGTATCGAAACCGTGGCCTGAGCTTCCTCGACTTAATCCAAGAGGGAAACACCGGATTGATGCGAGCAGTGGACAAGTTCGAGTACGAGCGTGGCTTCAAGTTCTCGACCTACGCAACCTGGTGGATTCGCCAAGCGATTACTCGGGCGATTGCCGACCAAAGCCGAACGATTCGCGTTCCGGTTCACATGATCGATACGATGAGCAAAGTCCGCCAAGTGACGCGGGACCTGACTCAAGAATTGGGCCGCGAGCCTTCGGTCGAAGAGACGGCAGAACGAGCCGGTCTTTCTCTGGACGATGCACGGGTCGTTTTAAAAATGGCTCGCCAGCCACTTTCGCTCGATCAACCTGTGGGCGACCATGAAGATAGTTTCTTTGGCGAATTTCTCGAAGACTACCGTGATGACGATCCGTTGTATGAAACCAATCAAGCAACCCTCAAACAACAGATCCATGAAGCCATGCAAACGTTGAATTATCGAGAACGTGAGATTCTCAAGTTGCGATACGGCTTGGCGGACGGCTACGCCTACACCCTGGAAGAAGTGGGCAAGATTTTCCAAGTGACTCGCGAACGCGTTCGCCAAATCGAAAGCAAAGCGGTCAAGAAGTTGCAGCATCCACAAAGAAGCAAGTCCTTGACCAGTTTCATCGACGGCCTGGACATGACTCCTTACCAGGACATTGCAGCCGCCGGCTCCGCTGATCGGATAATCTAGAATTATCTAGAACTTCACGGGATGATTGCTAAACCCGTGGGGTACGTTGGTCAACGCTGTAAAGCATTTTCGTCCGCTCGGAGCTCGCCTCCGTCGGACGACGTTTTGGCGTCCTAATAGTTTTGCTCAGTCCATGAATTCTCGCACTTCGCGTTCGTTTCTGTCCATGGTAGGACGCCAAAACAAGGTTGAGGGGAGACAAGCTCCCGCTCAACCTTTTTGAACGAAATGCTGGCCGATTGCACTCACGATTGGCAAGTTCTCGCCTACGTATGGATGCCCAATCATATCCATCTTATTGTGAGGACGCCCAAGCTCAAATTGTCGCGGAGGATGCAGTACTTGCTAAGTGGCTACGCGAATTGGTATGCCAAACGATATCAGCGGACGGGGCACTTGTTCCAAGGAAGATTCAAGGCGGAGTTGGTCGAGGATGAAAGCAATTTTTGGACGCTAAGCCGCTACGTACATTTGAACCCGGTGCGACGTAAACGACCACTAACGAGCCTTGATGCGAATCAGGTGATTGCGGAAGTCGCTGGGTATTTTAAGGCAACGCCAGCGAGTTATCAGTCGGCAGAAGAAAAGGGGACGGGGGTAGTTTTATGCGCCTTGTTGGTAAACTGTCGTTTTTCCATCACA
>JANPNA010000445.1:0-3624 GCA_031427235.1 Pirellula sp.
GAAAGGAGATGACGGCCATGGTCGAGGACAAAGTAACACCCGTAAAAATGGAGGATTTTGGGATGTATGCCCCGACTCGAACGGTCAAAGCACCGCGAGCCTATCTTTTTGCCAATGAAGAAGGCGTCGTTCAGAAATGTCTTCAACATGGGATTGCCGTCGAGGAATTGACGTCTGAGTTAACGACAGAAGTCGAATGCCTCAAGATTACCGGAGTCACTAAATCCAAGCGAAAGTTTCAGGGGCATTTTGAAACAAAGTTGACCGGTGAATACAGCAGCAAGGAAGTCACGTTTCCACGAGGCACCATTCTTATTCGTACCGCGCAACCGCTCGGCGCACTCGTCTGCTATTTGCTCGAACCGGAAAGCGAGGATGGTCTCGTCACATGGAATTTCTTTGATGCTCAACTTGAGGAGGGGATGACGTTTCCCGTTTGCAAATTGATGAAGAACACAAACGTTTCAAGTGTCTTAGTGGAATGAGTAATGGACCTCGTAATTCTGCAACAAAGAATTCCGCTGTGTGAATGAACTCGATCCATCTGCGCGCAACGTGCAAACACCACTGACAACTGACAACTGACAACTGACAACTGACCACTCACTTCTCACTGCCTATCCGTAGTTGAGCGGCTGGTACGACAACCTCATGTTTCGAGCCATCCAGTCTGCCACGACTGGCTGCAGACTCGTCGAATTGGTCTCGTCCAGTGCGATAGGAGGTCCTCAGTTTGATGTTGCACTCGAAATCGAGCCAATGCTCAGCCGCGGATTGCAGTGTCATCGTTCGGGAGTGTATCAAGGCTCGCTCACCCATCGCCTGTTCCGGATTGGTATGCGAATCGATGGAGGAACGAGGTAAACCCTCTACATAGCCCTCAGCATAGGATGCCCCGCTGCCGCGAGTGTGACTTCGAAACTGAAGATGTGCGGATGTCGCGATGGTCAACAGCAATTCGCGGAACAAGGCGATCACGTTCTGAACGTCTGCGCGCGGCCCGTAGAACCAAAACAAGGTCCTATGTCCTTTGGTCGAGGAAAACCATTGGGTAGTCGGTAAGATGGTCTTTGTAACATACGAAGCAAGATGCTTTTCCCAATTGCAAGCACGTCGTCCATTTACAGGACAGGCGATCCGAGTGAACAACACATTGTCCAGGTTGGTCTCATCGACGATATCGTCTCGGGAGAGATTGTGGCGCAACATGAGGCTCTGCATCATTCGCAACGCGTTGTGCTTTTCCCCCTCGGTACTAGCACTGTTGCTTGCCGTCCGATCCAATTTGCGAAGCCGATCTAAAATCTTGTCAAACTCCAACTGCGTCCGGTCCTGGGAGTCACTGGACGGCAGTTTCCGGTTCCATTCGGAAGACGCGGTGTCATATCGCGCCTCCGTAGAATTCCAGTAGCTTTTAACAATGTAGTCGTCGTCATCGCTGGGATCCCAGGTGTCATGAACAACATGATCGATCAACGTGCAAAAGTGCTGTGCTCGCTCGTTTGCCCTTGCTAGATGAACGATGACAATTCCGGGAGGCAAATCCTCGACAAAAAACGGACGCTCGAGTCCAAGCGTGCGTCGCCAATCTCGTTCTGCAAGATAAACGGCTGCCGCCTCCGTATGGACTCCGTCTCGAGGTGATTTTTCAGATGCTTTCCCCAACTTTTCATAGACATCTCGATAACACGCACCGGTGGCGATGGCAATCGCGCGTGTCACGCAATCACCGCTCAATCCCACATAACCGCTTGCTGCGCGGCCACCATCATCCCAAATAAAATCCATATTGGTCCTTTGTAACGAGGCTGTTAAGCCAGTCCTTTCCATTGTTCAAAATGTTTCATGCAATCACAGGCAGACACCAAGGCTACTTATCGGATCGCAGCGCTTTGAGCAACGGCCACTGCATGGCGCCCCATGCAGCCAAAACACTGCACAACAAACCCGACAAAATGACTAAGCACATCATCAGACTTGGCCAAGCCAGTCCGCTAAACGGCTGTCCGCTCACAAGGGCGGGAAGTGTGGCCAACCCGGCCGACCCCACCCCTATTCCGATTCCTCGTATCAGTTGCCAACCATTCTCCAACGTCAATAACCAAACCAGTCGCGACTTCGTAAAGCCAATAGCTCTCATGGCTGCCAGTTCCCCACGGCGTTCCATCGCACTCCGCAATTGAGAGACGCCAAGACCAATGGTACCTAACAAAAGCCCTAACGCCCCTAATACTTGAAACGCGCCTAAGTACGTGTTCTGTACCGCCAACAACTGCTTCAGCACCGAATCGCTTGACGCTAAACTCAAACCGGAATCCGACCAGCCTTCTTCCAAGACCGTCCTAGCCTGCTCGGCCATCGACGACTGAGCATTGGACGCCTGTTCTTCCTTGGATTTGATCAGAAACATTCGGTACCCATTGACGCTGGGAAACAGACTTTCGAAATTCGATTCGCTGACCAGAAGACTCCCCTGCAGAATGGTATTTTGCAATACACCGACCGTGCGAAAGTGAATCTGCTGATCGTCGAAGGCATACGAAAACCTCTCCCCGACGTAGCCACCCAAATGCAATGCCCATAGTGCCGTGTTTTGATCTAACACCACAGGTACCGGAGAATCTACCGTGCCATCGGCGTTTTGATCCAGTCGCTGCCACGGAGTCGAGTCTTTCGAATTCTCGGTGGCAAACCAAGCAAATGCAGAGCGTCCATCCAATTTGCGATCAATGGATTCCATTCGAGTGGAAATGCCCAAAACCTGTGGCTCGCGGGCTTGATATAAATTGTTGCAGCTAGCATCGTCACCTCCGCGTACTCGCAGTGGAACAAAATCGAAAGAACTCAGCGCCGCCGCCTTGGCTCCCAAGACCTCGCGTTGTCGCACCACATTGCCGAGGTCGTAGTGAATCGCCTGGGAACTCTTGCCGATGAAGGCAAACCTGCCCGTTCCCGCTTCGTTCGGAGACGCTTGAAATAGACTCATCGATAAGATTAGGAAAGAAGCGATTGCAACCAACCCAATCGCTAAGATGCTTCGCATGGGTGCTCGCTTTGCATTGCTACTGGCAAGCGACGAGGCGCTCATCATCGAAGCCGATTCGGAAAAACTAGCGAAACGATTGGTCGTTACGCTCTTCAGCCTGACCAACGTATAAGACAATCCGCCTATCAAGAACAACATGCCTGCACCGACAAAGGCACCAGCTTGGGCTTGGCCTTGCAGGAATTGGCCTAAAACGAGGATCGCGATCGCACTAAGTACACATCCGATGGCCAAGTACGGACGCTTTTTATTCACCGATTGCGGTGCGATGATGTTCGCTTCCATTTGCTGCTTCAAGAGTCTTGCAATCGGTATCGATTTTAACTGTCGCGTCGAAATCAAAATGGTACCCAAGGCTGCAAGCCAACTCAGGGTCCAACCCAGTACTAGGCTGATTGGCCTGACGTAATAGTCTAGAAAGGAGACCGTGATGGCACCCACCCACCACGTATGAAGGCCCGTGATCATGGCGTAGGCGTAACCAAGTCCGAGCGGAATACCAAGCGTTGCACCGATCGTACAGACAACCGCCCCCTCGAGTAGCAGCAAACGAGTTACTGCCCCACGCGTCCAACCGG
>JANPNA010000446.1:0-23449 GCA_031427235.1 Pirellula sp.
CATGCTGGAAATCGAAAAGTCGAGCAGCCAACCTCAATCCAATCACCAAGTTCGACCATACACCTCACCTAACGCTGCCAAAGATTAGTGACTGCCGTTCTTGCCATCAGTTAGACACAACAACAGATTCGACATCTGTCCCTGTACCCCATGGGGAATTTGTTCCCATGCAAAAAGCCCAATGCGTCGGCTGCCATCAACCCCGCGCAGCCGGCGAATCGTGTACGCAATGCCACAACTATCATGTCGGAATCAAAGGATGGCTTACCGCTGACTAGGTAGATATCGGTCGCCATCCCTCCAACTAATCGTTTAACCCCGAGCCGTAGGCGATGGCCTTGAGGTGCGAGCGCCGTCACCTACCGTTCGGGGTGCGCAAGCGGATCATTCGCGATCTGTGGGTGATTTCACGCGAGCTTGGACTTTCCATTGGCTGTCAAAAAAATCGGCGGCGACGACTTTGCCAGCAGCCTCCACACTTGGTGGTTGCGTGATATCGAGAATCGCCCAGTCGGGGAGCTTAGGGTTTTGAAGCGAGTTGGTTTTGTCATGCACCTCTCGGAAGGTGAGACCCGAGTTGAGAATCATGTAGCGATTCGGATTCAATGGGTTTGGATAACAGAGGACCGGAACGCTGCTGGCGAAGGGCCCGTCTTGACTGCCAATCTTGACCCCTTTTTCGTTCCAAGTAACAACCTCGAGGAGACTCTTGCTTGCGAGAAGTTTTCGCAGAAGGGAATTCGTGTTTGGCGTCCCCCATACGACAAGGTGGCAATCTTGGATATCTTGCTCGGTAACGTCGCTGGCTTTCCGCACGAGTGCATTTCCTCGCATGAGCGATCGCCAGCGAACCAGAAAATGTTCGGCTTCGATGCGTGCCCATCTGTCGGCTGCTGTGCCATCGGGCGATCCATCTGGCAAGATGACGATGAATCGCGATTTAAACCCGTCATCGATCGGACCCTGAAGCAAGGGGTGCTTGACTAAGCCATTGCTTGCAGAAGTGTCCTGACTCTTCCAAATCCACTTCGAGCC
Organism: Pirellula sp.; assembly: GCA_031427235.1. Taxonomy (GTDB): domain Bacteria; phylum Planctomycetota; class Planctomycetia; order Pirellulales; family Pirellulaceae; genus JBKCUI01. Next base: position 1,036 of record JANPNA010000446.1, read on the forward strand.
ATTGTCAAGCGACTTGTTGTGAGAAACCGCCTCGCCATCGACCAAAACCTTGGGTATTTTTGATAACTTGGGCAACCGGATCGTCAAACTCGAAACATTGCTCGAAGTAACGAAGATTTCGTTTTTTCCTTCGTTCCAGTTTGCTTCGACTCGAGCGTCTTGCCATTGCTCTCGCATGCCGGTGATTTGTAACCAATGCATACGACTGTAGGCCAATGTACGAGTCTGCAGAATTACTTTCATTGGTAGCGCGTTGACTCCGGTCGCAACCGCCTTTTCCATTTGCGATTGCACTTCCTTGATCACCTCCGGGTGATACTTATGCCCCATGCCTGGACCGATGAGATGCGGAGGATGCAAGCCTTCCTTGTCGAGGACCTCCGCCATGTATTCGGCAGAATCGCGTTGGGGATCGATCTCACCGGAATAACAGATCAAAGGAACATTAAGGAAGTTGCGAGCATAGTTGGGCACATCGTAAACACCCCATAGCTTCTGCTCATACCACGGTGGCATCGTGTTCTGGGTAAGCTTTTGATAACGCTTCACGTCGACAAATCCTGCTCCGGTATGAACGCACGCCCATTGGTCCGCAAAGTGAGCTCCGATATGCCACGCACCTGCTCCACCCATACTGAAGCCCGCTAGCGCAATGCGATGCTCGTCGATATGGAATCGTTCGACAGCGTCATCCCTGGCTTCGAACACGTCGGTTTCGCCGGCGCTCTTCCAACCATTGCAGTAGCGTCCGAAGGGATGAATGACAATGGTCCCTTTGGGCTGGAACTGGCTGGGTTTCTTGGCGTTGAGTCGACTGAAAACAAAATGCATATCGGTATCCGTATCGCCTCGACCGTGCAGCCAGATCCACATCGGAGCGCTTGGCTTGCCCTTGCCGTAGACTAGTCCCTCGGGGATTTCGATTCCATAGGCCTGGGGCGAGTCATCTATCTTGGAGTAAAACCCGAGGATTTTTTGGCCGCTCCCGTTCAGCCACGGGGTCTCGTTTTGTTTCAAGGAACGGATGCGATTGGCTGCTTCCTCCAGCAACGCAGTGGCCTTCTTCAAATCGTCGTCTGGTTTCTTGCCATACCACTCCTGGAACTCGATGGCGTACCGCACGGCCTTTAGAAATATATCGGCGTCGGCGGCCCGTGGATGTTTTTTTACTGAGGCGAAGTCACGCGTCAGATCGGCGAGTCTGTTTTCTAGCGTTTTGATTTGGTCTGGGCTAAGTTCGCCCGTTGGCTTGGGCGGAAGCGAGCCTCGAAAGGACGCGGTCGCCCCATCCGGTTGAAGTTGCGCCTGTGTGATGGCGGAGAGGAGAGTGGCGGAGAGGAGAGTGGCGGAGATTATTACAAAGAGGTAAAGGGTTCTCATGGCATTCGGGTGGGTTAAGAGCGGATTTACAATGGATTCCTACAGATCTTATTAGGATAGATCTTAACGTATATTCCGAGCCTGTTATGCCGAGCCTGTTATGCCGATCGTGTTCGACGCTGATCGTGGCCGACGCTGCTAGCGTCGGCTCGGATGCTCGGATGCGTCTGAATAATGAAATCGAAAAACAGGCGTCGATCTTAAGCTGGGCCGCGAAACACTTTCGCTAGCGTTCCCTAGTAGCGGAATGCGTCAAGCATTTCGTTGGCGTCCAGTATTTACGAAAGCTTTGACAGCTTCCGCTACGATTTAAATCGGCCCGCCTTAAGATCGACGCCGAAAAACAAATTCACTGCTGAGGTCGCAAGTCAACTTGTTTCGTCAATCGATGTACAACTGCTAGTGAGACTTTTTGCCCAAGCCTCCGACATCGCATTTTTTGTTAAGGACAGGCATGGCCGTTATTTGGCGGTGAATGAGTCGTTGTTGAAACGTCATGGATCGAAATGCAAAGCGGATGTCATTGGAAAACGACCAATTGAGATTTGCACAGGCGATCTTGGAAAGTCACCATTAGGTTTTCACGCGACCTGCGCGCTCACGTAAAAAGTACTGAAGTGCCCGCTTCGCTTGCAAGAGAGACCGAGAAACTTGAGCAAAATCCGTCGGTTATCAGTACACCTCACCTGTTGGCTCAACAGTCCAACATGACGCTCAAGTGATTGGCGACAGCCATTCATTCGTCCAACAAGGCGTTATTTCGAAGCCATCATTTTTTGAATTTCTTGCAACGAGGTCATTCCTAACGCACACGCGAGAATCCCCTCTTCTTGAAAACCAAGATGGCCCTGCTGCTTTGCAAATTGCCGAATGGCATCGGCGTTGCCTCCCGATTTCAAGATGGCTTGTCGCATCTTGTCGTCCACCTTAAGAAGCTCGAAGATGGCCATGCGACCAAAATAGCCTCGACCATTGCACTTCTTGCAAATCTCGATCTCGATGGGATTCCCTTTGGCATCCACCCGTTGCTCTGGTGGGGGTGGGATGGTTGGCTGAAAAAGCTTTTGAACACGCCCGGCTGGTATCCCAAGTTTTTGAAGCAGTTGCGGCGTCGGTTGAAAGGGTTGCTTGCATCGATCGCACAAGCGGCGCACCAAGCGTTGATTTGAGACGCCGCAAAGCAGTCTAATTAGCTCTTTCGCCTCGGGCCTATAAGTGCTGATCAATTTAACAATCGCATCGGCTGCATCCGTCGCAACGATGCGTGTGATGGAGTGCTTGCCCAATTTCGTGATTAGATCGATCACTCGGTCCGCAATGTAAGAATTGACCAAGGAAGGCATGACCAATACGTCCGGTTGCCTGAGCAGCATTTTTTCGAACTGAGCTTCGGGCGTGTCTCCGACTCCAAGTTCGTAAAAATTCTGAAAAACATTGATGATTTCCGGATCCGGCTCAGACTTGTTCTCAAGCGACACGAAATCTCGAACAAACTTGTCCGCCGATTCCAAAGCGATGCGCCAGGTAGATGGGAGTCCCTGGCCGGGAGGCCCGCTGATGAGGACAATTCCTTTGTCACCGTTTAGCAACCCGCGAAACGACTCTTGCATGGCTTCTCGCATGCCCAGATCGTTCAACGTCTTAATGGTCGGTTTTTTGGTATCGATCTGAAAGAGGACCCGTTCCCCGGATTGGACTCCGGCGCTTGTGAACAAGATGACCCAATCGATTTCTTTGAAATTGGTCGCGAACTTCGCCTCCTGTTTGGCTCGTCGTTCGGCTGGGTTTAGGCTAAACATTTTTTTGTAAACGACCAAGGCTGCATCGCCCGTTGGCCGATCCAAAGGAGGAAGCGTTTCCCACACGCCATCAATACGGTACCGAACCACCGCCCCCTGAGCGGAATAGTCCATTAGGATTCGGTCCGCTCTGGCTGAAATCGCATTGGCCAACAGCACCAGGGCGACCGGATAGCCAGGTAATTGCCGCGCCGCAATCATCAGCCCTTGGGCTTCGTCCTTTGCAATGCCAGCGGTCTTGATTTCGAGGGGTGGCAAAACCACCTCCTCGCCACCAATGGAAAGTTGATCGCTTGTCGGTTTTACTTTCTTTTTTCCAAATACCATTTTGACAGCTCGACCATTCACTTCGGAACGAGTAGGTGGAATGAATGAAACAAGAACGCATTGGGGCGTGGGTATGCACACCATTCGATGCACTAAATGATACCAGGTTGGCTAACGTTGATGCCCTTGAGGGTCATTTTCAGTGCCTCGACATTCGGTGCAACCTCGAAAGCTGTTGGGCGATCGATCAACCCGTCGTCGATCAACTGCTTTAGACTCATCGTGAAGTCTTGCATCCCGTCCTGTTGCCCGATTCGAATGGCGTCGGACAGCTTTTGATCTTTGCTCTCTAAGATGAGTTTTCGAATCATCGGAGTAAAGAGCATGATCTCGCAGGTGGGTACGCGGCTTACGCCCTGCCTGATGGATGGCAGAAGTTTTTGTGCCACGATGCCTTTCATATTGAAGGCCATGGCATTTCGGATGGCGGAATGCATGGCTTCTGGAAACAAGTCGAGAATACGACCGATAGTGGAGGGGGCGGTGGATGCGTGAATGGTTCCAAAAACCAAGTGCCCAGTTTCGGCCGCATGGATGGCCGTCATAAACGTCTCTTGATCTCGCATTTCACCGACGAGGATGATGTCTGGATCCTCGCGGACCGCGTGCTTCATGGCAATGCTAAAGTCCAAAACGTCCGTTCCCACTTCCCGTTGGTTGATCAAGCACTTGTCCTCTTTGTAGACAAACTCAATGGGGTCCTCGAGCGTCAAAATATGTTTTCGGTAATTGCGATTGATCCAGTTGAGCATGGAGGCAATCGTCGTACTTTTTCCCGAACCTGTCACGCCAGCCAGCAGAATCATCCCTTGATCGAATTTGCACAAGTCCTCGAGAATCGGAGGCAGAAAAAGCCCTTCGAAATTCGGAATGAAATTATTGATCCGTCGTGCAACCAGTCCCGGTCGCCCCAGTTGCTTGAGCATGTTGACTCGGAATCGCCAATTCTCGCCATCGACATTGATGGTATAAGAAAAGTCAGCACCACCCTCTTCTTCAAAGATCCGTCGGTTTCGATCATCCAGCATCGGAATGAGAAGACGAACCATTTCGTCGACCTCGATGGGTGGCCGGTTGAGAGTTTTGAGATCTCCTTTGCATCGAACGATGGGTGGCGTACCAACCTTGAGGTGCAAGTCGCTACCCTCGAGCTTGACGCAAGCTTTGAATAGCTTGTCTACTTCCAGTTCTCGTTTTTCCTGAAGCAACGAGGCAGACAATTCGTCTGCGCTCGAAACGACAGCGGATTTACTAGTTGGTTTTTTTGCTGATGAGTGTGACATTAAATCAATACTTAGACCAAAGGAAGAAAAGGAGAAGCTTGCGTCACTGTTCTATGTTGACTCATTGGACGGGAATTGGAATCACAACCTAACGGGAATTCCACTTTCCGCCATCACGCGTTTGGTTTGCGAAATAGTAAACTCACCAAAATGGAAAATACTAGCAGCTAAAACCGCGTCCGCTTTGCCGACGAGGATCGCTTCCACCAAATGCTCGGGTTTTCCAGCGCCGCCACTGGCAACGACTGGGATCTGAACTCGCTGGCTGACAGCAGAGGTAATTGGCAAATCGTATCCATCCTTGGTTCCGTCGCGATCCATGCTGGTCACCACGATTTCGCCAGCACCGAGGGCCTCGACTTGCTCTGCCCATGCCACGGCTTCGAGCCCGGTTGGGGTGCGACCGCCATTGATATAAACTTCCCAGAACTCTTTGCCGTCTCGCAGCACACGTCTCGGATCGATATTAACCACAATGCATTGCGATCCGAATCGTTCGGCTGCTTGTTTCACAAATTCGGGGTTCTTGCAGGCGGTCGAATTGATGGACACTTTATCGCAGCCGGCTTGAAGCAACGTGCGAATGTCCTCCAAGGTGCGGATCCCACCACCGACCGTAAGAGGCATAAAGACCTGTTCTGCGGTTCGACGCACGACGTCGAGGATGATTCCGCGGTCTTCATGGCTCGCAGTAATGTCCAAGAAGACTAACTCGTCCGCTCCCTCCGACTCGTATCGCTGTGCGATTTGGACCGGATCGCCCGCGTCTCTCAAGTTCACGAAATTGGTTCCTTTAACCACTCGTCCTTGGTGAACATCGAGGCAAGGAATGACGCGTTTTGCCAACATTTCAGACTAGGCTCCCGACCGGGCAAGGACTTCACGGTCCATCGCCTTCTGAAACTCATTGAACAAGTAGCTACTGTCGTGTGGCCCAGCCGAAGCCTCTGGGTGGTACTGAACACTAAACGCTTCGAATTGCTTGTGACGAACACCCGCAATGGTATTGTCGTTGAGATTGCGATGCGTGATTTCAAAACAATCGGGTAAGCCTTCTTCTTTGACCGCAAAGCCGTGGTTTTGCGAAGTGATTTCCACCTGTCCGGTCTTACAATTGAGGACAGGTTGATTGGCACCTCGATGACCGAATTTGAGTTTGAAAGTCTTGGCACCACCCGCCAGCGAAAGCAATTGATGACCGAGACAGATGCCGAAAACAGGTTTCTTTCCGAGTAGATCCTTGATCGTCTGGATTGCGTAACCAAGCGGTTCAGGATCGCCAGGTCCGTTGCTCAAGAAGACGCCATCAGGCTTGCAGGCCAGGACCTCTTCGAAAGTTGCTGTACCCGGAAGAATGGTGACTCGATTGCCACGTTGCGCAAGGTGCCGAGGGATATTCCATTTCATTCCGTAATCTAGACATACCACATGGGGCTGAGATTGAGCGGCCATCGATTCGCTGCCGTCGATCGCCAAGGCATGCAGCGGCGAACTCCACAGGCTTGCTCCTTTCGGCATGACTTCGCTTACGAGATCGCGGCCAACCAAGCCCAGGCTGGCTTTGGCTTTTTTCACTAACGATGTGTGGTCGGAGTCGAGGGTTGAAAGGATCCCCTTGAGAGCACCTTTGTTTCGAATGTTTCGGACGATGGCACGTGTGTCGACTCCCGAAATCGCGACAATTCCATGCTTTTTTAAGTATTCCGGCAGCGATCCATTGGAACGAAAATTACTGTGAAGACGACTGCACTCACGAACCACGAATCCAGCAATTCGCGGGAAACCAGACTCAAGATCCTCCTCGTTAACGCCAACATTTCCAATCATCGGATACGTCATCGTCACGATTTGGCCGCGATAGCTAGGGTCGGTCAATATCTCCTGGTAGCCAGTGATGGAAGTGTTAAAAACAACCTCACCGTCCATTTCGCCATCGGCTCCAATCGAGACGCCCTCAAAAACCGTGCCATCTTCAAGTGCGAGAAATCCAGGATTTCCTTGACGAAACAAAGCAGCTTACCTCAGCCGTAAGAGTATGAAAGTGGATCAATCCATTCGGAAAATCATAACCCAACCAAGGTTTCCTCACCAGCCATGAAAAGTGATTCGTTGGTAGTGGATCTTGCCAGAGATCCTGCAGCAAACGGATCTTTAACAAGATCCACTACGCCCACCCCACTTTTTCGTGTTGAAGACGCACTGGACGGAATTTTGCAAGTTACCTCTCTTCATTCCTGGTTTTTTTGCTTATCTTAAGTCAGTTCGTGGATTTGAAACGAACCCACCGTCGGCGAGTGGCGTAAAAGCCAAACTAATCTTTCGCGCGGATCGAGTTTAAAACGCGAAAGAACAACCCTTACCTTTTCGATTCTGTCCGAGCTTATCCGCTATGCCTGTCGATTTCCCAGTTCCAATGTTTGCGGCGGTAGATTTCTGGATGTCGAGGTGGTTAACACCTGTTTGGTTTCTTGGAGGTGGGGTAATTCTGGGGTTTGCGATATTGTCGGTTTTTCTATTGGCTTTCTACGGTCTGTCCAAGTTCAGGCTTTTGGAGCAATTCCGCCGCGATGGCTCCGCCAATTTGATAGCTCTGGCCGTGACGCTTGCATTGGGCGGGCTCTATGCGTCGTACGCAAAATTCAGTCAAGAAGGCCAAGCCTTGTTTAGCATGGGCGGAACGTTTGCGAATGACGAATGGGCCATGATATCCATTGCTATGACAATGATTTTCGGGGTCGTTGTTTGGTCGCTACTTTATTGTTCCTCCTCTCGATTTCTAGGTGAACTGAGATCCCTTTTGTTCGAAGGGATAGGGTTGTACATGCTCTCAACTCTGGCCGGACTCGCGCTCATCGCAGCGGCCTCTACTTTTTTGGTCGACAAACCAATGTTGGCGTTAAAATCAATTCCGCAGCTTTTCGCTGCAAACGACAAAACGGAAAGTTTCACCATCGCAGGAATCGGCCAAAACGAGTCCGAAGCCGCCTTTCAAAAGATAGACATACGCTACGATCCAACGATTTTGGGCCAGGTCGAGATCAGTTCCACCAGACGATTGGTTCTCACCGATGCGCCGGGTCTCGGCGAAACACGATCCAAGCCCCAAACCATTGAGGCTAACTTGCCCCTCATTTGGAACACCAAGATGGGGATTGCCGAGTGTCCTTTGCCGTTGACGACGGGTGCGGAAATCTATGTTCAAAACCAGGAAATCGATGCTTCCACATTAAAAATCCGTTTGGTTTCCAATCCGCTTGTTCGCGAGTCGTCGACGATTATCCTCGCATCGATTTTCGTCTCGATCTTCGGATTGCTTTTTATGCTCATGCAAGCCGTCTCGCCAAAAGTTGCTGCGATTGCATTGTCGGCTGCTAAAAGCGAACTTTCACAGCCGCTCCCCATCATCTTGATGATCATCGTCGCCTTGGGGATTCTTCTTTTCGTCTTCCTGCCCTTCCATACTCTCGGAGAAGATATCAAGCTGCTCAAGGATTGTGGTGTGACCATCATCCTCATTGCCGCTACGTTTCAAGCCGTTTGGTCCGCAAGTACTTCGGTCAATGAAGAAATTGAAGGGCGAACGGCCCTCACCCTGCTCAGCAAGCCAATTCATCGCCGATCCTTTATCATTGGCAAAATACTGGGAGTCGTCTGGATCGTAATGTTAATGTTTTTGGTACTGGGGAGCGTGGAACTTCTAGCGGTCGCTTACAAGCCAATCTACGAGGCACGGGAAAACTCACTGGATCAACCCGGTTGGCAGCAATGCCACCAGGAAATGATTCAAACGATTCCAGGTTTAGCATTGGCGTTTTTCCAGTCGGTCGTGCTGGGGGCATTTTCGGTAGCTCTAGGAACGCGATTCGGACTGCTAGCGAACTTCACGATTTGCTTCTCGATTTACTTGCTCGGGCATTTAACGCCTACAATCGTCGAATCGGCGGCTGGCGGTTTGCCTCTTGTGGAGTTTTTCTCGCAGTTGATCTCAGCCGTCATCCCCAACCTCAGCCACTTCTCGATGGAGGCGGCCATTGATGCGGAGGTAAGTATCCCATGGTCCGTCATCGCCAGCGTGCTTGTGTACACATCGATTTACGGCATCGCAGCTACCCTGATCGGCCTGTTGCTGTTCGAAGATCGGGACCTTGCCTAAAAAGTGACGAACATTGTCTACTGTTTTCCAACACAGGACCGACACCGCGAGTGGATGCAGAATGCTGCCCCACACGCGAACTTGATCGAAGCTTCTCAAGAAACGATCCCAGAACGAATCTTCGATGCAGATATATTCGTCGGTCACGCCAAAGTACCTGTCCCCTGGCTCAACGTGGTTGCTGAAGGCAGATTGACTTTTATTCAATCGTCCGCTGCTGGACTAGACCATTGTCTTCATCCCGCAGTAATCGACTCAGACATTGTCGTTTGCAGCGCATCCGGGCTCTTTGCGAACCAAGTCGCGGAACAAACGCTTGCCATGTTGCTTGGACTCTTACGCGGTATTCCGATCTTTTATCGTCAATGGCAAAACAAAGAGTTCATCCGGCGACCAACGGACGATCTTCACGGCAAGCGAGTTGGCATTGCAGGCCTCGGTGGAAACGGCCGCCGCTTAGTGGACATTTTGCGACCATTCAATGTGACCATCCGGGCAACGGATTATTTTCCAGAACACAAGCCGCCAAGCGTGGAACAGCTTTGGCCGCACACGGAGTTGGAGCGACTTGCCGCATGGTCCGAAATTTTGATTTTAACCCTGCCCTTGAATGCAATGACTCGCGGGGTAGTCGATGCAAAGATCTTTTCGGCGATGGCAAAAGGAACTTACCTAATCAATGTTGCGAGAGGCTCGTGTGTCAACGAATCCGACTTGTGTGCCGCGTTGGCGAGCGGCCACCTGGCGGGCGCAGGATTGGATGTAACGGATATTGAGCCGCTGTCTGAGTCGAGCCCGCTGTGGGGCTTTAATAATGTGATTATTACGCCGCACGTCGGTGCACAAGCCGCGAAGCGAACCGACGACACCACTAAACTTATTTGCGAAAACTTGCGACGCTATTTTGCGGGTGACTCACTCTACAATCTCGTCGATAAACGACTCGGTTTCCCTCACCCATCCGTTCTCTACAAACCGTCGAACTTCGTTTGACCCCGAGCCAACGGCGACGGCATGCGAATGCCCCCGAGTTTACTCGGGGGATCGTTACCTTCTCTTCTAGACCAGAAGGTCAGAACCCTCGGCATAAAGCCGACGGCATGTGAATGCCCCCGAGTTTACTCGAGGGATCGTTCCCTTCTCTTCTAGAACAGAAGGTCAGAACCCTCGGCATAAAGCCGACGGCATGTGAATGCCCCCGAGTTTACTCGGGGGATCATTACCTTCTCTCTAGAGCGGAACCCGTGTGGGCCAGGTTGCTGCACATGATTTGGCTCACGCTTCTCGAATCTGGAAACCAACATACCACATACGTGTTCTGACCATCGATCACTCGAATGGGCGTTGCTTGCGATGGGCCAACGGGCCGATTTCCCAGAAGCGGATTCAGTTGCAATTGATGATCCCCAGCCGGTGCTTCGACTCTGAGAAATTGAATGTCTCGTGGTAACAAACCCCAGCATCGCGTATCGGCTGCTTCGCTGGCTTCCCACGCGATCCCGGCGATGTCCATGCCGATACCGGCCAACCCGCTGTTCTTGCCCATGCTGGTTTTGGCTGCCGCAACGGTGGCTTTCTTGATCACCCGTCTGGCAACCGCCCTAGCGATGATCGAATTGCGATTCGCCCGATAAGTTGATATGGCCAGTTGTTCGATGTTGGCCAGCGATGCAGTTGGCCCGATCATGTTGCCGTTAATTCGGATCCCGACAGAGTCGACATCCGACGAGGGGACGGCAATGTCAGGTATCTTGATCGGTGCGACTGTGGGAGGGAGTTTGTAAGGGCCCACAGCAGACACGATGCGGTCTGCGATGAGGAGCGCATCGCTGGTAGGCTGCTCGGCAACTTCCACTTTGTAAGGACCACGGCCGACCATCGCAAAGACATAGACCACCCCTTGGCCTGGTTGCGAATGAACTCCCCCGCGAGCTCGTTGTAGATCCCAAAGCAATGGCTCGCAATTCGGTAGCAGATTGGAGGCAACTTCGTAATTGCGAACGGCATCATCGTAGTCTCGGTGCGTCGCCTCACGCAACATTCCACGCATGTAGAATCCCAAAGGTAGCGGCTTATACTCGCTCGTGTCTTTCCCGTTGCGCTGAGCGAACAACTGCGCCAATGCTTCGTGTTTGTCTTGAATTTGCAGCGTGTAGCTTTCTGCGTCGATGCCATCCTGCATCAGACTTGAAAGGGATAGAAAGACGCGAATCAAGATCTTTTCGTAGTCTTCGCCAGCATACGAGCGAACTTGATCGTCCGTCCACATCGAGACGGTTTTTTCGGCCAATGAGTCTTGTTCGAGATGATCGAATCGATCGCGTACCTCTCGCAGTTTTGACTCAGCTTGCTTGGCTTGTCCGGTTAGCAAGTCGACCACCGCTAGATCGAGATTGACAACGTCGCGATCGTGACGATTCGACTTGGCGAGCTTTTCGAGACTGTCTCGACACGCTTGCAACTGACCGTCGTAAAAAAGGTTTCGTGGCTGCGAGATGCGTTTGGAATGGGTAGAGCAACCAGATGCAATTACAAATGCAATCAAGACGAATAGACAGGCGACTAGGGTGCCGAATTGGGATTGTCGGTTGGCGAAGAGTTGCTTCGCCGTAGTGCGGTACTTAGCGCATTGCGTCATCGCTTGAGTGGATTGTAGTTCCAGATCTTACCAGCCGCCGTCTTGTGATAGCCCTTACGCACTTCGGACGAGAGTTTGTCGTACTGGCCAGTATGCACATTGGTTAGTTCGAGCGTCAGTTCGTAGTCACGTTGGGTTGAACTGTTGCGTTTTGTTGTTCCACTCGTCAATGTCGCGTAGAGTAAGTAGTCCACAGGAGCGCCGCTGCGTTGGAGTACCGACGTAAACAAGCGCATGTTGTCGGGCAACATGAGCGCATCAGGCCGCATCCGCGTTTCGTGGAGTGCGGCATTCACCATGCGTGTGCTGATCGACTGAAAGGAATTGGACTCCAGGATTTGCGAGTCGATTTGGTTATAGAGTTTATCTTTGAAGTCACCGATGTCTTCGGCACTCTTGTTTTCGATTCCGACAAAACAAATCAACTTCTTCATCGGACGCCCATCAGGACCCAGTGGGCAGTCGTCGGTGGCGATCTGCTGCCGCATTAAGAGTTTTGCGACCGCTTCTTCGACAAGTGGATCAAAAACTTCGGCGCCTGCATCGTGGCTTCCGACCATATTGGCCGCCTCGGGTTTGATCACATGACCGTATTGATAGCCACGACACCCTGTCAAGCCTGCCAGGGTAACCATCGAAACACTACTGAGCCAATCACGACGATGCATGGGATTCCTTTCCCGCGAAACCTTTCAACCACTGCCGCAGATTGTGCAATTCTTGGCAATCGCGGACAAGAGGAATATCGGTAAAGCTGCGACGGAAGATCGAGACCATTCGCATCAAAATCTGAATGATGGCATTTCGCTCGGCGGTCCTATGTCGGTTGCATTCGTCGTTTTTCGGGCAATTTGGCTAAGTCAAAGCCATGAAAACCAGCTCCGCAAAGAAGATCAGCGTTGCAAGTGGAATCCACTTCCTGGTACGAGTGTAGCACGGCACTCCGTGCCGTGATCCCCAGTGTAGCACGGCACTCCGTGCCGTGATTCTCGCCACAAAAGCGCAACATGACCAAGATCGATCGCTATTTGCTATTTCTCTATTCTCGAGTGTTCCTGATTTGTTTTTTGACACTGTCGGGGCTTCTCGTCGTGGTTCAAGTTTTTACCAATCTCGACGAAATGATTGCCTACGGAAAATTCCGTGGAAGCTTTATTCTTGGATTAGCCGAATACTTCAGTCCGTATATGCTCAGCATCTACGACCGAATGTGCGGTTTGCTAACACTTTTAGCGACCATGTTTGTCGTTGCATGGTTGGTTCGAACTCATGAAATGACAGCATTGCTGGCGGCAGGAATCAGCAAGGGCAGAATCATCCGACCCATAATGATTTTGTCGGCTGTTTTGATTTTGTTTGCCGCAGTCTCTCGCGAGCTGTTGATCCCGCACTATTCGTCGATGCTAAGCAAAACCCCACAGGAGTTGCTTGGGGAAAGTATCCGGCCTATACGGCCCACAGAAGACATTGAAATGGGGGTGCTCATCGCAGGTCGCAATCTTCAGCCCGCTAACTCGATTATTGTACAACCCATCTTTCGGTTTTTAGGACCGGCAGCCAATGTAACTCCGCAGATCACTGGACTATCCGCCAAGTTCTTAGTTGCGGATGAAAACCACCCTCAAGGCTATTTGGTCGAAAATGCGAAAGGTACGGAACCGTTGGCCGGAAAGACTTCCGTCCGCACCGATCAAGGTGTCTTTCTACTTCTGCCGCTCGACACGCCGTGGCTGAAACCCAATGAGTGCTTCATCCCGAGCAAATTGGAATATGATTTGTTACGGGGCGGAGGGGCTAAGCAGTTTTCCTCCACCAGCGACTTGATTTGGCGGATGCAAAACCAGTCTCATTATTATGGAGCAGATTTGACGGTGGCCGTTCACGCACGCTTGATTCAGCCGCTCTTGGACTTTACGCAACTCTTGCTGGGAATTCCGATGATCCTCTCGAATCGCAATCGCAATTTGGTCAGCATGATGCTCTCCTGCGTGATCAGCTTTGCGGCTTTTTTTGGCATCAGCATTGGACTGCACGCTTTGGGGGCGAACGAAACAATCCTAACCCCGGCGACTGCTGCTTGGGCACCGCTTCTCATCTTTGGCCCCTACGCTTGGGCTCAGACGAGACGCGCGATGCAATCGTAGTTTGCAACGCAGAATGCAACAATTAGCCGCACTGCGTTAGCCGGGATTATTCATTAGCCGTTTGGCGCTAGCCACGGTTGTCCGCTCCGCCATAACCGACTAACGCCTTGCGGCTGACCGTTAAGTCTTCGGTGGTAGCCGAGCACTTTGGGAACCGGGGCTAGCGCTGGGGTGTTAAAAATTCGGGGTTGTGGTGCATTTAGTATTGCGCAACTTTTCATCCCGAAGAGATATCAGACATTAGCCGGGGGTTGAGCGGAGCGACACCACCGGAAAAGAATCGTGCAGAGCGTTCCGATCCTGAAAGGATCGCAGAATCTGTGACCCTTTCCGGGTCATTCGCGTGTCCTTTCGTTCTCCGGGGGTGCGCCGCTTCGCGGCGACCCCAGGCTAATTGCTATGATCCCTGTGGGGATGAAAGCGGAAGAATTATCGAGTGAAATGGAAACGCAAAACATCATGTCAATACCGAATTCTTAACACCCCAGCCTAAGGTGCCATGCTATGGTTGAATAGGACCAGCCAGTGGGGTAGACCAATTGAGGGAGGCGTGCTCGGCTAGCAATCGATCGATATTTCCCGCAATCTCTATAGGAAACGGGGAGCTTCGGCGGATTCGCATGTCGATATGCGTCAGAAGGACCTCGGAGGTCGATGCAACGCAATCGCCTTGATCCTTGATCATGAAATGCATCAGATGAATCCGCTTTTCGGAGCGCCCCAGCAGTCGAGTATGAATGGAGATCTCTTCGCCAAATCTCACTTCCTTGAGATAGTCGACATATTGTTTGAGAGCAAAGGAGCCCGATTGACTGTTGACGAAGTAATCGCGGTCCATTCCGATCCGCTTGAAAATCCCCCCCATCGCATGCGCGAACAAATGGGTGTACCACATGACGTTCATGTGCCCCATCGAATCCAAATAGTCCTCCGGAATCGTCGCTTGATGTGTTTGCGGCAACTGCTTGACATCAAGAACATTAAGCCTCGCCGGCCGATTCTCTTGTTCTGTTGTGTTCATAAGGCGAACGCACGCTCCGTATCCACATCGGAAAAATTCCTGCCGGTTTCGGCCAAGTTGGCCAACAGGGGTGCGGGTGACCATTCCCGACCGTGCTGCCGCTCAAACTCGCAAATCCTCTCGTAGACTTTTTTAATTCCAACCGTATCCGCATACCACATCGGGCCTCCGCGATAAGCCGGAAATCCGTAGCCATAAATGTAGATGATGTCGATATCCCCAGCTCGCATAGCGATGCCTTCGGCGAGGATCTTCGCCCCCTCGTTGATCAATGCGTAAACGATCCGCTCGACTATCTCTTCGGACGAAATAGTCCGCGACTGGATGCCTGCTTTGAGTGCGCTCTCTTCGATCAGTTGCTGCACCTCGGGATCGGGCATCGGCATGCGACTCCCTTCCGGATAGCGATACCAACCCGCTCCGGTTTTTTGCCCATAACGGCCCATTTCGTAAAGACGGTCCGAGATCAAGGGTTGTCGAAGATCCTTCGGGATTAGGTGCCGAATCCCATTCTTGATTCGCCAACCGACATCCAGTCCAGCCAGATCGGCGACCGCCAATGGCCCCAAGGCCATCCCAAATTCGACCATGGCCTCATCGACTTCTTCTACCCTCCCGCCTTCCTCAACTAAGAATTGTGCTTGTCGCAGATAGGGGTCGAACATCCGGTTGCCGACAAAACCAAAACAGTTGCCGACGAGCACACCGACTTTGCCAAGCGATTTGGCCAAGGCCATCGAGGTCGCAATGACGACCGGACTCGACTCTTTTCCACGGACGATTTCTAAGAGCCGCATGACATTGGCGGGGCTAAAGAAATGGTGACCGATGACTTGTTGAGGCCGACTGGTCGCGGCGGCAATGGCGTCGATGTCCAATGTCGAGGTATTCGATGCTAAGATCGCGTCGGGACGCGTGACTTGATCGAGTTCCGCAAAGACCTGCTTCTTCAGTTCCATTCCCTCGAAGACCGCTTCGACCACAATGTCCGCTTCGGCGAACCGATCGTAGTTTAATGTCGGCTGAATCAACCCCAATCGCTGCTCCATTTGAGCCGCGGTCAACTTGCCTTTTTGTACGGTTGCCGCGTAGTTCTTGCGGATGATTGCCAACCCGTGGTCGAGAGCTTGTTGCGTGGTCTCCTTGAGCAACACAGGGATGCCTGCGTTGACATAGTTCATTGCGATACCACCCCCCATGGTCCCTGCACCGACCACCGCAGCTTGCCGGATTGGCAGCGTGGCTATCTCCTTTCCGATGCCAGGGATTTTGTTCACCGCTCGTTCGGCAAAAAAGACATGGATCAGCGACTTGGATTGATCCGAAAGCAAACACTCTCGGAAGATGTCGGCTTCTCGTTGCATGCCTTCGTCGAATGGCAACATGGCGGCTTCGACGGCGTCGATGGCTTTCAGCGGGGCCATGAGTCCACGCGTTCGCTTGGCCACGGCCGCCCGGAACGCAGCCAAAGCAGACGGATCGCACGCCGGGACCGCAATCTCGCTGGCTTTGCGTGGTGAGCCCGCTCGTGCAATCACTTCTCGCGCGAAGTCAATCGCTCCGGCCAATAAATCCCCATCGATAACACGATCCAATATCCCGGCTTTCTCAGCTTCAATCGCCGAGACCGGATCGCCGATCGCGCACATTTCCGCCGCCTTGACCACGCCCGCTAGGCGTGGCAATCGCTGGGTTGCGCCGGCGCCCGGGATCAGTCCCAATTTTACTTCCGGTTGACCGACTTGAGCCGATGCCACGGCCACTCGGTAGTGGCAGCACAACGCCGTCTCCAATCCACCTCCGAGGGCTGTCCCGTGGATGGCCGCGATGACCGGTTTGGAACAATTATCGAGGGCTGGAAACATCGAACGCATGGCGGCATCAATACCCTTGACGCCGGATGCAAGTTTGGCAAACTGCTTGATGTCCGCTCCAGCGATAAAGGTGCGCCCGCTGCCAATTAAGATGATGGCTTTGACGGACGGGTTTGCACAACACTCTTGCAAGGCCGCTTCGATTCCCTCGGGCACGCCGGGACTCAGCGCGTTGACCGGCGGATTGTTCACGGTGATAACGCCAATGTCACCCTCAAGAGTTAGGATTACGAGTTCGTTCACAAGTCACTTTCCTTCGTTGCTGTATTGGTTTTCTATTTGCCATGTTGCCAATTACCATTTGTCGCCGTTTGCTATTTCAGATTTCAGATTTGCTATTTCAGATTTCAGATTTGAGATTCATTTGGCCTCAGTCGCATCGTTCGAACAAGCCCGCTGCTCCTTGACCGCCTCCGATGCACATGCACACGACGCCGTAACGACTCTTGCGACGGATCATTTCGTTGGCCAGCGTACCCACTAAGCGGGAGCCGGTCATTCCAAACGGATGACCAATCGCGATCGAGCCGCCATTCACATTTAGCTTTTCCGGATCGATGCCGAGCCAGTCTCGACAATACACGACTTGCACCGCGAACGCTTCGTTCAATTCCCACAGGTCGATGTCGGAGGCTTTTAAACCATGACGTTTGAGCAATTTTGGAACGGCATAGATCGGGCCGATACCCATTTCATCCGGCTCGCAACCGGCGACTGCAAAGCCACGGAAGAGAACCTTGGCTTGGATGCCCAGCGCATCGGCTCGCTTGCGTTCCATAAGCAAGGTGGCGGACGCTCCATCGGACATCTGAGAAGCATTGCCGGCGGTCACAGTCCCCTGTCCGCTGTTGGGATCGAAATAGGGTTTGAGGGCCGCTAGTCCTTCTAGAGTTGTATCGGCGCGATTGCATTCATCACGCTCGAGCCAATGCTCTTCCTGGCCAGTCACCGCGCCGGTCTTCTTATCCAGGATGGCGCGAGTGACTTGGAGCGGAGCGAGTTCTTCGTCAAAAAAGCCCGCCTGCTGGGCTTTGGCCGTTCGTAACTGGCTGGACAAGGCGTATTGGTCTTGGACTTCCCGACTGATCTTGTAGCGTTTGGCAACGATCTCGGCCGTGTCTCCCATGACCATGTAGATGCCAGGTTTGTGTTCGAGGACCCATGGATTGACCGTCTTGTTGGGATCGATTTGTAGGGCGTACATGGCCGTGATACTCTCGACACCGCCACCGATACAGGCGCTAGCCCCTTCGTGAACAATTTCGTGAGCGGCCATAGCGATCGCTTGCAAGCCTGACGAACAAAACCGATTCAACGTGATGCCCGCTACGCTCGTGGGCAATCCAGCCCGAATCGCGGCAACGCGCGCTACGTTCATTCCTTGGGGACCATTGGGGTCAGCGCATCCCATCACCACGTCCTCGATCTCGGCTGGATCGAGCTGTGGGGTTTTTCGCAGAACGTCTTTGATGCAATGGGCCGCCTGGTCGTCCGGCCTAGTCATATTCAACGAGCCACGGAACGATTTAGCCAGCGGTGTTCGGGAACTGGCAACGACGACAGCTTCTCTCATCATAAGAATTCTTCTCCAAGTTACAAATTGGCGAGTCTGGCCAAATCGGTTTCGTAGCGACGATAGGCTAGTAAAAAAAGTGGAATAGAAAACAAACCAGCTTGGGCGGTAATGAAGATCCCCCAAGTATAACTATGCAACCAGCCCGTCAGCCATGCGGCAATGACGGAACCCAAGGATGCACCGAAAATGTTAAGGCCGATCATTAGCAATGCAATGGTCGTGGCCCGCAAACGAATTGGGCTCAACTCCTGAACGGTCGCAAGAACCGGGCCATACATAATGGTTACCATGATCGAACTAACACCATAGCAAACACCCAGGCCAATGAAATAGTCACCGGGAAGAAAACGATTGATGATCGCAAAGGGAGCAATCGCAAGCTGCGAAATGACTATGGCCAGCAATCGACCACCATTGCGTCGCCGATTAAACATGTCACCCAACCAGCCTCCGAGGATGTTTCCGACCGAGCCACCCACGAGCAACATACAGCCGATGAAGATCGGCGCACCGGACTTGGAGAAGCCGCGTTCCGCGTTTAGCCACGAGGAATCAAGCCAAGTTGCGCCCACGCTGATGTTAATGATCACCGCCCCTATCATCGTTAACGCCAGAGCTGGTGTTTGGCGAATCGCCCTCCAAGTCTCGATGAGCGAAAACCAGAAAGATGGTCGTTCGGATTGCTTTAATTGGTTTGTGTGCGGTGCTGGGTCCGTCGCCCCGCGCGGAGGATCTTTTACCAACATCAGAACTCCAACCATCGCCAAGCCGATCAATCCCAGCCCAAAGAAACAGCCACGCCATCCGATCCATGGGATTGGCCAAAGCAAGTTTGCAATGATCAAAGAAAGCCCAGCTCCAATCGGAACCCCCAAATAGTAGAGACCTGAGGCCAGCGATCGCTCTCTTGGACGGAATACGTCGGCCAGCATCGCCACGGCCGCGGGAGTCAACGTCGCTTCGCCAAACGCGACAAAGATGCGAGCGATTGCCAATTGCCAAAAGTCTTGAGCCAAACCACTCGCCGCTGTCGCTCCACTCCAAATAAGAAGCCCCAATGCGATCAACCGAGGACGATGCTTCCGATCTGCCAGCGTGCCTAAGTAAAGGCCAGCAACGGAATACACAATCGAAAAAGAATAGCCCGCCAGCAATTGGTTCTGGAGGGTTGTGAGATGCAAAAGTGGATCATCGCGAAGCGGAATTTGCAAACTGGTGATCAGTTGGCGATCGACAAAATTGATTACATTGAGCGAGGTAAGCAATGCCAAAAGCTGCCAAGCGGATGGCGGAGCCAAATCCTGGCTGGAAGTCGACATTGCGTTGAAACCGTTCTCATGAGTAGGTCGCCGATTGCAGATCGCGAACCAATTTACCGACCGGACGGTAAGATCGCAAGTCTCGTGCCGTGGTGGATGAGTTCTTAACCACGGAAGACTGGGAATACACGGAAATGGGGCTACTTGTGAACTCGTGCTCGGCAGGTCAAGCCAAGGAACGATCGTCCGGTTTGTAGTTCATGCTGACGAACCCGCCGCGACTGGCGGAGTACCGTTTCGAAGTTGTTCATCAAACCTTCATTTTCAGAAATGATGTCGATTCGACTGGAGTCCGGCGATTGGGATAGAACCGCCATGTGCCAGGACGGCTTGGTAGATCTTCCTGTCGGCTCACATAACCACTCCATATCAACAAAACGGGAGTTTCGATCGAGAACCAATTTGTCCCAAGCTCGGCTTTTCCATTCACGATGCTTGCCTTCGGCATCAACTCGGTGCCATTTCCGATCCAAGTCTAAGAATACGAACTCATTGTCGAAGGGATGCCAACGCACAAATAACCCTTTGAGCAAGTCAGCGTCGTGGGCTAACAGGACCGAAGTGGGGCTCGCAATTTCAAAGCATGCCACCTTGCTCGCTCCACTCGGCAAACCACGGCAAACAGAATCACTGCGGCCAAGACTCTGCGAAGCAGCTTGAAGCGTTTCTCTCGCTGAACTATTTCCGCTTTCCTCTCACTGGCCAGCGTGCACAAAGCGGCTTCATTCTCATGACGCGAATCCATGGTCTGCATACAAAGGTCGCCATCGCATGGTTGGCGATATCCAGCAAGGGATTTTCGAAGCCGGGATCGATGTTGATGTTTTGTGTGGCGTTTGCGATAGATTCGCGTACGGTCTTGCCTTTGTGCGGAGCATTGCCGACAACAATTTGGAATATTCTAGAGGGATGGTAAATATCCCCCGAGTTAAACTCGGGGGTATTCGCATACCTTCGGCTTTATGCTAGGAACACATCAAACTCGGTGGCGGATTCTTGTACAATGGGACCGTGACTTGCGTTTTAATAACTCCGATGGGCAATTAGAAAATGCAGCTTTTTTCGATCCCGTTTGGGAAGATGATTCCCTGCCTATGTTTTGCCTGGCTAGCTATTGCTTTGGTGCCATGTCAACATGGTCTTCTGGCACAAGAAAACAAAACGATCGGTGAACTGGGGATCAAGAACGCTGCACAGCAGGACGACCCATCTGCGGTCGTCGTTCCCTTGCTTCATGACTACGACGAAGCTATTGAAAAGGCGGAGAAGCTGGATCGGCCCATTTTGGTCGTTCTAGGTGCCGAATGGTGCGGGCCATGCAAGCAACTGGAAAAGGAGCTTCAACAGCCGATCGCTGAATCCATCTTTCAAAGGTGGGTGGTGGTGAAAGTCGATATTGACGAGGAGGTTGCACTGGCCAAAGAATGGCAAGTCGGGGCAGTTCCGGCTTTCCGAATCTTGGGTATCGATCAAGAAGTTGCCGCAAGCAACGAAGGCTTCGGCGGTCTCAAGAAATTGCAGGCATGGTTGGCGGAGAATTTTGATTCTGCGAACCCCAAAACGCAACGCATGCTCCGCGACGACAAGCCGGTCGATTCCAAAGTCGTCATTGAACTGATAGCCATGCTTCGTGATCGGAGGCCGGCCAATCGCAAGCTCATTGCGGATAGGCTGGCCAAAAATATGGAACTGTCGGCGGGACCACTTGTGAAGGTACTTTCTCAAGGGAATCTCTCGCAAAAAATTTCAGCCCTTGAAATCCTTGAGAAATGGTCCGCTCCGATCGCCGGTATTGACCCTTGGGAGCCCGAATCGATCAATGAGGAGCGATTGGCGATACTTGGTGATTGGATTCGTAACTAAAGCGTCTACAAGCCTAAAATTTTGGCAAAGGCAAACGTGGCGTAAGCTTCCAGCTTGCGGAGGCAAACGTGGCGTAAGCTTCCAGCTTGCGATCGTGCATGTAAATTTCATAAGTAGCCAAATCAACTTCTGCGACCAAACATTTGGCTACTTATAAGGCTATTGGTCCATCCTCTAAGTTCCCTCTCAAAGCTCCCTCTTGGTCACTTTCGGCAAGATTGACCCACTTTTTGCTAATAGGAGCTAATAAGGTGACTGCGGAAATCCTACTCGCACTCGATTCGCTGAGTCTAAGAGTGCTCGAACGCGTTTTCCTTCTTCGCCACCGATTACTTGTTCGGTTTTTGAGTCCAGGTCAACAATCCTCCAGCCGACTGGTGGATTCATCGACAACTTTTTGATTTCGGTTTTGGTCGATGGCATGGTCAAGCTCGTGACCTCCCAGGATCTCGAATCCGTCGTATTATTTGGGAATTTATTAGCATACTTTTTCGACTTAGGCACGAGTTTCCCGTTGGGGAGTTTCGACCAAGTAAAATCGGCCTGATCCACGGCTTGCCCAGGTTTAGTATGGACGGCGTATCGATACGACGTCAACAAATAGCCGAATTCCGCCGATGCAATCATTTCAAGTACTGTGCCGCCCTGGTATTTCCGAGTCAACACCACGTTTCCATCTGCCCTCTTTTCCACGTGAACTTGGCGTGGAATTCCTTTCATGTAAGCTGGATCAATCAATGGTCGAAAAGACCTTCCGGGGCTGATACAAAAGCAATCTAAATCGATTGGACTCGTCAACGGCAATGTTAACAAAGAACCACGTTTTGAGATTTTGTATTTCCCAAGTACAACTGCGTCATCCGTCCTGTCGTGTTTGCATTCGACCGTTGCATCGTAAGGCGTCGATCTTAAGGCGGGCCGATTTAAATCGTAGCGGAAGCTGTCAAAGCTTTCGTGAATGCTGGACGCCAACGAAATGCTTGACGCATTCCGCTACTAGGGAACGCTAGCGAAAGTGTTTCGCGGCCCAGCTTAAG
>JANPNA010000447.1:0-7356 GCA_031427235.1 Pirellula sp.
GCCGATTTGACCGCCGATATCGAAGAAGCGATCAAGTCTGCGATCACGACTTTCAAGGCTTCGTTCCGCTAAGCGTTTAGGGAAGGGTTCGTAAGCTATGGCCAACATTCGTCAGCTCGACAAAAGACGCAAGTCTGTCAAAAACGTCCGCAAGATCACGCGCACGATGGAATTGATTGCGACCGCGCGCTTCAAGAAGGCGATGGATCGCGCTGCTGCGGCCACGGACTACACCAAACGCATCACGTCGATCGTTCAAGACATCGCCAAGAGCGGAACAGACGTGTCGCATCCGTTGCTTACTGCACACGATCATGTCGATTCGATGGACATGCTCGTTCTGACCGGCAATCGAGGATTGTGCGGTGGGTACAACGGTTCGGTTGTTCGCGCAGCAACGCTCAGACGGAGCGAAATCAAAAAAGAAATCGAAGCCGGTCAGATGCGAGTTAGCGGAAAGAAAGGCATTTCCGCCATGCGATTCGCTGGCGTACCCATCGAAAAGACCTACACCGAGTTCGATGACCAACCATCCTTCGCCGCCGTCGCAAAAATCGCCGATGAACTGATCGAGCGTTATATCACCGGCAAAATTGATCGGGTGGATGTCGCGTACACCAAGTTCCTAACCATATCGAAGCAAACCGTCGTGGTTGAGACGCTCTTGCCATTTGCGAGTTTGCCCCCCGCCACGCCCGGAGGCGTAATCGATGAACCTGCGAAAACGAGTGGCATCCGAGATGACTACGAGTTTTTGCCATCTGCCAGTGGGATCTTGGAAGAAGTCGTTCCAGCCAGCTTTCGAGCACGTTTGTTCAAGTGCTTCCTGGATGCGGCGGTCAGCGAACAGATCGCGAGAATGATCGCCATGAAAAGCGCGACCGAAAATGCAGGCGACATCATCAAGTCCTTGTCGAGAACGTACAACCGCGCTCGACAAAGCAAGATTACACAAGAGATCATGGAAATCATCGGTGGCGTAGAAGCCCTCGGTTAAAACCACTTTACAACCAATTCACCAATCAACTATCTAACTAACTAACTGGCACGCCAGCGCTCGAAGCCCATCAGCCTCGAGCGGTTAAACATTCGGTTTATCAAGAAGAGAGCAATCATAATGAGCGTCGGAACTGCAAAAAACATAGGCCGAGTCAGTCAAGTTATTGGCTCGACGTTTGACGCAGAGTTTTCTGAAGGCAATTTGCCCGCGATTTATAACGCGGTCAAAATCGAAAGCGAAAAGAAGGGGGTGAAAATCAACCTCACCGCAGAAGTGCAACAGCACCTTGGTGGCGGTCGTGTTCGGTGCATCGCCCTCGGTAGCACCGACGGATTAATGCGCGGTCTCGACTGTATCGATCTTGGAAAACCGGTTACCGTCCCTGTTGGCATCGGAACTCTGGGACGTGTCTTCAACGTTCTGGGTGAGCCGATCGATCAACGTGGCCCAGTTCAGGCCGATGAATATTGGACAATCCACCGACAAGCACCCAAGGTGTCGGAACTATCGATCAACACCGAAGTTTTCGAGACGGGTATCAAAGTTATCGACTTGCTCACCCCGTTCGTTCGAGGCGGTAAGGCTGGTTTGTTCGGCGGTGCGGGACTTGGTAAGACAGTTATTCTGCAAGAGTTGATCGCTCGAGTTGCTAGTACGCACGGTGGTTACTCCGTCTTTGCAGGTGTGGGTGAACGTACTCGCGAAGGAACCGACTTGTGGTTGGAAATGCAAGAAACCGAAATCGGCCAAACCGGTCGCAAGGTTATCGAGCAAACCTGCATGGTGTTCGGCCAAATGAACGAGCCGCCAGGAGCCCGTCTCCGTGTCGCGCTCTCCGCCTTGACCATGGCTGAATACTTCCGCGATTCGACCGGCAAGGACACGCTGTTGTTCGTGGACAACATCTTCCGTTTCTCACAAGCTGGGTCCGAAGTATCCGCACTGCTAGGACGAATGCCTTCCGCAGTGGGGTATCAGCCAACCCTCGCCACCGAAATGGGTGCCTTGCAAGAACGTATTACATCGACAAAACGCGGTGCTATTACTTCCGTGCAAGCGGTTTACGTTCCTGCTGACGATCCAACCGACCCTGCACCTGCAACGGCGTTCGGACAGCTCGATGCGTTCATCTATCTTGAGCGATCCATTTCGGAAAAGGGAATCTACCCTGCGATCGATCCACTCGCGTCGAACTCCCGTATTCTCGACCCGGCGATCGTTGGTGAGCGTCACTATGCGATTGCTCGTCGTGTTCAAAAGACCTTGCAGAGATACCGAGAACTACAGGACATCATCGCGATTCTCGGTGTGGATGAACTCAGTGAAATCGACAAGACAGTCGTAAAGCGAGCTCGTCGTATCGAACGTTTCCTGTCGCAGCCGTTCTTGGTGGCCGAAGTGTTCACCGGCAAGAAGGGTGAAATCACGACTTTGGCAGAAACGATTCGCAGCTTCGAAGAAATCTGCGATGGCAAATGGGATCATTTACCTGAATCGGCGTTCATGTACGTAGGTGGAATCGATCAAGTGGAAGCTCAAGCAAAGCGAATGGCCGAACAAGGTAAGAAGTAAAGCATGAGCACTGAAAACAAAGTACATTGCGTCGTGGTTACGCCTGAAAAAACCGAGTTGGACACGACCTGTGATTCGATGGTTGTTCCCATGTTCGACGGCGAACTGGGGATTCAGCATGGTCGTGCACCGATGGTCGGCCGATTGGGCTTTGGAATCATGCGGATCAAGTCGAATAATGTCGAAACCGAGTGGTTTGTCGATGGCGGTTTTGTGCAAATTACCCGAGAAGGGGTATATGTACTGACAGACCGTTTGATGAAAACGGATCAAATGGATCGCAAGCAGGCGGAAGCGGATTTGGATAAAGCCATGCTGATGGTTTCGAATTCGCCCGAATCGGCCGCCGTCAAAGAACGAAACCTAACGCAGGCAAGAGCGAAGTTTAGATTGGCAAAATCGTAGATCAGTCGCTCCGCCGACTGATGGTCACCGTCGTTTTCGCCGACTGGATGAGGAAGCTGTCAGTTGGATGCGAGGAGGCTTGAGATGGTAAGATCGCGTGGTCGGAACGATCGCTGACCGCGAGTCGCGGAGCGACGTCGCCTACGATAAACCCGTTAACGCACCGCCCTCGCAAAAATCTGGATTTCCGAAGGCTTTTTCTGGGTGACCCATGGCTTCACAGAAATTCAACAAGAGTCGATTGTGCGAAACTTTCTGGAAATCGAGTGCCTGCCCCATTTTGAAACCTAGCCCACCTCCAACCAACACAAACGGGATGTTGTCGCGAGTGTGCGAGTTGCCTTTACCCAATTCATTGGTCCATACCAAGGTCGTGTTGTCCAACATCGAACCTTCACCACCCGGTTCAGGTGTCTCGGCCAATCGTTTTGCTAAGTAGGCAACTTGCTCGCAGTACCACGTGTTGATCTTCAACAACTTCTCGTAAGCGGCTTCGTTGGAATCGGGTTCGTGCGAAAGCTGATGGTGACCTTCATCGATCCCAAGCCACTTCATCTTCGGCGAGCCGACACTATTGGTTATTTGAAACGTTGCAATTCGGGCGAAGTCGGAAGCGAAACTGTTGACCATCAAGTCCATCTGCATGCGCGTGATTTGAGGAATGTTGTCGTTTTGCTCTTCGACGTTAGGGGCTAGTTTTGGGACTGCGTGGCCTACATCCCCTTTCCTCGCCTGCAACTCGACCTCGGATTGCAGTTCCTTTTCAATTTCGCGAACCATTGCGACATGGTCGTGAAGCATTCGACGATCCTCAGCACTGATCATCTGCTCCACTTTGCGAAAGTCGTCGGTCAAATCATCCAGCACACTTGCAAGCATCGCACGGTTCTTGGTCTGTCCGTACAATTTATCAAACATTTGATATGGGTTGTCGATCGGAGCGACTGGCTGGTTCGGACCAGCGTACGACATGCGTGTCCATGTGTCGGCGCGGTCCGGAACCATTACTCCAAATTCGAGCGAACCAAACCGCGTCTGAGTGTTGGGATTGGCTTGTAGTTTGTTCTTAAGATGCTGGTCCACCGAAATACCCATCGACCATCCCGCTGGTGTATCCGAACCACCTTGGACGTCGCCAGGAAACAGTTCGATGCCGGTAAGTAAGCAACCGATCCCGCGCATGTGTCCGTCACCATCCCCCTTGATGCGATTGCAAATTCCGTGCAAAGTCATCATTTGGCTCTTGAAATCGGCCAAGGGAGCCAAGATCCGCTTGAGTTCAAAGTCCGCTCCCGTTTTGTCGGGCCAAAAGTGATCGGGGATGACTCCGTTGGGGCTGAATATAAAAACGAGCCTTTGTTTGCGCTCGCCGATCGAGGAAGCCCATCCTAGACTCGGAAGGCTGAGCATGAAATTCGCAGCGGCAGCGCTGATGCCCGTCTTAATCAAAAACTCGCGACGTGTTACCGAAGGGTGCATACTAGAATCCTATTTACTCAAGGAGGGATCGCGGGTGGCCGCTACGACGGCAATTTCCACGAGCAATTCGTTGATGTTGAAATTGTTTTTACGAAACTTGTCAGTCAATTCGTCCAATGTAGTTGGCCCAAAGGCTGCGGCAGGTTGTTTGACAAAGTGCTGGAACGCTCGATTTACAAACGCTTTGTGAGCATCATCGCTCGAAATAATATACTCGGCAAGCTCACGGGGCCCGCTGAAAGAAACTTCCTTTCCATCTCGATCGATGTAATTTCCTGTGGAATCAAGCGACTTGCTCCTTTCAA
Source organism: Pirellula sp. (assembly GCA_031427235.1). Classification (GTDB taxonomy): domain Bacteria; phylum Planctomycetota; class Planctomycetia; order Pirellulales; family Pirellulaceae; genus JBKCUI01. The sequence continues at coordinate 4,762 of JANPNA010000447.1, forward strand.
CCGTTCGAAATCTACCCACTGCATCGAAGTTTTCTAGGGAAAACCCTAAGCCGTTGATCTTGGAGTGACATACTTGACAGTTGTCTGGACTGGTTTGCAACGCTACCCGCTCACGCGTGGTTAAATCCGGATGCAGGTCTGGACTCAGCGGACTAAACGCTTCATTCGGTGGCCTGAGAGTCCGTCCAAGTATATAGCGGATTAAGAACACACCCCTATGAATTGGGGAAGTAGCATCATGATAGGACATGCCACTCATCAAATACGGATGGGAAAGGATACCAAATCGCTGGTTGGAATCGCTGGCGCTACGCCGCAGTCGAGGCAATGCGACAACCGCATTAGCTGTCAACTTTTTCTCACTTGGCACTGGTTCATCTGTTTCTTTGGTAACTATTTCTTTGGCAATGGTTTCTGCTTCTATTGGTTCGACCTTGGCGGGTTCTTTCTCAAGCGGCAGCCAAGCCTCACCGTAGAAACTGGCCAATCGATCCGTCGTAAAAGTCCAATCGGCCAGAAAAAGTTGGCGATAATCGCTGGTTTCGCTTGTCACGACTTCCTCCAAGAACGCGTCGAGCGAATCGCGAAGATCGCACACCGTGGCACGATCAAACCCTGGAAACAATGCTTGGTCTTTTGTGATTTCATCAAAGCGTTTGATGTTGAGCCATTCGTGGAGCATGTCATGCAATTTGGCTTGAGCTCGAAAGTCTTGGACAAACTCGCGAGCCAACCCTCGAATCGACTCCACTTGATCCAGTTCGTTCTTGCGGATTTTTTTGATAAGCCAGTCGTCCGTTGGCAACGAGTCAAAAAGAGTTAAAGTCAATCTGTTCAATTGACGAGCTGAAAGCGATTGTGGTTGATCGGCCAGCGGATAGAGAAACCTTGGCGACTTGAGCGAAACCAATAGAGATCGCTGAATCGCCTCCGTGTCATCCTCCGAGGCATCGACTTGACGATCGACATACCGCTTTCTGAGTTCGTCGTCCAACGGTGTACGAAACGCCGTCTCCACAATTTCGGTCAGGAAGGAGCGAAGCAGTTTTCGATTTTCATCGGATTCATTTTTGTGCTTCTTTCGATACTCGGGCCAGAGTTCATCCGACGCAGCCTGGGCAAACTCGATACTGGCGGCTGTGGTCGATTCGTCCCATTGCCGATTGATCGCAACACCACGTTCAAAGCCATAGCTGCGGTCATCTGGCGGTAATTCGGTTTCGATTGAGAAGGTTGGGGTCGCTCCTTCCAAAATGTAATTCCTGGTTGGAATGATCTGTTCTATGCCGTTGGGTTGTATCCACGACAACGATACGCTAGCAGGTGGCTTTTCCGTCTTCCGCTCGCGTTGGATGAAATCGATTTTGAGCGGGTACACGCGTCCTGCGGTCAACGTGACGGTTCGGCGAAACTCGGTTTTGTCGCCGGACTGCACATGGTTGTCGATCAGCTCGCGTCCGATCTTGCCAAAATCCATCTTGAAGGAGCAGGAACTACGAACGATGATTTCGTGTCGACCAGTAACGTTGGCGAGTAACCCGCCCTCCCAGTAGATATAAAATGCTTTCGGGTCGATGCCTTCACCAGGTGAGTTATGGCCGAAATCGAAATTGATTACGGGGTCAACTCGTTCGATCTTCTTCTTTTCATTTTTCCAGTTTGGGCCATCGAAATAAATCGCCTTAACCCCCCGCTTTGATGTGACTTTTGGAGTGCCGCGAAAATGGGAGTACAGATCGGCAAGACTTTGTCTGAGTTGGGGACCTGTTAAGCGTGCCAGTCCAACTCGAGGTGGCCGATTGCGAACCTGTGCCGAGTCACTATAAAAATGATCGAATACATAAGCCGCAACGGCCGCCGCATCCTCTCCAACGCAAGATCCTGGTTCTTCCTCCGGCATGGTCTCGGAGATCAGTTTTGCGAGCTCCGCTCGGCTCGCATCTCCAACCAAAGGATCGGCGTATTGTTGAGTCCCCCCCTCCCCTTTTGCGCCGTGGCATGAAGCGCATTTTTTTTGATAAATGGCTGCCCCTTTTGCGACTATCGCTTCATCCACGGATTGGTCCGCAGCGAATACGAACAGCGTTGTAATCGACCAAAAGACGAAAACAAAACTGTTTAGATATAGTTGGGTGTGGAAACGCATTAACATTCCGACCGGGGATGGGCGGAGCAATGGAATTGGTTGTTGGGATCGACCAGGGTGGGACCCACCACTCCTAATTAGGTTTGGTTGGGCACGGCGATCTGAGAAAGCTCACAGACTATTGTAAACGATCGGCATAAAAGGCAAGCGATGCTAAGCACATTTTCAAGAAACAGTGGCAAACTGCTTGGGAATTGGCTTCGAAAGTATAATTAAAACTAATTCAAAATCGGAGTTTATGGCGGAGCGGACAACCGTGGCTAGTGCTTTGTGACCGCTTAGTTTTAGGGTAGTGGATCTTGTTAAAGAGGCGTCGATCTTAAGGCGGGCCGATTTAAATCGTAGCGGAAGCTGTCAAAGCTTTCGTGAATGCTGGACGCCAACGAAATGCTTGACGCATTCCGCTACTAGGGAACGCTAGCGAAAGTGTTTCGCGGCCCAGCTTAAGA
>JANPNA010000448.1:0-3274 GCA_031427235.1 Pirellula sp.
CCGCCGATGGAGAAGGGATCGAGATAGCTTGCAAGTTTTTGGAGTCGGTGCGGAATCGTTTGACAGCTCTCAGCCAAACATCGTATTGCTCAGTTCCTTCCTTAAAACTCGAAACAATCTGGCCACCGACCAATACGCTGAGTGTGTTAGCGATCATTTGAACTGGAATACCCAGATCCATCGCGCGCTCCCGATCGATGTTTACCTGGATCTCGGGCTTTCGCATCGAGAGTGTCGAATCGACATCGACCAGCCCTGGCAGTTGTCGCAGTTTTTCCTTAAGCACATCTGCATAGGTCGCCAATTCCTCCACTCCGGGCCCCTGCAAACTAATCTGAAAAATCCGATTGTCACCGTTGGGACCGCCTCCTAAAGCGGATACATCCGATACGGAGGTTCGCAAATCGGGATAGTCTCGGAGAATCTCACGAACTCGACGCATCAAATCGAACTGGGTGAAGTCCCGCTCCTCGAGCTCCACCAATCGGAGATAAATGGAGCCGCGAGTGACATCTCCCTGCCCCTTGGCGGTACCGGACTGTCCGATCGAGGTAAAACGATGTACGACTCCTGGTAGTTGGGACAATCGATTTTCAATTTCCGTGACGACTTCGTTGGTCCGATCCAACGTGAAACCTTCCGGAGTGATGAATCCAACTTGCAGTTCGCTTTGATCATCGCGAGGCACGAGATTCGCGCCAAGATTCATCGCAATCGGGACGGTGGATGCAATGATCAGCAGGCACGCAACCACGGTCATCCATCGATGCCGAAGGGACCATCGCAAACAGATTCCATAGGTGCTTTCGACGGCTTGATAGACCCATCCCGATTTCGAACTGGAATGCCCCGGTCCCTGCTTCTCGATCTTAAGAAAGCGAGAGCAAAGCATGGGCGTAAGCGTGAACGACACGAACAGACTCATCATAATGGCGAAGGCAACAGTTAGCCCAAAGCTGCTGAAAAACCGGCCAACCATCCCACCCATAAACGCGACGGGAACAAAGATCACAACGAGAGACAAACTCGTTGCTAAGACCGCCAGAGCGATTTCACGTGTGCCAATGCTGGCTGCTGCCATCGCATCCAAACCGTTCTCTTCCATGTGGCGAAAGATGTTCTCGTGCACCACCACCGCGTCATCAATGACAACGCCGATCGCCAAAATCAATCCTAGCATCGTAATGTTATTAAGCGTAAAGCCCATGGTCTGCATGAACAGGAAGGTAGGTATGATCGACGTTGGGATGGCAAGGGTGGCGATCACCGTGGTTCGCCAATCTCGGATGAACAAAAGTATCGTGGCACCCACCAAAATCACGGCTAAGAGTAAGTGAAAACGAACCTCTTCCATCGAGACGCGAATGAACCGGGACTGATCTTGGGTGATCTCGACTTGTATATCGCTTGGCAAGGCTTTGCGTATGCGATCCAATCTCTTTTGGACCGCATCCGAAATGGACACAGTATTGGTTCCGGATTGCTTTTGGACAAATAGGCTGACTGCGTTTTGCCCATCGAGCCGGCTTAGGCCGCGTGGTTCTTCGATGGAATCTTCAGCCACTCCGATGTCTTTGATACGAATGGGATAACCGTTGCGATTCGCAACGATCAATTCGTTGAACTTTTCTGGGGTCGCAATGCGTCCCAGCGTCCTTAGCACCATTTCGCGTTGGCCTTGATCGATAATGCCGCCGGGGACTTCTAAGTTTTGACTCACCAGCGCTTGTCGAACTTCCTCGATGGATACGCTGTAAGCCTTGAGCCGATCGGTATCGACCCGAACATTGATGGCCCGGTTGCGACCGCCGGTTAAGAAAACATTGCCGACGCCTGGCACCGTTTGTAGTAACTCTTGGATTTGGTGTTTGGCAATTTCCGTGACTTCGCGAATATCCCGTTTGCCTGAAACACCTATCGTGATGATGGGCGCTGCGTCCAAATCAAATTTGTTCACCAAGGGTGTTTCTATTCCATCGGGTAATCTTCGGACGACCGACGAGATTTTGTCGCGTGCCTCTTGAGCTGCAACGTCGCCATTCTTTTGCAATACAAATCGAATAACGACGGTGACGCTCCCTTCGCGGGTCGTCGATCGCATCTCGTCGATTCCAGCAATTGTATTGAGCGTTTCTTCGATAGGCTTAGTAACCGAGGACTCCATTTCCTCGGCGCTTGCGCCAGGTAAGGCGGCAGAAACCGAAATCACCGGAAAGTCGACCTTCGGAAAAAGATCCACACCAATATCAAAATAAGATACGATGCCGAGCACTACCGGAACTGCGACAAGGACCCATGTAAAGACAGGGCGTCGAATGCAAAGGTCAGATAGATTCATTTTGTCGTTTCCCGAACGGAGATTGGAATACCGTCGGACAGTAGTCGTTGCCCACTGGTGATTACGACGGAATCGCTAGGCAGCGTTGGTGAGGCGATCTCTACCCAATCGTTCGATTGTTCGCCGAGCGTGACTTTGATTTCTTGAGCCGTGCCGTTTCGCACCAGAAAGACTTTGTGGATGCCAGCGAATGAGTACAGTCCTGCCAAATGGATTGTTGTGGCATTCTCGTCCTGGCTGATCAAGATTCTAGCCTTGGCAAAACCGCCTGGCTTCAGCAAGCCCGTCGCATTCGGCACCTCCACTTCCACAATAAAGGTTCGCGTGGAACGGTCAATTGCAGGTCCAATCCGAGCAACGGATCCGATGGTTGGCTTGACAGTCGATCCCGTCAGTATTTCGACAGACTGACCGACGACAACATCGCCACTGTGCGATTCGGGGACCGATAGTTTTAACTTGAGCGTACGACCGAGTACGAGTCTAAAAACCTCGGTACCTGGTCGAACCAAAGTTCCCTCAGAGACCAATCGTTCTGAAATCGAATAGGTTTGGGTTCCGGCGTTGGTTGGCGTTGGCGCGGAGATCACGATGTCTCGCAAGCGTTGATTTGCGATTGCCAACTCCGCGTTTCGGAGCCTAGCTGTTGCCGCAGCAGAATTGGCCATGAGAAGCTGATTTTGCCAATCGGATTCGAGCACTAAGGCTTCCGATCTTGCCTGTTCGAAATCTTCTGCGGAGATTGAGTTCGAGCTCTTGAGCGGCATCATGCGTTGCAATCGCGATTGAGCCAACTCAAATCGCAAACGGGACGAAACGACCATTGGCAATTTGCTGAGGTCATCGGATTCCGACGGAACTTTAGTGAAGCCTCCCTTTGCGAGTTCGGTTTGAACATTCCGCTCCGCTTGATCGTATGCAAGTTTGGCATCGGTA
>JANPNA010000449.1:0-5507 GCA_031427235.1 Pirellula sp.
TTTGCATTTCAGACAATTAACCGTCTTGCCTGCAAGTCGGTCCTTAAACGTCATTGTCACGCTGCATTGAGGGCATCTGATTTGATTCGCTTGCAACTCCATAGTTGGTGCGGTTCCTTTGCTAGGGCCTTGCCTTATCCCTTCGGGCTCTCAAATCGGAAAGTACTTCTCTTTGCTTTGCTATAAGCTCGTCGAACGGTACTCGCTCAGTGGCTAACTTTGCTTTCAAGTCCTTGATTCCAGAGGTGACTTTTTCGTCATGGCGTTTCAAATCCTCGTCGCCTTGCTTCTGAATTTTCGCCAATTTATCATATGCGCTTTTTGGTGCGTTTACGCTTGCAAGTTCTTCCCTACCCTCCCGAAAGTGCTTGAATGCCTTTTGGTTTGCATCAAACACAATATGCCTCAACTCACTTGCTGTTGTCTCAACCCCTTCCTCCATTGACTTCACAACGGCTTCTAGGCGTTCCAGTTCCTTTGACTCGGCCTCAATGGCTGTCACCAAATCGGTGTAGGACATTTCACTTTTCCCACACCCAACCAAACCAATCAAAAGTAACAGCAAGGGAAAAGGCTTTAGCACGTTCGGGGGCTTTCAAAAAGGCAGGTGTCTAATTCAACGCCAAGTATAGGCCAGTCATCTACCTTTTGGCAAGTCTCGCATCGCGAAGGGATTGAAGATAATCAAGGTCCTTCCTGTCGGTAGCGGTCGCCCCTGGAAGTCGCGCCCGGGTACGGGTGTTGCACCCCACTGTTTAACGGTCGCCGCTTCTCGCTCACGCCCTGACTTGCCGTTGTAGTCGATCCATGGGCCCTTCGGTAAGTGCCAGGTGGCCCTTCGGTAAGTGCTGGACACTTCAATAGGTGCCAGTCAGGTGCCAGTCAGGTACCCGCTATTCGAGTCCAGCAATTGCCAGCCGTATCGCATGGCAAAGCAGGCACTCAATTCGGCTGCACTGTTTTTGCAACTGCACAATAGTATCCCAAGCTGGAGAAAATCGATCTAGGCTGCTTGAACGGTTCCCGTCTGCTCGGCGGTCTGGATCGATGTGATTGTAACTCCCCGGTTCGATGACGGTTTCCTCTGCGGATCGGTCGAAAGCCATTAACGGAAGTCCTTGAGTGAATGCATTGTGTCGGGTCAGTTCGCACGCGAGAGGCTCCGGCCGAACCAAAGCCAAGCTCGGCAGGAGCCTCGCTCTCCCATGAACAACGCATCCGAAGCGGTTACAATGAATCAAGAGCTTACGTTTTTTCCTTGATCAGTTGAGGTGCAAGTTGATATTTCAAGCGAATCGTCATACCGTGTTGTTAATGGGTCGTTTTTGGATGGCCTTTTTATCTGGTTCCCACGCGAGCGATCTTCTTGCCCAAACTCACACAGACCATTTCAACGTTGGAATCGCTCGGGTTGACATTACTCCCGACTACCCCATTCGACAGAACGGGTTCCTTTCACGAAAGCACGAATCTGAAGGTGTGCGGCAACGGATATGGGCCAAGGCGATAGCCATAAGTTCCGGCGATTCGGAGGCCGAACCAGCCGTCTTGATTACGGTGGACAATCTAGGAGTGCCAGATGCGATCACGCAGGAGATTGCTCGGTCGCTAGAGAAGCAGACCAATCTTCCCCTGGAGAACCTGGCTATCGCGGCTTCGCATTCACACACAGCTCCAATGATCAACGGTAGTGCTCCGAATATTTTCGGCATGCCAATTCCTGCACAAGATCAAGCTCATATTGATCAATACACTAACGAATTCAAACAGAAACTCGTCTCTGTGGCAGCGGAAGCTCTTGGCAGCCGAAGGCCGTCGACGCTCCAATTCGAAATGGGGTCAGTCGGCTTTGCCAAAAACCGTCGTTCTCCAACAGGACCGATCGATCACGATTTGCCAATCCTAGTGGTGCGCGATTTAGACGGTAACATCCGTGCGATTCACGCCAACTATGCTTGCCACTGTGTAACTCTCTCGGAAAACTTGATCGGAGGAGATTGGGCTGGCTACGCACAAGAGCATATCGAGCGATCTCACCCAGGTGCAACAGCATTAATCTCGATCGGATGTGGCGCGGATCAGAATCCAATTTCGGGAGTGATGGGAGATCGCTTTGACATTGCGTCGCAACAAGGAATGGAAATCGCAAACGAAGTGGATCGTGTACTTGCAGGTCCGCTACGGGCAGTCTCTGGTCCGCTGACCGTCAAGCATACTCGCATCGATCTCGAGCTCGCAACGCTTCCTACTCGCGAGCAGTTCGAATTGTCAGCCAAACTAGACACTCCGGTTGGCTACCATGCACGAGTTCAACTTGAAAAGCTAGCTCGTGGCGAATTCCTCCGAACCAAGATTGACTATCCCGTGCAGACGTGGGCGTTTGGTGATTCGCTCGCTGTGGTTTTTCTTGCTGGCGAAGTCGTGGTCGACTATGCCAAGCGTCTCAAAAGCGAGCTCGACTCGCAACGACTATGGTTGTGTGCTTACAGCAATGCGTCACCTGGTTATATCCCTAGTGAACGCGTTCTCAAAGAAGGTGGCTACGAAGGCGCCGGTGCGATGATCTACTACGATCAGCCAACGAAGTTCGCGCCGGGGCTTGAGAACAAGATCATTTCGGTGGTGAAAGGCCAGCTCTCGGGCGCGTTTCAACCGGATGCGGAACCAGGCAAGACACTTGAGACATTGCCGAAGTCGCCGGCGCAATCGTTGAAGTCGATCCAAGTTCCTGAGGGGTTACGCGTAGAGCTCGTCGTTTCCGAGCCGATGGTAGCTTCACCTGTCGCAGTGAATTTCGGCAACGATGGACGCGTGTGGGTCGCAGAAATGTTCGATTATCCAACGGGTCTCGATGGTCGGTTCCAACCGGGAGGTCGCGTTCGTGTTTTGGAATCGAGCAAAGGAGATGGTATTTACGATAGATCGACGGTCTTTCTTGATTCCATTCCATTTCCGACCGGTGTTACTCCATGGCGAAAGGGGGTGCTCGTCTGTGCAGCTCCTGATATTCTGTATGCCGAAGACACCGATGGAGACCAGCGAGCTGACGTAGTCAAAAAGCTCTATAGCGGCTTTGGCACGGATAACTACCAAGCGCGTGTGAATAGCCTCGAGATTGGACTGGACGGTTGGCTGCATGGCTCCTGCGGACTTTTTGGTGGAACGATTCGTTCGCAGGGGCTGCTCAACGGCCACGAAGCGGTACACGAGTACGAGCTTGGTGATCGCGACTTCCGTATTCAACCTGACTTGGGCTTGATTGAACCAGCCACCGGTCGAACCCAACAAGGCCGAGTTCGAGACGATTGGGGTAATTGGTACGGTTGCAGCAACAGTTCCTATGGTTTCCATCTGCCAATCGAGGAGACTTATCTCGCCAGAAACGCGCATCTGACTGCTCCTCCAAGACTGTCCAGCTTGCCAATCGATACAGAAGCAAACAAGGTCTATCCTGCTACAGAAAAGTTACAACTGTTCAGTTTGTCCGGCACCGGAGGTCAAGCGACCGCCGCTTGCGGTATGGGAGTCTATCGCGATTCGTTGTTGGGTAGCGAATATTTGCAAAGCGTTTTCACTTGCGAGGCGGTAAACCTAGTTGTTCATCGTTTGAAACTCAAACCCTTCCAATCCACTTTTCAGGGATCGCGGGGAGTGAATGAAAGCAAGTCCGAGTTCCTGAGTTCAAGCGACACATGGTTCCGGCCAGTGCAAGCCCGCACTTCTCCTGACGGATCGTTGTGGATTGTTGACATGTATCGCTTTGTGATCGAACATCCGCATTGGATCCCTGAGGCTGATTTGGCAAAAATCGACGTTCGCGCTGGGCATTCCATGGGACGTATCTATCGCGTGCGTCCTGAACAAGGGGAGCTCAATCCGTGGTTGCGTCTCGATAAATGCGACACCTCGAGCTTGGTTGCGGCTTTGGATAGTGCGAATGGATGGCAGCGGGACATGGCTATGCAGACACTTCTCTGGAACTCGGATTCTTCTGCGATCCCGCAGTTGAAAGAGATGCTTCGAACGAATTCAAGACCCGAAGCTCGTTTGCACGCGCTTTGCACCCTGGAGCAGTTAAAGGGGACTGGCGATGAAGATTTGGAGCTGGCTTTGCAGGATAAGCACCCAGGAGTTCGGCGCCATGCGGTTCGACTTTCGGATCAAGTTGCGCTTCGAAGGCACAATCCCAATTTGAAAATCCTGTCGGAGATTATCAAGCTGGCACAAGATGATGACGCCCAAGTACGATTGCAGGTTGCGTGTTCTTTAGGCAACTGGCAAAACCCAACGGCAGCAATTGCCATGGCCGAGCTGGCGACGAAGTATCAGGAAGATGCCTTCTTGGTGAATGGCGTCTTGAGCGGACTGAATCGTATGAATGTCCCGGTATTCGTTCGCACCTTGTTGGATCCAGACAATGTGGCATCCAAGTCCAGCAGTCTGATCAAGCGGGTAATTCCTAGTGCGATTGCCATGGGGAATGATGCTACCGAGAGTTCTTTGATCAAGCATGCCAGTGCCTCCAAGCGAGACGACGCTAGCGATGTCAATTGGCCATTAGTAGCGACGATACTGGAATCGTTGGAAAGGAGCCAGGGTGCCAGTACAACAGTCGCTGCCGCAGAATCGATGGAAATTTTGAATTCGCTGCTGGAACAAGCTAGAGAACTTGCGCTGAACATTAACGCGGATGAGGCGACACGCCTCAAAGTGATTAACACATTAACGAGACGAAAAGTAGACTCGGAGACTGACTTCAAAATTCTGTCGGAACTGCTATCGCCTAGGAACTCCGCCGCCATTCAGATGGCTGCTGCCACCGCAATGGCGCGACTTTCGAGCGAAAAGGCGGCCACTGAGATCCTCATCGGTTGGCGCAGCTATTCTCCCGCGACGAAATCTCATGCGCTGGATCTATTACTAGCTCGCGATTCCTGGATCTCAATCCTGCTCAATGCAATGGAATCCAACGCAGTTGGAGTTGCGGATCTGAATGCGATGCGCCGACAGCGACTGCTTTCCCATTCGAATGCGGAAATCGTCGGTAGGTCTGAATTGCTATTGGCAGGAAGAGTCAATTCCGATCGAAAGGTTGTGATCGACGAATACCGAGAAGCACTTCGCTTGACCGGGAATGCCGAACGTGGCAAAGGACTGTTTGCAAAGAATTGCAGCACTTGCCACCGGCTTGGCGAGCTCGGATATTCGGTGGGGCCAGATTTGACCGCGGTTGCTTCCAAGTCACATGAGTTTTTGCTTCAAGAAATCTTTGATCCCAATCGCAATCTCGATAGTAGATACGTTGCCTACCAAGCCATTACGGATTCAGGCAGAACCGTAAGCGGTCTCTTGTTGGCTGAAACGCAATCCAACATAACACTTCGTGGCCCCGATGCCAAAGATGAATCACTTGTCCGGTCCGAATTAGAGGAATTGGTTAGCAATCGACTGAGCCTTATGCCGGAAGGGTTGGAAAAAGTTCTTTCCAAGCAAAATATCGCAGACAT
>JANPNA010000450.1:0-6859 GCA_031427235.1 Pirellula sp.
GTCGAGGCGGGAACGGAGTGCGGCAATTTAAGGTCGGAACCGCACTTTTAGTACGCCAAAACGGCGTCCGTCGGAGGCAAGCTCCGATCGGACGAAAATACTTCACAGCGTTGCCCTTCGGCTGATCCTTAATTGCCCCGTGAATAATCCACGCTAGAGAAAGTAAAAGTACAAGGTGCTAAACTGATGGCAATAAACATACTTTTGGTGGAGGACGATCCGAGCTTGTCCAACGCTATTTTAGAGGGACTGTCCGATCAGGAAATTAAGTGCGAGATCGTTTCGACGGTCTCGTTGGCAATTCAAGCGATTCGCGATCGAAGGCCAGATGCGGTCGTTCTAGATTTGATGTTGTCAGGCGAGAACGGTTTGGATCTATTAAAAGCCATTCGGGCTCAACGCGATCCGACCCCAGTCTTGATATTGACCGCTCTAGGTTCGCTCGAGAATCGGGTGGCGGGCTTGAATGAAGGTGCCGACGATTACCTCGTCAAACCATTTGAAATGCTCGAGTTGATTGCTCGAATCATAGCCATTACCCGACGGAACAACCGGATCGAAGGGAGCACACTCACCTTTGGCCCTCTGCTTCTGGATTTGACGACTCGGCGTGTCTTTCGTGAAGGCAAAGAGCTCAAGCTGTCGCCGACAGAAACCTCTTTGGTGGAGCTTTTCATTCGGCATGAGAATCAAGTCTTAACTCGAAAAATGCTGTGTCACCAACTTTGGGAAACCGCCTGGGAAGGCGAAACGAACGTAATCGAAGTGCACATCAATCGATTGCGGAGCAAACTGGAACGCGGTTTCGAACAATCGTTGATCCATACCATTCGAGGACGTGGCTACATGCTCTCTGAGTCAGAACCCAAGCCTCGAATCGAACCGCCAGAAGCGACTGACAATGGTTGACGGCAAACCCACAACAGAAGATTCATCCGAGCTGCTAGGGCAATCGCGGATGCGTTATTGGGGGAAACTTACGTTTCGAGTCCGTACTGCCGTCATCTTGACCTTGTTTATTTTGATCACGGCTTTGGCGGTCGGATTCGCATTTCGAAACGTGGCGTCGCTGTTGCTAGTCAAGCGAACCAAATTGGATTTGCAAGACGATGCACAGGAATTCGTTGAACAGTTGGAGTCGATCGCTGGCCCAATTGGTCCAGAGCGTGCACAGGCGTGGAATCGTCATGCGGCTACCCATGAGTTGCACCATTGGTTTCTACGGGTCTTTGATGAAAAGAAAAATTTAACTTGGGAAACGATTAGTGTGCCTGACTCGCTTCAATCGATTACGCTCGGCAATACGGACATACAAGAGTCGGGCAAGTATCGGTTTTTGAACCGTCCATTTTATCGCTCACTATCGAGGAGCAAGGGAAATCCGACGGGTTGGATCCAGGTGGGCTGCTCCTTGGAAATAGTGGAGGACTCCATGGCACAATTGGATCGACTGTTGCTTTGGGTATTTCTCATCGTGGTCATTCTAGGACCCATTGTCTCCTTAATCCTGTCCGCCCAGTTGCTCAATCCGTTAACGGATTTAACCAAGCAGGCCGCCGAGCTTTCCGTGACCAACAGGACTCAGGTACTCGGTTTGCGGGGAAGTGGCGATGAGCTAGACAGCTTTGCTGGCACCGTCAATTCATTGCTTAGTCGGGTTCGGTCGCAACTGAAGGCCAATGAGGATTGGATCGCAAATTCCGCACATCAACTTCGTAGTCCGCTGGCAGCGATTACAAGTAACGTTGAAGTGGTCCTGGGGCGATTGCCCGATGGTAAGTCTTCGGACATGCTTTTAAGTGTCCTCAACGAATGCGAGTACTTGAACAAACTGGTCCAGCAATTGTTGCTGTTGAGTGAGGCCAATGCGATCGGCTTGGAATCGAAATGCAGCCAGATTCGGTTGGATACAATGATTCGCGAATCGAGCGATTTCTTCGAAGCCCTGGCCACGGCCAACAACATTTATTTGAATTTCGATTCACTCGAACCGATCACGGTTTCGGCCAACCACGAACATTTGCGAATTGTCTTGCACAATATTATCGATAATGCAATCAAGTATACGCATGAAAATGGTACGGTTGAGATCGAGTTAACGAAAACTTCGTCTGCAGAGTGCACGTTACGAGTTTCCGACACGGGCATTGGGATTTCGCCAACGGATTTGGCCAGGGTATCCCGTCGGTTCTTTCGAAGTGATTCCGGTCGTGACCCAGCCACGACCCCGAGAGGAACGGGCTTAGGTTTGAATATCGTCAAGACGATTGTCGAAGGAATCGACGGTCGATTGGAAATCGACAGCAGCTTGGGGAAAGGGACCACGGTTCGAATTGTGTTGCCGATTGCACAACCGCTACGATCGTTAGATCCGAATTTTCAAAACCAACGGCGAACATAATAACTTCTCTTTTCCTCCGTTGGGTGCCCCAGTATTCGAGCTACGTTTTGACAGCTACCTCCTCGTTCTTTTTCGCGCTGACAGACTCCATGCCGACAACACTTAGCACCCCCTGCATCCCGCGTTCCGGATCGACCTCGGACGTCGACCAGAACGATTCGCTTGACTTTCGTTCCGAGACCATTGGTCGAATTGCCGCTCGAATGAACGCATTACCGAGCGATGTGTTAGCGCAACTGTTGACGCCACACGTGCCACGACTGCAGGATCGGCAAATCGATCCGCTTGAGTCGTTAATGGCGGAGCTCATCAAAGTGTCCAGTGCGAACGAACCATCGGCCTCCAACCTGACAGAAGAACGGAATCAGGCAATAATCGCCTGTCTCGCGGTGGCATTGCGATGGCTCTATCAGTCAAAAACCAGCTTCGGAGAACCGCTAAGATCTAGGATGTTACTGAAGTCGGTGATGCCACTTTATTTGGCGGCTGGACAAGGCCAAGCGGGCAAGGGAATCGTCGACACGATCTCACTTATTCGCATGACCTGCATGATCGCGGAATTAAACAGACTGACAACGGAAGACGATCTGGCAGCATGGTCGAAGGAAAGTAATCGATCCAACGTCGACCCATTTGAGACTATCCCCAAATCCTTTCGAATCGCTTTGCCAAAGATGGCCCAAACCTTTTGGAGCGACCTCGCGGCCAAATCGAACCGTGGCACGGCCAACGTTGCAAAGTTAATAGATGTTTCCAGTGTGTCCCCGGAGAAACATCGCGCATGGTGGTCATTGGCTGGTCAATTGTGTAGCCAGCGTGCCCAAATCACCATTCCACCCGAACTCTCCGTCGGGGTGATCGCTTGGGAAAAGTTGCGTGACCATTGGCAACGCGTCGCTGGAACCTTGTCTGGCGAGCCCGTTTGCAATTCCGTCAAGAATGCAACCTCCCCCTCCGTCGCCCCTTTGGCTGGAAAGAACGAGGTGGATGTCTTGCTAGAATCGCAATCGACTAGGAAAGGGATTCCCAAGGAGTCCAACGAACTTCAAAAATGCAAAATGGCAGACGACCATCGCTTTGTTGAAATCCGTTCGGCACGCGATCCGCAGTTGAGTTCCAACTTGGACCAGTTGCTCCAACAGTGCCGGAATGATCAGGGATCGCTTTCGTTGATCGTTGTCAAAAAACTTGGGACAAAGGTGGACAGCGCAATGGCTGCCTTGCAAAACTGGCAAACAACCTTCATCGAATACATGGACACTCACGGCGAAGCGAGCAATGTGAGTGGTTTTATTAGCGACCAGGGAGAGTTGTCGTTAGTCTTCCAGGACGTGGAGCGCGCGGAACTGGCGCAATGGATACGAGATTCCTTCGCCAAATTCAATAGTTCCAATGTAGACTCAACGCTTGCGACTGCGGTTGCTCTACCGCTGGTGTCCGGAGTCGCGATGGTCAACGCACCTTCCCGATCGTTCAAAATCGATCAACTCATTCAGGCTGCTTGGCGGTGCCTCGAAGGCGCTAGCACTCAGGGTGCCGGAGCCGTTAAGACCATCGAAGTGTACTGACGGCGGTTCTCACGTTCGGCGGAACATGTTAGGATGGCGAACTTTTTGACAGGTTTCCTTGTCAATTGTCGAGTTCTCACCCATTCACCAACCCCAGTGTAGATCCATGAATCAATCCCTTCATTCGCCGTTTCAACAAACTGGAAGAATTGGTCGAACCGACGACGATGGCCTCATCTCCAGCAGACTTATGGCCGATCCGCGTATCGGAAAAGCCAAAGAGTTGCTGGCCGCAGCATTGAAGGAACATAGTTCGAAGATCGACGCAGTTCGATCTGCAAAACCAGAATTGGTATCGCAGTATCAAGACGAATTGTCGCGACTTGCGGTTGCCCGAGGTGGTGCCCCCTACTTTCCGTACATTACAAGTGGCCTTGGAAATGGTCCCTTTGTCGAACTGGGTGATGGCAGTGTCAAGCTCGACTTCATTGTAGGAATTGGTGTTCATGGAATGGGACACAGTCATCCGGCGATGTTGAATGCAACTGTCGATGCGGGGCTGGAGGACACGGTCATGCAGGGCAATCTCCAGCACAATTCGGGTTCTCTGGCCATGTGCGAGAGGTTGCTTGGGCTCGCTAACCGGTTTGGTGCCAAGTTGGACCATTGTATGCTAAGTACCAGTGGCGCGATGGCCAATGAAAACTCATTGAAGATTGCATTTCACAATCGGTTTCCCGCGTCGCGAGTGATCTGCTTGGACAATTGCTTTGCTGGAAGAAGCCTGGCGCTGGCGCAGTTGACGGATCGACCAGCCTATCGAGCAGGGCTTCCCAAAACACTGGACGTCGATTTTATTCCCATGTTCCATCCGGCGGACCCTGAGGGAGCAACGCGAGGTGCGATCGAAACGTTGAAAAAGTTGCTGGCTCGTCATCCTGGAGAATATGCCTGCCTTTGGCTCGAGTTGGTTGCTGGCGAGGGTGGTTACTATCCGGGCACGAAACCTTACTTCGAAGAGCTTTGCAAGATTTGTCATGCAAACAAGATATTGGTTATTTTTGATGAGGTTCAAACTTTTTCTAGACTAAGTCAACCCTTTGCATTCCAGCACTTTGAACTCGACGCGTATGCAGACCTAGTAACCTTGGGCAAGATCACTCAGGTTTGCGCAACACTTTATGGAGACAGTCTAAAACCAAAAGGCCCAGTACTTTCTCAAACCTTTACGGGCGCGACAGCGTCGATTCGTTGTGGACTTGCGGTCCTGGACGAGTTGGAATCCAAGGAGTGTTTCGGTTCCGCGGGCTGGAATGTTCGACGCCATCAATACTTCAGAGGCAAGCTTGAGCAGTTAGCGAAAAAGTATCCGGGCAAGCTTTGCGGTCCGTATGGCGAAGGGATGATGATCGCCTTTACGCCGGGCGACGGTGGCGCCGAAGAAGCGAAAGAGATGCTGATGCAGCTATACCACTTGGGACTCATGGGATTCTTAGCAGGTAGTAACCCGAACAGAATTAGGTTCCTACCACCACCGGGAGTCACGACTGAGAATCACATCGACCTAGCATGCTCCATCATCGAACAAGCGATTGTAAGGAGTATGGAGTAAGGCTAAAGGTGAAAGGGTGTCGCAATTCAAACTGCCCACTGCCCACTGACAACTGACAACTGACAACCCTCCCCTATTCCACATCGAACGACACGTTGATAACGACGATTTGTCTCAATCCGTTTGGATCTTCGCTGCTGACTTCGCCAACGTTTTTTCGGGCAAAAGAAACGATCGAATTGCTAACATTGAGTGCATAGGATTGAGTGTAGTTTTGGGGGATCGAATTCGCTGTCGAAGAAATCGAACGCATGCCGCCCAGTTTGCGACCAGCCACCTTCGCCAGCATGGCAGCATGCGATTGGGCTTTCTTGAAAGCTTCGGCTAAGGCCACTTCTTCTTGGTTAATGGACATTTTGCCGACGAAGACCAACTGGAATTCCGGTTGGCGATTGGAACTGGAATAAATGGAAGATCCCAAAAGTGGCTGCACGAGCAACTGTTCATCAGGGTCTAATGCTTCCTTGAGCTTCCGTCCTTTGAAATCCTTTTCGTCAATGGCTGTTTTCAATTGAATGGGCAACAGGATTGCAGCGTCATCCAGTCCATTTTCAAGCTTCCACTCGGCCATGAGAGCTGATGTTGCTGCGAAGATTTGAGGCAGATCATTAATTCCATCCTCGTTGGTGGGAGTTTGGATCTGCCCGCGAAGCTGTGGGTTCAGATTTCGCATTTGGGCCAACTGTGCTGCTTGTTGACGGATCATTCTACGAGCAATTTCCGGATCATCCACACCGGGCGTTCCCACGGACATAGAAGTCTCGGAAAACTCAATCGACGACTCGACGGCATCAAGTGCGACCAAATCCTTTTTCACCCGCTCTTGATGCTTTTGAAGCAGCTTCATTGCGTTTTCTCCTTCGCGACTCTCCGCTCGAACGAGCATTTGCAAACGGATTTTTTCCGGCACCAAGACGATTTCGTGTGTGGCCGAAACCGAAACGGTGGCACCTCGGTCTCTTGAGTGTTCTTGTGCAATCGCAGAAGATGGCAGGCGAAACACACTCAAGACCACCAAGAAGGAAATTACCCAGGGAATTCTGTTGCAGATGACTAGACTCAACGCACACCTCACTTTTTTCGATGGTTCGACTGTAATTGTTCCGTGCATCGACACGATCCACCCATTCTACCGCGAGGGAGGAATGGAGGAATGGAGGAATGGAGGCAACCAACCGGCTCCACTAGTGCTTTGTTACAACTAAGAATTAGGGTTGGCCGTAGTGGGGGGTTTTTTTTATGACGAAACAAACCGCGAGGTAAAAAAAAAAACCAACCCAAAAAAAAAAAAAAAAAAAACACAAACCCACCAACAAAAAAAAAAACAAATTTTTTTTT
>JANPNA010000451.1:0-3944 GCA_031427235.1 Pirellula sp.
ACAACTTGGCGGAGCGAGCATTGCGACCGTTGGTGGTGATGCGCAAGATCACATTCGGCAGTCGCAGCGTCGCTGGCGCGAATCGATTGGCCGCACTGATGACGGTGGCGGAAACGGCTCGTCGTCACGGTTCTAAACCGAACAACGTCTACTACGGGCTATTCACACGGAGTCCACCAAAAGTGATTCGCGACAGGTACGCAGGCCGCTGAGCTGCGAACTCGCTGACGATGCCGTCAGCGAACTTCTGCCGCACGTCGTGCTGAAATCTGTACGACTATGCATCAATCGCATACGTTGAATTTAATTGAAGTTCGACGCTGTTTGCTGCTGCGCACTGCAACGTAAAATCTGCATTAGAGTCTCCCTATATTGCTCACGTTTGCGAAGCAGGCCTCGACAAATTGACACCCGATGCATTATTGAGTCGAGTAAGGTATGGTTGTCCGACAGCTAGCAGCCGCGACGAAGCAGCCGCTTCGTTGTGCTGACCCCTTTTTGCTTTTCGATTAATGAAATCGTTGGGTTTTGAAAGGCCCTGTCTTGCGTCCGATTTGCTTAGCACCGATTCAGGCAATGGTGGCTTTGCCAGCTCTCCGTGTTTCGTTGTTCAGAATGTAGATAAAAATGCTGCAGAAGCGTAATTCTTCTGTTGTGTCCTTCACGGGGAAACTGCTAAAGTCCGATAGAGGTACTGTGAACGCTTGCCGCTTTGCTTAACATCGCAAGCCTGCAGGTTGAGTAGAGTTAGTCGAATGCAAACGGAAGAAACTTAACATGTGGAAGTCAGTGGCCGTTGCCTTTATACTTTTTGGTTCCAGCCTCTTTGAACTGCCTGCCATCGCTGGCGACTTACCGTCACAGATTCAAGCCGGCGAACATCGCCTGGTTCTCAACGGCGAGGGTGCGCGAACAAAGACATTGCTTGAGTTGTACGTTGCGGGGCTCTACTTGACGCAGTCCAGCAACGATGCCGCTCAAATCATCGCGGCCGATCAGCCGATGGCGATTCGCATCAAAATTACTTCGAGCTTCGTCAGCCAGAAGAGCCTCATTGACTCTTTGGAAGAAGGCTTCAAAAATGCGACTGGTGGTGATACTCGCGAAATTCGCAAACAGATTGACGAGTTCCGCGACTGCTTCAAGGATGCCATTGCAAAGGGAGATACATTCGATATGGTCTACCTTCCAAAGCATGGGGTGATTGTGAACAAGAACGGTACGCTCAAAGGCGCTGTAGCTGGCACAAAATTTAAGCAAGCCTTGTTCAGCATCTGGCTTTCCAACAAACCTGCCGACGCCACTCTGAAACAGGCGCTGCTCACCACCGGCAGAGTCCGCTAGTCGCCTAGGAAAGTGGTCACGAGTTGCCCGTTTACGGACCGAGGCCTTGATTTCGTCCCTTCGGGACTACTTAGCCTCTAAGTTTTGAAAGGTGTAGGCATGGACGCGCGACCATGAAATTGGGTTATTGGGTGTAGCCACCGCCACGCAAATCGTACCGGTCACCCAAATCGGTTCGAGCTCGTTTCGAATGGCCTCTCACGTTTTTTGGAACCAGTCAGGCTTAAAGGAACGATTGCACGGCTGCCACAAGCACTGGCACCGGGAAGAAGGTCGCTTCGTTACTTGCGAAGCTGATTGGAAAGGATCAGGGTTCTATTGGCAGACCGGATTTGCTCGAGACTGCCGCAGGTGTTGTCGGCAGCGCTGAGAAGGGTGGGTTCATCATCGTCCCTGCTCTCTTGACATTCTCTTGCATGGGTATGCAACGGGCAATTGGGACCTCACTGCTGATTATTACTCTTGTAAGTATTGCAGGAACCGCTAGCTACGTACTCGCGGGTAGGGATCTATCAATCCAAATCGCTGGGCTCTTTACGACAGGTAGCCTTGCGGGCTTGTTCGCCGGAAGTTGGCTAGCGCAGCGACTGGCTGGCCCAACTTTGCAACGCATTTTCTCCGGGGCCATTTTAATGGTAGCAATCTACGTGATCTCGCGATCGGTGATGAGAGCGGGTCGAATCTGGGTTCATACCCAACGGAACTGGAAACGTACGACGTCTGGCATGATCGGGCCGTCTTTCACTTTCTTACCAGTCCCCAAGACCGACAAGTTTATATCAAATGCTTTATTCTTGAACCAAAGAAAGATGCAATCGAATTTGACGGCATAGGATTTGCAGCTTTGGTTGAATGATCCAATCCGCTTATCATTTTTAAAAGGTAAATTTGCCAGTGTTTAGCCGCCTGGGAATTCGCACTTCCTACGAAATCGACCACGAAAGGTACGCATCGAAGTCACTTCGTGGAGATTTCGATTCGGCGGGCCACGTCCGTGCAAACGCACCCGCAGATCTGCTGCTGGCCGCCGAAAGTAGATGACTCTAAACCTTCCAAACTGGTCAATTTACGAACACAGTCCATAAAGCATGAAAAACCCGCTCACTATGAAATCCTGGTCCCCGTATATTGCCGGGGCTGGTATCGGGCTGCTCAGTTGGTTCGCTTTTGCTACCGCAGATCGACCGATTGGTGTAACGACGGCATTTGAATATAGCGCGGCTTTAGCAGAGAAGGCGACTGTCCCGCAAGTCGAACAAACAAATGAATATTTCGCAAAAAAGGAAGCGGAAGGTAAGCCACCTAAGATCGACTGGGAATGGATGTTAGTGATCGGTGTATTTCTGGGTGCCATGATTAGCTCAACACTATCGGGTGATCGGGGGTCGCCCGTGGTTTCACCTCTTTGGCGTTGGCGTTTCGGTGATCGTGCGGCGAAGCGATTGGCTGCCGCGTTCTTCGCTGGCGCTTTGATGATGTTCGGCGCTCGATTGGCCCAGGGCTGGGCTGAGGAAGATACAAGCCCGACGCGCAAGCGAGGGGTCGGAACCATCCCTCGCTTGCGCGTCGGGCTTGTATTGAAGCGTCGGGCTTGTATTGAAGCCGTTATTCAACTATTGGCTGCGATTTCATCAGGCCAGCCCAGGGCTGTACCAGCGGACACGGAATTAGCGGAACCATGCAGTTAGCCTTGTCCAGCTGGATTTTTATCATCGTAGCGTTCGGGATAGCTACCTTGACCGACTGGGCGATTTACGGAAAGGAGGGTGTCGATCATGTTTGATTCGCCAACGAAACTTCTACTTGGGTTGGTCACAGGGATTCTATTCGGCGTCCTCCTACAGAAGGGTCGCGTTTCGAAATTTGAAGCGATCGTTGGCCAGTTTTTATTCAAGGACTGGACCGTTGTTCGAATGATGGGGACTGCGGTCGTGGTGGGTTCTGGGGATGTTCGCCGGAGCGGCAACGTTCGTTGTGTTTTACGAACAATTGCAGCCTGTTATTCAGGCACTGGGGGACTGGGGAAAGATTACACTGCCGAACCTAACGAACACGTCGCCTTGCAACTCGTCGAGTCCGATCGAACGCGTCTGTAATTTCCATTTCCGTTGTGGCCTTTTTTTTAGGAATTGACTATGCCCATGATCCTCGAAACCGTTCCGACGGAAGGCATTGCTGAACTCTCCTATCTTTTCGGTGATGATAGGACCGGAACGGCGGCTGTGATTGATCCGCGAGCGGACGTCGACATTTACATCGAGCTGGCTCGCAGGCGAAAAGTATCCATCACGCATATCTTCGAAACACACATACACGCTGACCTCGTAAGTGGCTCTCGCGAGTTGGCGGATCGGGTCGCGATCGCAAGCATATATGTGAGCGAAGAGGGCAAGGCAAAGTACGATTTCGATCACAAAGCGATCAAGGATGGCGACACCTTCGAATTCGGTGATCTGGTACTGACCGCCCGTCATACGCCGGGGCATACGCCAGAACATATGTCCTACGAAGCCGCGGAGAAGAAGCGAGCGCCAAAATCGTGGGGCGTGTTCACGGGCGACTCGTTGTTCGTCAATTCCGCCGGTCGACCTGATCTGTTG
>JANPNA010000452.1:0-4136 GCA_031427235.1 Pirellula sp.
ACGGTATCGTAGGCTGCTCCCACAGCGAGCCTGGCGGCATCCAGAGTGCCGGGAGTGACATCAGCTTCCTTGCCAAAATCAGATATGCTAGTAGCAGCAAAAGGCGTCTTGCAGCTTCCCAAAGAAACTCGCATCTCCGTGTGCAAGCGTCCGCTTCCCTCCGACAGGCTTCTGCGATTTCCACAAGGCTTTGGGGTTATCCAGAAACCTAGCGATCGCTTCCCTAGGCCGCAAGCTTCCCATCCCCATGTGGACGTAGCCGAAGCCGGGATCCAGTCGCTTCCACAAGTTGGTTCAAATCAATGTGGACTTAGAGTCTATCCGGAAAACATTTCCTTGTTTTTATGGGTTTAGGCTGCTACGCTGCGATATTTGAAATTGTGATTTTTTGTTGGTGAGCACCTACGGAGCATCACTCCGATGTGACTGATTTTGATCATGGATTCGCTGGAATCCGGACGACGTTCATAGTCCTTGCTGTTCCTGCGGCAGCGGTTGTGCCATGCGTTGCTTCTTTCTACGACCCATCGAATTCGTATGGGACTAAAGCCTTTGCTCCCTTGCGGTGGCTTCTGCACTTCAATGGACCAAGCGGGACGCTCTCGTTCCATCCATTTATTTAGGCTCTTGTTGTTATATTTATTGTCACCCAAGATGACCGCCATGCGTGGAAACTCATTGATGGCCATGCGATCGATTACGAGTGGTGCCGCCGTACCATCGTCTGCATTGGCTCCTGTGACCACCACCGCGACGAGAAGTCCGAGCACGTCGACCAGCAAATGTCGCTTTCTTCCTTTGATTTTCTTACCGCCGTCGTAGCCTCGTTCGCTTCCACCGACCTCAGTTATTTTCGCCGACTGGCTGTCAATGCAGACCACACTGGGCGTGGCTTCACGTCCAGCTTGTTCGCGAAGGCGTGTGCGCAACACAGTCACGATTTTGTTCCAGGTACCGTCGTCTCGCCATTTCGCGAAGTAGTCATGAGCGGTACTCTTTGCAACCAAATCATGCGGAAGCATATCCCACTGACAACCAGTTCGATTTATGTAAAAGATGGTATTCAAAACATCTCGTAGCGAAACTGTTCGGTGGCACCCTCGACGATCCTCACGAGAAGCCCCGGCAACAATTGGCTTAATAATCGCCCACTGCTCGTCCGTAACATCTGTAGAGTATTTCTTCCGTGTAATGATATCAGGCATCGCGCAGTCCTTTGCGACGTAGAATTTGAGGGGAGACCTCCTAACTCTCGCAAATTTCAGGCTTTACAGCAATTCCATTTTCCGGATAGGCTCTGAGACAAACATCAATGCGGTCGACGTTGTAATTGGTACGCAATTGAGAATCGAAACGGCGAAAGATTCTTAGGCGTGCTTGCATCTTGCGATTATCGAGTGCATTGCGAACGGATTGATTCTCAGCGAATCTGATCTTGCGCATACTTCATAGCCATTGACTGGGCGGACTCCCACTCACCTTTGCCCGCAAGGTCAAGAACTATCTTGAAGGATTTGATTTCCTCCTTGCTTATCTTGCCTTCCGATTCGAGTTCGGCCAATCGATCCTTGCACAAAGCCAAGCGCTTCGCATTCTTTGTATTACAGGCGGTATAGACCTGCTTGATGAATTCCATAGATTCACGGCTTGTCGCATTGGGATGTCGACTACAGCCAGCAAACAGCGATGACCCAATAAGAAGCAAAAAGCCGAATTGACACACCCGACCTAGCGTCTGAAAATTACTCGTCATGCGAAAACACCTCCCCCTTTGCGCAACTGCTCATAGCAGCCCAAGTATCCAAATTAACGGTTGTCGCAATGTACCGAACACTTCCGTCTCCTAAAAGAACATACCCACCACCAGCACTCCAGGGTGCATACATTTGGCAAACGTGGCAGGTCGGAAAAGAAGGTGGATGGACGATACCAGGCTCATCGGCAGCCGGTCCTGAATGACAGAGAACATAGGTCGCGCCGTGATCGCATTCGGTGAACGGAAATCTCTGCGGATCTTTTGGGCACGAAAAACTGCCCGGAACCACACCGACCCACGTCTTGTCGCTTATCGTCGTATGCTCTCCCACAAAGACAGTGTTGGACAGGCCATCGGTCACTTCGGCTATCCGTACTCGCGAGTTACGATAAAGTGGACCACTCGCAAGTCGTCTCCAGTCTTGAACCGGCGGCGCGTAGCCCCATGGCTCATCTTGGCCGCAATTGCCAACGTAGTGCGAGCGTCCAAATCGAGCGAGAACCGTTTGGGAGTCATCAGTAACGATCGTGTCACCATCGAAATTCGCTGCGCCTGGATTTAGAAATCCCGGAACTCGCGATTTGACGATCGCTCCGTTCCTCGGATGCCAACAAGGCAGTGACGTGTCGAGTTGGTTATACACGGTTGACTGCTCCATGTAGGGAAGCAGCAAAGTACCCCATGCCCACCCGGGAGCCGCATCAAGCGTAGCTGCATTCATGCTTGACCCACCAATGCTGGAAACGTATCCCGAAGGAAATGTCTTCAGAGCGCTTTCGTAGTTGAGTAAAGCGAGCCCCATTTGCTTCAGATTGTTTTGGCTCTGTGTTCTCCTTGCTGCTTCCCGAGCTGACTGTACTCCCGGCAGCAACAGTCCAACAAGCACACCAATGATCGAGATAACGACAAGCAACTCGACAAGCGTGAAACCACATCGTTTTGATTCCCGTCGCACAGACCATTTGGATCGGCTCAATGACATCGTCATCCTTTTCACCTCGTACCTGTATCGGACTTCCGAACTCAATTCACATAACTCGCATAATGTAGCCATTGCTACATTGCAACATAGTTTAGCGTAGGCTAAACCAACGTCAATGGCATTGGCACTTGTCAGCAGTGGTTTTCTTATTAAAATAGATTATCCGCGTCACCATCCGTAATCTTGTAGAGCTGCACCAATAATGTCTGCATCTGTAGACCGCACGTCCATACCGCATCAACGCACACGAAAGGATCATTCCACTGAGCGTGCAGAGGACTACGTCGAGGCGGTCGCCAAAATTCTGGCGGAAAAGTCGGTTTGCCGATTGGTCGATTTGTCCGCGCACTTTGGTGTAAGTCATGTTACAGCCAACCGAATCGTTGCTAGGCTCACGAAGGAAGGTCTCCTAATCACGGAACCGTATCAACCGATTCTGCTTTCCAACATGGGGAAACGCTTGGCAACACTCTGTCGAAAGCGTCATGAAACCGTGTTTGCTTTCTTATTGGCATTGGGTGTTGATGAGCTAACTGCCAGCGTCGATGCGGAAGGAATCGAGCATCATGTGAGTCCAAAAACACTTGCTGCCTTTCGTGGTTTCATCGACAAGAATTCAGGTGCAAAAGGCTCTTAGGCCAACATCACTGCCTCAACATCACCGCCGCATATGCCCGTCGGAGATCTGCTAATGATGCACCACGGAACAAGGCGATAGCTCCAACCGCCTTCTACTTCGACGTGGAAAATCGTTGAAATCCTATGAAATAAATACGTGTTGCCGCTTCTTTGTTGCCCGCGATTCAGAAAATCTTACGGTAAAAGACTTCGAAATTCTGCTTTCGTTAGGGTAAACTGATGGTTATGGGTCTTAAAAGCAAAGGAACTGGAATGTCAAATAGAAATTGTCGCGCCTTCACTCTCGTCGAACTACTAGTGGTTATCGCCATTATTGGATTACTGGTCGGGCTGTTACTCCCTGCAGTTCAGTCGGCGCGGGAAGCGGCAAGGTCTATGCAATGCAAAAACAACTTGCATCAAATTGCCTTAGCGACGCATACCTTTCATGATAGCCTACGCGCTTTTCCACCTGCCCGATTTCAACCGCGTCCGGACGCGCCCCCGGAGCGATCGTGCGGCGGCACCGAAACCACCTGGCTCGTTCGCATCATGCCCTTCCTGGAGCAGAAAGGTGCAGAGCAACGATGGGATTACTCTGTTCCGTACGTCAATCATTCCGATGATGTTCGAACCTTGACGCTCGCGAATTACTGCTGCCCCACCCGTCGTTCGCCGTCAGATGCCTTGGGTGTAGGGCTTTTGTCCGGCACGACCACAACCTGGATTACATTGCCGTGTGGCTGCAGAATACCGGTGACCACTACTGGATCGCAAAGT
>JANPNA010000453.1:0-12334 GCA_031427235.1 Pirellula sp.
ACGGCAGTCTGGTTCAGTGGCGGTGAGCAATCCTGGTTGGCAAACTTGTATGCTGGCACCGAAACCGAAACGCGATTGCAGGAATTGCTCGATCGCGGTGGCATCATTGGTGGGACATCCGCTGGGGCTGCGATCATGACCAAGGTGATGATCGAGGAGGGAAAAACCGTTCCCAAGTTGTGCCGAGGACTGGATCTGCTCAAAGACTCGGTCGTAGATCAGCACTTCTTTTATCGAAACCGAATGCAACGATTGGCTAAAACACTTAGAATCGAACGGAAGCTCATCGGCTTTGGGATCGACGAGGGAACCGCACTTTTCGTGCAAGTTCCCAGCGGTCGGATGGGTGTCCTCGGCAAGTCCTATGTGATGGCCTGTATTCCAGAAACCGATACGGATACTCTTCGTCTCGAAGTCCTAAAGCCAGGTTCGATTATTGACATGGAAGGCTTGAGGGGTCTAAACGAGATCAACATGGATGAAATGGAACCGACCTAGTGACCGACTGTCCAATTGGGATCACTCTTCAGTTCGGTTACAAACCGACCAAGCCTCAACGTGAAATCGCCACGGATCAACGGCCATACTCGATCAAACGCAGAAGTAAGCATCCAACGTCGAATGACCCTCATCCAACCTCGACTCATTTCGCCGTGATAATCACGCAGTTGCAAGGTTTCCAATACGTCATCCATCAAGGTGATGGCTTCGATCGTCCATCCCTTTTCGGATCGCTCTTCCTCCTCTGACCGAGGGGTACCAAAGTCCGCGTGAAACTGATTCATGTACGTGTCCAAGTCTGCTTGAGCCTGACTCAATCCGAAAATCACAGCTTCGCGTGTATCGAGGAATTGAGTCAAGCTTTCCATTTCGCATTCAAGCTTTCGAAGGCTCACAACACAAAGTAGTTTCGACTGCAATTTCGAGTATCGATCGTTGAATTCAGTGCTGCGTTTGTCCCATTCCGCACCGGAGGACATGGATTCGATCGCAATGAGGTACTCCAGGTAGCGTTGGACACCGAGAGATGTTCGAGTGGTCTCCGGCGGGCACATGAGGTGGCCAGCCGGGTACTCCGATTGATCGCGAGTAAAGAACTGGCTGGCCACGGTGTAACCAAGTTTTCGATAACTTTCGAATTGAGACTCGGAAAAGAACTGATCGATCGTGGACTCGTGCGGGAATTCACTATTGCGAATTTTATAGCTTTGGAGGTCAGGAGGTTCCGTCCCATCCATTGTCATCTTGATGTAGATGAGGTAACCAATCTCCTCGGCGTCACCCAAATTCAATGGCGGATAATGAATCTCTCCCACCGCCACTCTCCCCTTCGAAAAGCCCGTCAAGGGATCGATCACTTGGCGCGACAAGTCGATATCGATGGTTATTCCAAAATCAATCGATGCTTTGCGAAC
Source organism: Pirellula sp. (assembly GCA_031427235.1). GTDB lineage: Bacteria > Planctomycetota > Planctomycetia > Pirellulales > Pirellulaceae > JBKCUI01. Next base: position 1,416 of record JANPNA010000453.1, read on the forward strand.
ATTCATCGCGAGCTCATGGCAGGCTCCGGCAGGATCGGCTCCTGCGTCGGAAGCAATAATGAACTTGCACCTCCGACGGATCAATTCGTAAGCCCCTAGATTATCAAAATGCCCGCCGTCAGAAAGGTAGACGTAAGGAATCTTGCTGGTCGTTTGCCCGAGCGTCTCTCGAATCAGATGAAGCCAACCATTGGTTGGACCGGCTGCTTTCCATTTTGTCCCAGCCGGATTGGGCATCCAAGCGCCAAGTCTTAAGTTGAAAAACGTGAGCAATGCTGTCACGGCTGGCGAGGAATAGTAGCCCATGTTTGGGCTGACCGCGGCTCCGGAAATAGCGAACGCGGTTCCCAAGGTGAGGTTGTCGCCGTAGCCGTCTTGCGTCGATCGATAGCCGGTCCGAGGGCAGCCACAATAGAGAGGGCTTAGCGTAAAACTGTCGGCCATTCGCTCCTGATGTTCAAAGTCTTTTTCGCCGCCCAAATTGATGGCCGTATTGATTAGCAAGAGTGGGCCAATGGTTCGCATTCCGTTCCCTTCTTCGGAAACGGCTGACATGGCCAATTGCTTCAGCGGGATGTCATCGCGAGGATCGATTCCGGTAATCGGATCGGGTGATCTCAATTCGGAGATCGACCGGAAGGGAGCACCCGATTGCCCTTTTTGAAGTCGGGATGCTCCGAGGAACGTCCGCACCAAGCGATCTTGATACATCTCCTGCAATGAGAATACGTTGATATCTACGAATAAGCTTGCAACGACCGCCACGCATGCCATGGCGAGAATGGTCATGGTGACTCGTCCCATCGTAAATTCTCCGAAGGTAAGTTGCAGGCACGTTGCGACGATGATCGTTGCACCGGAAAGAAAAATGGGAGGAGCTGCTTTGACGATCCAGTCCATGTAGGGTTTTTTTGCCCCTCCTGTAAGCGGTCCCTTGGCAAGCCACAAACTTGCCGCAGATGCGATGGACCAAAGAAGGCCTGGCGCAAACTTGGAAAACAAACTTGAGCTGGATTGAATGATCCACGCAGGAATAATGCAAACATGCAAAAACGCTGCAAACCACCCAATCGCAGCCAGGAAGCAATAGGAATTGAAGTACGACCACTTCTCCCGGACTTCACGGTACTCGAGTCGTCCCAAGATGCCAAGCTGAACCGATTCGGCAACAAACAACGAGGTCAGCAGCATTGGCACGATCAGCATGAGACTTACGTTGGATACCATACTGGTCCGAACGTCGGAGATGGAATCGGTTCCAAACTTCATCCAACTGACAATTCCACTTGAAATGTCTTGAACCACGTGGGCCGATGCTAGAACAAGAAAAACAAACAGAAATCCCGTGACGAATCCCGAGAAAATCCATTGAACAGGTGCCCATGGTTGTTTTTCCGCATGTCTCGCTCCAAAGGTCAGCTTCAAGAGTTTCCAATACGACAAATAGTTGGGAATGGTATGAAGCAATCCCGCGACTAAGGCAAATAAGAAACAATACGTCCAACTCCATTCCCGGTCCGTCCGATGGTACTTAATCTGAAACCAATCCAAGAACTTGCCGAATGCTTCTGAAATCTCATTGCTACTGCCCACTGCATGCAATGCGAAGTAAAAACATGCAATGACCAGGAACGTCACGGGGAGGGCAAACGATCGCGTGAAAAAGTTCTCGGTGGCGATCTTCTTCTCAACATGAATACGGACACGATCAATGGTGTAGTAAAGGCAAGCAAACGTACAGGCTAGGAAAATTCCGCCCAATATCAGATACCAACTCGATGTATTGTCACCGCTTTGGAGATACCACAACGACAAGAAGACAACGATCAGCTTGATGGCGATCAACGTAGGGAGCACCACAAGCGAATTCAACATCAAATTGCGGAAGTAGATAGCAAACAATGACCACGAGTCAACCGACAGAATGCCTGGCGTGGGAGTTAAGAAATTGGTGTTGGCTCGCAAATGGCGAATAGGCTCAGGCTCACTCGCAAAAATTCGCTCGCGTTTCATCTCAACATTTTCGTTAGACGCATTGGCACCAAGCTTTGCGTGATTCCTAATCGAATTGGTTCGCGTGACCGTTGGCTGATCCAGGGGAATTCGATCGGCGGTGGCGTTCACTTCCCTTTCAGGGACTATCAGTTTTTCAACATTGGAAACAGAACCGTCATTCTTAATCCATTGCATTAGCCAGCTTCCAATGTAACCACCACCCGAGACCGTCGAGAGATAGTCCAAATTGGACAGTAGTTTTTGGTGTGCGAGAGCTTGTAGCACGCCAAGATTGAACGAAGCGCTACGAATGCCACCACCGGACAAGGACAGTCCCAGTTTGTTCGGAGGCGTAGATTGGGTTGCATCCGCAGTCGGTAGCTCTTGCTTTACGACCAACCGCCGCATCCGAATAAACTTTTCTTCATCATCCAGGACGCGGTCAAATGAAACACTGCCGTTGTTAATCATTCTCGTTGCTTTTGACTTTCGCGTTTCAAGCTAATGCTTTGTGCCAGCTTAATTTTAGGGTAGTGGATCTTAAGCTGGGCCGCGAAACACTTTCGCTAGCGTTCCCTAGTAGCGGAATGCGTCAAGCATTTCGTTGGCGTCCAGCATTCACGAAAGCTTTGACAGCTTCCGCTACGATTTAAATCGGCCCGCCTTAAGATCGACGCTTGGCTTTCGATGCCAGCAACGTGACGGTAAGTGCTACGCTGACGAAAAAAACGGTTCGATTCATGATGGATACACAAGTGAAGGATTTAGAAGAAAGAGTTTGAGTCGGCACCCAAAACGCACCAAAATACAAAGGACGAGCACAAAAATAAAGAATTTTGAACAAAAAATTTCAATTCGAATTATTGTCGCCTTTCGCTCCGCGAAAGTGCGTTCCCGAGCGCACTTTCGCGGTGCGAAAGGCGACAATCAACAGGAATTCGAAGAACAATCGCTGCATGAAGCTCAACCAAGGTTACTGCTATCGCCATGTTCTCGGCCCTCAGGCTTCGGGGCAATCCGCGCTTGCGTATCTGGTACAGCACTTTTCTCATTCGAACGAAGCCGAATGGCAGATTCGCTTGGACGCTGGCGAACTTGCCCTAGACGGTAAAACGGCAACTAACACCGAGTCCCTTCGTGCAGGAAGCGTCTTGATCTGGAATCGACCAGCTTGGTTCGAAGAAGATACACCCCAACAATACAACGTCATTTATCAAGACGAACAATTACTGGCGGTCGACAAACCCAGCGGATTGCCGACCATCCCAGGTGCTGGCTTTTACCTCAATACCCTAATAAGTCTAGTTCGGACCGATTTCCCAACAGCCCGGCCGCTGCATCGCCTAGGTCGCGCAACTTCCGGCCTAGTCCTGTTCGCATTGGACACTCAGACCGCTTCGACGATCAGCCAAGGTTGGCCCAAGGTTCGAAAACAATATCAAGCCCTTAGCCATTTGGTAGCATCGCAAGAATCCTATGATATCCGCTCACCTATCGGAGAGGTCGCACACCCACGTTTAGGAAACGTTTATGCTGCCAACGCACTAGGCAAGTCTGCACGTAGCGTGGCTCGGACACTTCAGCGACGATCCGACGCGACAGTCTTCGAAGTGGACTTGCATACCGGGCGTCCGCACCAGATTCGCATACACCTTGCCTTCATCGGACATCCGCTTTTAGGCGACACTCTCTACGCCGCAGGCGGTCAACCGAGGTTCGACCAGCCAGGCTTGCCCGGTGACGCGGGCTATTGGTTGCATGCAAAACGACTGGTATTGGAACATCCTGTATCTAAAGAGTTGATCGACTTGAAGGCACCGCTACCTGATTGCCTACGAATCGATTGACGCGAAAAAAATGGCTCAAATCTTAAAGCTGGGAGGAATCCCAGCACTCCAAATTCGCCCTAGGCCTCGCGGGCTAGGTAATCTTCTAATTGGGCGTAGGATTGCACCAGGAGATCGTCTAGGTCACTCAAGCGACGCTGGTCCTTGACGATCTGCGTTTGTGCCCTTTTGAAGTACTCGGGTTCAGCCATTTTCGTGTGGATCGACCGCTGCTCAGCTTCATACTGCTCGATCTGCATAGGAAGTTTTTCTCGCTCCTGCTTCTCTTTGAAGCTCAGTTTCTTTGCGACGGCTACCGTCTCGCCGCCAGAATCGGACGGCGAAGCGTACGACTTGGACAAGGATGCCGTAACGTTCGATCTCCGAGTCGCTTCAGCCACCGCCACTGCTTTTTTGCCCGACTGACGTTGCCGAAGCCAATCGTCATAGCCACCTACATACTCTTTGATCCCATCGGGTTCGAACACGATGGTGCTAGTGACTACGTTGTCTAAAAACGCACGATCGTGGCTAACGACCAGGACTGTGCCCTCGTAATCAACCAAGCGTTCTTCGAGCAATTCTAGGGACTCGGTATCCAAATCGTTCGTCGGTTCGTCCATCACGAGCATGTTGGCTGGACGAGCAAAAAGCTTGGCCAACAGGAGTCGGTTTCGTTGTCCGCCCGAGAAAAACCGAATCGGTGAACGAGCTTGTTCGGGAGTAAAGAGAAAGTCTTGAAGATAACCGATAATGTGTTTGGTCTTGCCGTTGACAGTAATCATGGTCTTTCCAAGCCCGACGTTTTCCTCGGCGGTCTTATCGAGATCGAGAATCTCTCGGGTCTGGTCGAAGTAAGCCACTTCAAGTTTTGTGCCTTGCCGAACACTACCTTGCAAAGGAGCGAGTTTACCAAGCAGGCCTTTGAGGAGAGTCGACTTACCAGCCCCGTTTCGACCGATGATCCCGACTTTGTCACCCCGCATGATGGTTAAGTCGAGCGGTGGGATAATGACGTCTTGGCCATAACCAAAAGATGCATCGGTAAGGCTGCAAACGAGCATCCCGCTGCGTTCGCCTGAATCGATTTGCATTTTGACGGTACCCTCGGTCTTGCGTCGTTGAGCCCGCTCCGAACGCATTGCTTCCAAGGCTCGAACGCGGCCTTCGTTGCGCGTTCGCCGAGCTTTGACTCCCGTTCGAATCCAGACTTCTTCTTGCGCTAGCTTCTTGTCAAAGAGGGACTGCTGTTTCTCTTCGGCGTGAAGTGCCAGTTCTTTTCGCTTGAGGAAGGTGGGATAGTCGCAAGTCCAGTCAAAGAGTTGGCCTCGATCGATCTCTAAAATGCGTTTGGCCAGTCGAGTCAAAAAGGCCCGGTCGTGCGTTACGAAAAGCAAAGTGCTCGGTAGCGAACTTAAGAAACCTTCGAGCCACGTTATGGCATCGATATCCAAATGATTCGTCGGTTCGTCGAGCAACAGAACTTCGGGCTTGCTAACGATCGCTTGCGCGAGCAACACCCGCCGTTTCATCCCGGTGGAAAGGCTTTGGAACTGGACGGCTCCATCCAATTCCATTTGGGCTAGGATCCGTTCGACGAATTGATCCCGTTGCCAATGGTTTTCTATTTCGTTCATGTCAGCAGGTAGACCGCGAGCAACGACCTCTTCGACCGTCCCTTCGATGTCGAGCGGTACATCCTGCGGCAAGACTGCGACCCGTGTGCCCTCGCTCATTTCAATGGTGCCCGATTGAGCTTGCTCCTGGCCCGCAATCAGGCGCATGAGAGTGGTTTTTCCGCTGCCGTTACGTCCTAGTAGGCCGATTTTTTCGCCAGGCTCGATTCTGCAAGAAACTTCGGACAGTAGGCTTGGACCTCGATAGCCGATGGTCAATTCTTGGATTGTGATCTGCGGCATTCAGCGAAAAACTCTCAAACTCAGTTGGAAACGGGCCACCAGGGTTGTCTGTTGGCTCAAAATTAGACTGCGTAATATATTCGCAATCTCGAATCGATCATACCCAAGAAAATGCAGGAATGTCTAGCAATTCTACAAATCGCAGCCAATTGCGAGCATCAATTCGATATTTGCCTGATGCCATTCCACCCAACGCTCAATCATCTGGCCTTTGGCTTGCAAACGGTTTAACTTGGCCTCGAACTGGCTTGCCAAGTTCCCTTGGACTTCGCTAAGATTTTCAAGTTGGAGGATGCGAGTCTCCCAATTGGTGACCTGCTCGCCGGTCTTCACCCATCGCAAGGCTGCTGTCCTCTTCTTTTCGAACGCGACATCGACCTCCATCGCGATCTGTTTTGTTCGTTCCTCGACCAATTCGTCAAGCCACTTCCGTCGAGTTGCGATCGCGCGTTCGATTTCGGTTTGAGTTCTCTTGGTCCGAACAAGTTTCGACCAAAATGTCTTTTGTTTTGCCAGTGCAGGAACTCCGCTGAGGAAAGCTCCGATGCCATCCCAAACGGCAAGCGTTTCCCCATGGATGGTTCCAAGAAGTCGCTTCATGGTTTGCAAGTCACATCGGCAAGTCAGAGCTTGCTCGATGTGCGCGCAAACACTGCAATCACTAGGTAAGATCTCGTCCGGCTCACTCGGCGCATGACCACAGGCGTTTTCGGTACCGATGAGGGCCGATAGCTGTGTACGAAGTATAGCTGTTTTGGATTGGTTATCTAAACGTTTGTCTTCTAGGATTAACTTCAGCCGACCGACCATCAGTGGGTCTGGAATTGGAATTCCCTTCTCCACAAGCTCTGTCTGCGCTTTTTCTTGTTGTTGAAGCAAATGGTGTGTTTCATTGAAGATTCGCTCGGCTGTCAGGCAGGCTGCGATTCCATAATGCAGTTTCATTGCATTGGCCGAGGCCGTTTGTCTCAGCCGAAACGCGACCGCCACTTGAAACGACTCCAAAATCATTTTCTCGCATTCCACATCTTTGCAAACAGATAGGGATGGGAGCGACCGCGATTTCGAGTCGGAGGCAACCATCTTGGCGGGGCCGCAACGCTCGGCCGCAAGCCGTCCAATTTGAATGGCTGAGAGGGATTGAGAGGAAGGTTGGAATTGGGTCGGCAAGCTGTAGGGGGCCGAGGAGCTAACTAAGAACATATTTGGCCGGGACGCACCTGTTCGACTATCGACCTCTTTCGATTGGGCGAGCGCAATGGGAGAACCTAAAACGTACGCGAGAAACCAACACACAAACACAGACCAAGTGTTGTGGTTCCTTGCGTGAGCGTTTTTGCTTGAGGTCCCGGACCGTACCATTTGCGTCAACTTTGCCTTGCAATCATATGCCAGCGTTTCTTCCAGATGCGCGTCGAATGCCTTTTAGATCGATTGTCCCACTAGCTTTTGTGAACGAGGAGTCTTGAATTTCGCGTCGTCCGCGTTAGGTAATCTTTGAGGATTGTGGCACGGCGGTTTACGCTGTGAATTATGAAAAAAAACAAGTGCTGATTTGCTATCTAATGATGCAAACTCACATGGATCTGTTGCAACTTCGATTTGCCTGCCGGGTATAATGCTCCAAGGCGAGCGGCGATGTGGATACTTCCAATCATAACCCGATACGTAAGTGAGGGACCTGCGAAATCGTCCCTCGCTTACGCTTCGGGTTGGGATTCTCCACTCTGCCGCTCGCCTATGCAAGCCTTGAGATAAGCACCAAATGCAGGTAAATCATGTCATCGCCCAAACGCCAAACGCCCATTGGCGGCGTTATCCATACCTATCAAAAGTACAATCCGACGGAATTTCCAAGTCCAACGGCAGAACCCCCCGACATGGTTTCCGGTGCTTTCGAACATGCTTTGACGTACGGCAAGTATCGGGAATTGACCGAAGAAGAACTTGCCAGAGCGATCAAAATCGACCCGAGTCAGATTGGTGGGCTTGGGCCAAGCATCGACATGCTGATGGAGATGCTGGAAGACCGGAAACGAAAGATCTTGGAAACCTATCAAACGGACGGTTTGGACAAAAAAGCCAACGATCGCTTTGAAAAACTGTCCAAACGGTCCAATCCGCCTGCAAAACTCAAAGGGGATTTTCATAAAGCCGTTCACTCCAAGCAGATCTATTTGTTAGAGCAAGTTTGGTATCGGTCCGATCGGGAATCGCCGGACTTCGCAGCCCAAGTACTGCACGTCATGGAATCGCTCGGCGACAAGTACAACATTGATGAACTCCTCAGCAAGTACGTGTTTACTGGCCGAGAGAAGATGGATATCCCGAAAGCCCTTGAAATCAAGAAAGAGCTCGAGAAAATCGATGAGCTCCTCAAACAATTGGAGGAAGCAGCCAAAACAGCCCAAATCGGTTTGATCGATATGGAAGCTCTGGCGGAGTTTGCTCCGCCTACTGATTTGAATCAATTGGAGGAGCTACGCCAACAAATCAATAATTACGTTCGCGAAATGGCCGAACGGCAAGGATTGGACCGAGACGAAAAAGGTGCATTTCACCTAACGCCCAAAGCGCACAAGATCTTTCAGAGCCGTCTCCTTACACGCATTTTCTCTCAGTTGAAAGCGTCCCGCTCAGGCCGCCACGAAGGCCGTATCATCGGGGATGGAAGCGTCGAACTGCCTTCGACGAAACAATACGAATTTGGTGACTCGATCGCAAATCTCGACACCACTCAGTCGGTCATCAACGCCATGCTGAAGCGTCCCGAGGAAAACCCAATCCGATTGCGATCGGACGATTTGGAAGTGCATAAGACCAAGAACAGTCCCAAATGCGCAACCGTGGTCATCATGGACATGAGCGGTTCCATGCGGTACGACGGTCAATACACGAATGTCAAACGAATGGGGCTCGCCTTGCAAGGATTGATTACCAGCGAGTATCCCGGTGATTTCTTGCGTTTCATCGAAATGTTCACGTTCGCTAAATTGCGTCGGCCGGGTGAAATCATCGACATGATGCCGAAACCGGTAACGATCCATAATCCGGTCGTTCGCCTCAAAGCGGACATGAGTGCCGAGAATATCAGCGAACAAGACATTCCACCTCACTTTACCAACATCCAGCATGGGCTGCGTTTGGCCAGGCAAAACTTGGCGACCGCCGATTCCGTCAATAAGCAAATCGTGTTGATTACCGACGGCCTGCCAACGGCTCATTTCGAAGGGGAAATGTTGTACTTAATGTATCCCCCCGATCCGCGAACCGAAAAGGAAACCATGCGCGAGGCCATGCTATGCGCCAAAGAAGGAATCGTCATCAACATGTTCCTAGTCCCAAGCTGGTCGCAATCCGAAGAGGATATTCGCTTTGCGTATCGTTTGGCGGAACAAACCAAGGGCCGAGTCTTCTTTACTGCCGGCAATGACCTCGATCGTTTTGTATTGTGGGACTACGTGGAGCGCAAACGCGAGATACTGTAGTCCGTCTGGTGCGTGATCTATTCAAAAAAGTGGGGTAGGCATCCTGCCTGCCAATCAGAACTCCTGGAAAATTCGCAAGCTGGAAGCTTACGCCACTTTTGCCGTCCTGGAAAATTCGCAAGCTGGAAGGTTAGGCCACTTTTGCCATCCTGCAAAATTCGCAAGCTGGAAGCTTACGCCACTTGTGCCATCCTGCAAGATTCGCAAGATGGAAGGTTAGGCCACTTTTGCCATCCTGGAAAATTCGCAAGCTGGAAGCTTACGCCACTTGACTTCTTTTCGAGATCGCTGTATTATCACGCCAACACACCGACACGGTGGTCTTCCCGTGTTGTGCGATGGCTGAAATCCATTTACCAAGCCTAAAAAGGGGCGGAGGCAATGCAGCTTTCTATCGAGCCGAACAACGGCATTCCAATCTACGAGCAACTTGTGCGGCAAATCAAATACGCTGTCGCCGAGGGAATTCTCCTACCTGGGCAAGTTATCCCAAGCGTACGAGATATGGCCAAACAGTTGACGATAAACCCAAACACGGTGCAGCGAGCCTATTTTCAACTTCAAAATGAAGAGGTACTCCAATCGCTTCGAGGACGTGGCGTGGCCGTTTGCGAGGGAGCAAAAAAACAATGTGTCGTGGATCGACAGCAGCTTTTGGCTGAGCGGTTGGCAGCAGTACTCGACGAGGCGATCCGCAGCGGACTAGACGAAGACCGCTTGCGAACCATGTTTGAAAAGGCACTCAAAAACGCAATCCGAACGGGAGACAAACAATCATGAGCGAAGTTATCAGTGTCAAAAACGTCAGCAAACGCTTCGGAAAAAAAACAGTGCTTGACAAAGTGTCCATGAACGTTCCATCCGGAGTTGTCTTCGCTTTGCTCGGAGAGAATGGAGCAGGTAAATCCACACTGATCCGAAGCATGCTCGGGTACATGAAACTCAACAGCGGTAGTATCTCGGTCTGCGGAATGGATCCACTGAAACAACCGCTCGAACTTCGAAGACGAGTTGGATACGTCTCCGATGCACCGAGTCTTTACGAATGGATGACGGTTGCTCAGGCCGGCTGGTACGTTTCCGGTTTCTATCCCGAGGGCTTTTTAAAGTCCTACGGGGAGCGAATCAACGCGTTCCAGCTACCGCACGATACCAAGATCCGCAATTTGTCCAAAGGGATGCGGGCTAAGGTAGCGTTGTCTCTTGCGATGTCATTTGATCCAGAGCTGTTGATTCTGGATGAGCCCACGTCTGGCCTCGATCCACTTGTTCGACGTTCGTTCTTGGAAAGTATGATCGATCGAGCAGCGGCAGGCCAGACCGTTTTTCTCAGCTCGCACCAAATTCACGAAGTGGAAAGAGTTGCCGACTGGGTTGCTATTTTGCACCAAGGGCAATTGCAAATCGTGGCACCGCTGGAGGAGCTGAAAAATAGCGTGACGATGCTGGATCTATCGCTCCGGGATACACTGCTTGCGTTGCCTAATGAAATGGAGCAGATGCAAGTGCTGCACCAAACACAAACTGGGCGAACACTGCACATGATGGTACGAGGCTTTACGCCGGCGATTGAAAACGCCTTATCGAATCATTCCAATTGTTTCGAGATCAAGGCCATGCGACCGAACTTGGAGGAACTGTATCTCGGGTTCACCCAACCGTTCGAATCGGGGCAAGCTAGCGACTCAAAG
>JANPNA010000454.1:0-16038 GCA_031427235.1 Pirellula sp.
GGCTTTGAACGCGGCAGGGGTAGAGGTTCACCCCATGGCGGATGGCTTGTGTTCGGTACGATTGGCAGTGGACGGACTTCACTGCGCTGCATGCACATGGTTGATTGAGCGGATGCAACCTACGATTCCTGGGCTGCAAAGCGCTCAAGTACGAATGAGCGATCAAACCATCGAACTCATTTATGACCCAAAACGCATTCAGCCAGTAAACGTCGCCAAAAAGTTAGCTAAGCTCGGCTATTCGCTCTCACCATGGACAGTCGATAGCCAGGACGAACAAGGATTCTTGCAACAGCAGCGCGAGCATTGGATGGGGATTGCATCGGCGGCATTCTTTGCTGCCAATGCGATGTGGATTGGGGTCGCGCTTTATGCGGGCGAATCGACGGGTATCTCGGCAGGGCACGAGACCTTTTTGAGGTGGGTAGGCACGGTACTGGCCCTGTTTGCGGCCATTTTGCCTGGTCGCATCTTTTTTCAAACTGCCTGGCAAGCCATCCGAACACGCACCCCTCACGTGGATATCCCGATTGCTCTTTCACTTTTGATGGGGGGGGGCGGCTCGGTGATCGGTGCGGCGCGGGGGGGTGGACATATTTATTTCGACTCGCTTGCTTCGCTGATCTTACTGTTGCGGATTGGTCGGTACATTCAATTTCAAGCTCAATATCGAACCAGTCTTTCACTAGCTCGATTATTGCGTTGGAACACGCTCACGGCTACGCGACTCGAAACCGATGGTTCTACAAAAATCGTGCCCGCAAGTCGGTTGCAGTTGGGCGACAGGATCGAAGTTCGACCGGGGGAAACGATTCCTGCCGATGGGATCGTGACCGATGGCGACAGCTGCGTCGACACTTCGTTGCTCAACGGTGAATCGTCACCCGCGTCTATTTTTACCGGCGACGTGGCAGTGGGCGGAACCGTCAACATACTGGCTCCATTGAGGATTGCAGTTACCGCCGCAGGTGCCAGCAGCCGTGTTGGCCGATTGATGGAGTTGGTTCGCAATGCCTCCACGCATCGAACGCGCTCGATTACGGCCGCAGATCGAGTGAGTAAGTGGTTTGTGATCGTCGTGTTATTGCTCGCGGTGCTGACTTGGTCGGCGTGGTGTATTTTGGCGAGTGCTGCGATTGCAACACAGCACACCATGGCCCTGCTAACGATCGCGTGTCCTTGCGCGTTGGCTTTGGCGGCACCGCTGGTACTCACCGTCGCTTTGGGGCGGGCGGCCAATCGACAGATCTGGATTCGCGACGGCAATTGTCTCGAGCGATTGGCTACGCCTGGGACGCTATGGTTGGATAAAACTGGCACTTTGACTTACGGACGAATGAGTGTGATCGACTTCCATGGCGACGACGAAGCAATTCCTTATGCGGCGGCTCTAGAGCAGTCCATTCATCATCCAATCGCAAAAGCCATTTGCAAGTTTGCAATTCCCGAGCAAGGGCAATGGCCACTGGCCACCGCGTTAGAAAATCGACGAGGTAACGGGGCAAAGGGCTTGGTGGAGGGTGTGCGGGTCGCGGTCGGCAACGAAGCCTGGCTGAACGAGAACGGAGTTGCGTTTTCAGACGAATGGCTTGAATTGCAAGCCAACGTGCTTTCTCAGAACCACCCGATTGTTTGGGTTGCGATCAACGGAACCGTTCGTGGAATGTTTGAAATGGGTGATCCGTTGCGGGACGATGCGGTCGAGACACTCCGATTTCTTACTGCCAAAGGTTGGAAAGTGGGGATTCTATCGGGAGATCGACAGGAGATTGTCGATTCCGTCGCTAATTTATTGCGAGCCGATGGAATTGCATTGGATCTCGCATTAGGCCAGCAAAGTCCAGAGAACAAGTTGGAGAGGATCCGACGCTGCAAAGCGGAAAGCGGTCGTCCATGTGCAATGGTGGGAGATGGAGTGAACGACGCCGCTGCGTTGGCGATGGCAGATGTCGGAATTGCAATTCGTGGCGGAAGCGAACAAGCGCTTTATGCTGCCCCCATTTTCATTGGAAATGGCCGACTGGCCTCGGTCGCGGAACTGATAACCGCCTCGACCCGCGTTGTTCGCGGAATTCGGCGATGCTTTGTAGCGTCGTTGATCTACAATGCGGTAACGATGACGCTGGCAATCATGGGCTTGATTCACCCCTTGATTGCAGCGGTGTTGATGCCAATCAGCGGTCTGACTGTGCTGGCCATGGCCGTGTCGACCCAAGCTTTTACCACAACGAGGTCAAGATGAGTGTCCTATACGTTGCATTACCAGTTGCGTTGCTGCTAGGCGGTTCGGCACTGTTGGCCTGTTTGTTTTGCATCCGAAGTGGCCAGTACGATGACTTAGAAACCCCTTCGGTGAAGTTACTCAATGACGAACTAAAGCAATGATCCGTCCAACGAACTCCATGTGTTTTCGTACTCACACTCACACTCGTGCTCGTGCTCGTGCTCGTGCTCGTGCTCGTGCTCAGTCCGAAGGACGGTATGCGTACTCGTACTCGGCTGGTCAATGCCGTTCGAGTACCATTTCATTGAGTACGAGTACGAACAAAGCCTATGCGATGTGGGGAATGTTGATAATTTACAGCGTCGGGCTGTCCTTCGGAATTGCAAACGTTCTGTTTAGCGCTTCGGTTCGGGCTGAAGATGATTTTGAACATCCGCCCATATCGTATCATTCAAGTCAATCTCACGACGCGGTTGCAAAATTGCTGGAACGTCTTCAAGCCGGGACCGAAAAGCTTGTAGCGGATTCCCATGGCAGCTATCTGAGATCCGTGCTCAAGTCATTGGAGATTCCGGAGTCGTCTCAGTGCCTCGTTTTCTCCAAGACGAGTATGCAAATACCGTATATTAGCCCGCGAACTCCGCGTGCAATCTACTTCAACGATTCGGTTTACGTGGGGTCGGTCGAAGGGAGTCCGATCATGGAGCTAACAGCGGTGGATCCGCAATTGGGATGTGTTTTTTATACTATCGAGCGGAACGAACAAGATTTTTCCATTATTCGAGACCGCGGGCAATGCCTGGCATGCCATGCAACGACTAGGACAGAGCGAGTGCCAGGGGTCATTGTACGATCGATATACTCGGATAAGGCGGGCCGTCCTCGATCGGGTTCTTCGACTTATATTACAGACCACAGAAGCCCCTTTGCGCAACGTTGGGGGGGCTGGTACGTGACTGGCGAACACGGCGCGATGCGACACTTAGGAAATGTTTTCGCACTCGATCGCGAGGATCCGCAATTGGTTGATATGGAGCAAGGTGCAAATCAGGCTCATTTACCCTCTACGGTAGCCAGCGGAAAACGCTTGGGTGAAACAAGCGATATCGTGGCGTTAATGGTGTTGGAGCACCAAACACGATTGCACAACTTGATTACCAGAGCCAACTACGAAACGCGTCAGGCAACTCATCTGGACAAGTCGATGAATGAAGCCTTAGGCCGAGATAAGGATTATGTGAGTGAGTCCACGCAGAGACGTATTGCGAACGTCGGCGACACACTCATCTCTGGTCTTCTTTTCGCGGACGAATTTGAGTTGACCAGTCCGGTCCAAGGTAAGAGTGGTTTTTCCGAAGCATTTTCTGCAAAGGGGCCCTTCGACTCCAAGGGCAGGTCCTTTTATCAGTTGGATTTGCAAAAGCGATTGTTTCGGCTGCCGTGTAGTTATCTAATCCTTTCCGATCACTTTGATGGCTTACCCGAGCCCGTGATGAAATATGTTCGAACCGAGTTGCAAGCAATCCTTACCCAAGACAAGCCACTTCCTAAAGGGGTTCGGATTCATTCCTCGGAGTCCTTTGCAATCCTGGAAATGCTCAATGTGTTTAAGCCGGGTTGGCTGACGAACGTCAACCACACGGAGAAGCGTTAGGGTGAACGAAACTTTTTCGGAAGATGCATTATCGATGGAAGACCATTCCCAGGACGCAGCCGTACTGGCAGCCATTTTAAATACCGCCGTCGATGCAATCGTGACGATTGATGATCGAGGCGTCGTCTTGCATGTGAATCGATCGTTTCAAAGACTCTTCGGTTTCATGCCAGAGGAGGTCGTTGGCAATAACATTTCGATGCTCATGCCAGAGCCGGATCAATCTGCGCATGACGGCTACCTGAAGCGGTACAAGGAAACGGGCAAGGCTGCGATTATTGGAATTGGCCGGCAGGTACTCGGAAAGAGGAAAGATGGCTCATTGATTCCGGTAGATCTCGCGGTGAGTGAAGTGAAAATCGGAGAGAGAACGATTTTTGCTGGGATCATGCGCGACATGACAGAGCGTCAACAGACCGAGGCGGAACTGCGTACGGCGCAACAAAAGCTGATTCAAAGCGAGCGGTTGGCGGCGATCGGGCAAATGATGACAGGCTTAGCACATGAGAGCCGTAATGCACTGCAGCGTTCGAGAGCATGTCTGGACATGCTGAGTCTTGATCTCGAATCCGCTCCAGAACAACAGGACTTAGTTCGACGATCGCGATCTGCCCTTGTGGAATTGCAAACGCTTTATGAAGAGGTTCGGAACTACGCGGCACCGATCCAACTGGAACGCTCGCGGCAGAACATTCAACGATTGTGCAACGAAACCTGGGGGAATCTGGTAGACCAGTGGCGAACCTTACGGGTCCAATTGGTGTTGCGAAGCGATCCTTGTCCGGATGTAAACTGCGACAGGTATCGCATTGTGCAAGTCATTCGCAATATCCTAGAAAACGCTTTGTCGGTTGCTCCAAGCAACAGTAAGATATTCGTTGATTGCTGCCTGATTCAGGGGGAGTCTGGACCACGCGTGCAAGGTCGCATCGCCGATCAAGGTTCAGGGCTCAATGACGAACAACGATCGAGGATTTTCGAACCTTTTTATACGACCAAGACAAAGGGCACAGGCTTGGGCATGGCCATTTGTCAGCGAATTATTGAGGCACACGGTGGTAGAATATTCGTAGCCGAACCGTCGTCGAATGAGGAGAAAATCGGGGCCGAGATTGTCTTTGATCTGCCAGCAAGTTAGGTGCCCAATGAACGTGAAAGGATGGTCGCCTCACCAGGACTCCGGCGATTCAGGGATGGCGACTTTGGAAACCTCGCCCATCGTTGCGTCAAAGGGAATTGGGCAGGTAGTGGATCGGTTTATGGCTCTAACTCAGCTACTTCTCCGCCAGCGCGAGAGCCCAAGGCCTGCCAAATTCGTATGTCAATGCTGTTGCCAATGCTTTGCACAGAACCGTCCATCATGCATGAATTGACCGTGCCACCGTGCCAACTTCGCGCGGTCAAGACGCCGTAACTGGGACGCGTCGTGCTAGATCCTTCTTGCCTTGAATTGAAGTCGATATCATACTGCACACCGTTATAGTCAAAGGGTACGCGCGTATTCGGGGTGAGCGTCGTGGTAAAGCAACTGTGATGGCTGTGACCGTTGGTCCATTCGGTGTGTCCAGTACCTGTTTTGTCGGCATTCAGCCTGTCCTTAAGTCCTGAATCCGCAATGATCGCAACTTCGCGAACCGATTGCGGCATTGTGGTCGTCGGCGGACCGCCATTGCGAGTGTATGCTTGCCAGGCGTGGACTTCGGAGCACCAAAGTGTCCTGCTAGTTCCATCTGTAACGGCGTTGAATCCAAGTCGTGAATTCGGGTGCGTAACTCCATCGCCACCCCTGTTGGTTACAGGATCAAAGATGAACCAGGAACCAACATTGAATCCATAGGTAGTCGGGTAGAGAAAAAACCCAGATGAACGTTCGCGAAAGTCCGCACCTTTCGGATCGGAAGGACATCGATAAACCGGTATTGCAATACGGTTTAACACAGGATAATTTTCCCAGCCTTTTGCAAGGTCTATTTGATTTGCCAACACATCTTGTTCTAGGTAGGGGAATAGGCGGCCGTGAATACTCCATGAGCTGTTGGCTGTGGAATAGGTATTGACAATAGCGCTGGGGGGAATTCGTTTCGTTGCTGCTTCATAGTTCAGCATGGCAAGCCCGATCTGCTTTAGATTGTTGCTGCACGCGATTCGCCTTGCCGCCTCACGCGCGGCTTGGACCGCTGGCAGCAGAAGTCCAACCAGTATCCCAATAATCGCGATAACGACCAACAACTCAACAAGCGTAAAGGCGTTTTTTCGTGTGGTCAGCATAATGTGTTTCTATAAAGCACTATTGCGAGAGTCCCGTTGGCGGTTCGCGTTGATTGAAGCTACTGAGTATGCGAGTATAGACAGGCCTCCTGGATTTCTACCAGATCGGGGTCTGGACAAAATTTATTCATGCTCGCTCGTGTTTCTTGGGCCGGACTGCAATCATCAACGATAGACCAAACATCGATCAGTTCCCCAGGGATTATCATGGTGTCAATTTGTGCCCTCAACGCAGGGACACATTGACACACTAGCGAGATCTCAGCTGTATTTCAGGGTTGACGACCGTTGCGTTGTCTCGGCAGACGAAGTTGCGAATCGGGCTTTATGACATTCTGCGGTTGGAACGTGACGACCATAGCATGGGCTGCGACGAACTAGCGAGCGATTGCGATGCATTGTTGTTCGACGTACTTTATCCCGAACATCTTGCATCGAGGCGTCCAATGGATCATGCACACCAGTCGTAACCCACCCATGTCATCCGAATGTATTTGATCATTTCGAAACATCGGCGGAGCGTGAGGATTTTTTTGGCGGCGTTCATGCGAGGCAGGCGATCGTTTGCGCGTTGATGCAAGGCCCAGAGGAGCACTACGCTGTCGGAGAGCGACTAGCCAAGCAATTTTATGGACCCGTCACCCGTAGCCATCGCGGACGGGGACCCCAATCGTCAGCTTCAACAGGTCAAGAATTTTATAACGCGGCGTGTCGACGGAATTATTTTGGTCCCTAAGGATGCGAAATCTTGTATCCCTGCGATTCGAGCTGCCAACGCGGCTAAAATACCGATTGTACTGTTCAATCGCCCTGCTGGTGAAACGGATGCCAAGTCGGTCATGGATTCGAAGCCGCGATTGCAGAGAAAGAAGACATCATCGAAGTCGTGTCTCGTGTTCTAACGGAATGGAATCAAGCAAAAGCGCATGCGGGGGTAGTGAATGGCTTGCAAGCGAACCCTGACATCAGCTTGATTTTCACTTCTCAATAAGGAATTGGACAATTGGTTTTACGACAAATCTCCCCAACAGGCTAGACCTAAGACGGTGCCAAGGGTGCGATAACTGCACACTCAAGGGGATTTGAATAGGAATTGCAAGTGTGGCAAACTGTCCTGTTCGACTTTTTCAGTTAGAAGGTGTTTGGGGTTAAACGAGGAGTCCCTGTTGTACCGTTCCATGCACATCGGTCAGCCTAAAGTCACGGCCCTGGGACCGATATACCAAGCGTGTGTGATCGAAGCCCAACAGGTGTAGCAAGGTCGCATTCAAATCATGGACGTGCACTGGATCTGCGACCACGTTGAATCCGAAGTCATCGGTCTGACCGTGCACAAAGCCTCGTTTGAAACCACCGCCAGCGAACCACATACTAAAACAGCGATTGTGATGGTCACGCCCGTCGTTCCCTCCCTGCACCATCGGCGTTCGTCCAAACTCACCACCCCATATCACCAAGGTGTCATCCAATAGACCACGGTCCTTTAAGTCTTGAACGAGCGCCGCACTCGGGCGATCGGTCTCCAATGCATTGGCTTTGACACCGGCTGTTAATCCGCCGTGCTGATCCCAGACTTCGTGGAATAATTGCACAAATCGAACACCGCGTTCGGCCAGACGCCGAGCAAGCAGGCAGTTTCTTGCATAAGACGATTCATTTGGGTCCTTAATACCGTAGCGTTCTAACGTGTCCTTCGATTCCTTGCTCAAATCCATCAGTTCCGGCGCGCTGGTCTGCAATCGGTACGCCATTTCATAACTGTGAATTCTCGCCGCAATGTCCGGATCTCCAATTTCCTGGCTGGACAAAGTGTTCAATTGGTTGATCGTATCCAAGGCTGCACGCTGTGCAGTTGCATCAATCCCCTTTGGGTTCGAAAGGTACAACACGGCGTCGCCACCGCTTCGCAAGGGTGTACCACCATACAGGGTTGGGAGAAATCCAGATCCGTAGTTGCTGGCACCACCGCTTGTTCCTTTGGCGCTGGTCAAGACAACAAAACCAGGCAACTCCTCGCATTCGCTCCCTAATCCGTACAAAGACCACGAGCCAAAACTCGGACGACCGAACAACTGCGAACCGGTGTTCATCATGATCTGAGCGGGGGCATGATTGACGGCGTCGGTTTGCATAGACCGAATTAAGCAGATTTCGTCGGCAATCTTAGCGGTGTACGGAAGGACTTCGCTCAGCTCCATGCCACATTGTCCATGCTTTTCGAATTTGAACTTAGGCCCCAACAAAGCCGAATTCGGGTTGATAAACGCCGCACGGTATCCGGCCAGTAACTCCTTCGGTGGTAGCTTGCCGTCGCTCTTGGTCAATTCGGGCTTGTTGTCAAACAACTCCAAATGACTTGGAGCACCGGCCTGAAACATGTAGATCACACGTTTGGCTTTGGCTGGAAAATGTGGCAGCTTTGGGGCCAGGGGATTCGCATCATCAGTCCAACTGTTGGCTGACTGTGCCTCCTTTCCCAGGAAGGAGCAAGCGGCCATGCCAGCCAAGCCAACTCCGCACTGCCCGAAAAACCAACGCCTTTTGGTTCGCTCCACACTGGTCAAAAGGTCTAAATTTTGCATGCCTTGGTTCATCGTCGTTAATTCTTTGAAATGGTTTCGTCACAATTGAGTAACACACGCGAAACAATTGTCCAAGCCGCCGCATCCTGTGGATTGCCCCCCTCAGGTAACACCGGCAGTTTTGCGGCGTCACCTGTGGTTATTTCTCGCGGATTAAGCCATCCCTCCGCTAATCTTTTGCGATGCTCACCCAACAGCGTCGCGATCGCCATTCTTTCGCTTGCATTGGGTTTGCGACTCGTGCACAAAAGGAACGCGTATTCGGTCCTCGAGGCGTCATCCTTGCCTCCTTCGCGTAGCACACGCAAAGCCATGGCCTGTGCCGCTTCGACGAAGACCGTTTCATTCAAGCCAGCTAACGCCGCAAGCGGAGTATTGGACCGAACCCGGCGAGCGCACGCGACATCGCCATTGGGTGAATCGAAACTCGCCATCACGGGATCCGGCATCGAACGCTTTCGAAAGACGTAAACAGCCCGGCGATAACGGTCAGGCCCAGTCGCAGGTGACCAATACCCAGGGACGACGTAGTTGTAATTCAAGACATTTTGCGGAACCGGTGGAATAACACTCGGACCCCCGAGCTTACTTGTTAACAAACCGGATGCGGCAAGCGCAATGTCTCGGACGACTTCCGCCTCGACTCGAAATCGGGGTCCACGTCCTAAGAGCCGATTCTTCGGATCCAAGTCCTGTAGCTCTTTTCGAAAAACGGAGCTCTGCTGATAGGTCTCACTCAAAAGTATCATTTTGATCAAGTGCTTTTGGCTCCAACCATGCTCCATGAACTCGACCGCCAAGTAATCGAGCAGGTCCGAATACTCAGGTATGGCCGTGCGCGTTCCAAAATCCTCGGACGTTTCCACCAGCCCCTCCCCGAAAATCGATTGCCAAATGCGATTGACTGCGACGCGGGCAGCCAGAGGAGAACGACGATCGACCAGCCATCGGGCAAACGACAGTCGAGCTGGCACGTTCGGTATTTCAAGCATTGGATGCATTGCTTTTGGAACGTGGGGAAAAACCGGTTGCTTGGGACGGTCCCATTCTCCTCGATCAAGCAACTGATTTGGGCGAACTGCAGACGGTTCTCGTTCGGCCAAATGCAAAACGGTAGTTGCATGCTCCGGCAATTGGTCCAACTGCCGATCGATCTCCGCGTTGAGCATCTGAAGCTCCGGTTTTGATTTCCTCCAATCGGCAAACAACGCGTCGCTATCGGACTTGGCTCGCTCACTTTCCTTGATGGACATAGCCAAGACCGCAGCATGATCGCACTTTGGTGCAACAGGCTGTTCCGATTTTGTGAGACTCATTCGGCAACAACCGATATTGTCCGCCATATGGATTTCCACTTTGAACCGAGAACCTTCCGGCATCGAGAGCGGCTTATCGAATGCAGCTATCGCAACCGAAGGTTGGTTTCGTCGTCCTTTGCCCCGATCGGACGTCCAAAATGTATCGGGCTTGTCATCGAACAAATAAGAAACCGGACCGAAGGCTTTTTTTCCATCCTTGTCTTTGGTTTCCACCGAGGAAAAGTCAGCCGTAACATTGGCTACCTTAAGTTTCTCCCATTCCGGGCTTTCCGGCTTTTGAACCTTGATCTCGATCGAGTGAATTTGCCACGAACCATTCGGGCTACGTCCGGGCCCCCGTAGCGGTAGATCGCCATGATTCAGGACCTCCAATCGAAACCCGGTAACTCCATCGAGGTCAGGCGATCCGATCATGAACACCTCGGAGCTCGAATGGCCCGTTAACAAGATCGACCCGTCGGTTTGTGGTGCCGGATGGTTCAGGCCACTGACGCTGTTCAGATCGTCGAATTCAAGCGTCTTCCAGTTAGGTTGACTGCCACGGATCGAGTCTTGAAATGCCTGTAGGTCCGATACCCAAGCTGGTACGTTTTGCTGGATTTGGTTTTCAATCCCCGCAATCGACTCGCGAATCGAGCGAACGGTTCGCAGTTGCTCGGATGTGTAGACGGGCGACTGAGCTTCGTAGCAATTGTTCAAGAACGCGAACATGCCGTAATACTCATGGTGGGTAATCGGATCGAATTTGTGCGTATGGCATTGAGCGCACTGCACGGTCAATCCGAGCACTGCTTTGCCGACACAATCGATGCGGTCAAACATCTCAGACATGCGGAATTGCTCAGGAACAATGGCCCCCTCCTCGTTGATCATGCTGTTGCGCAGGAAGCCAGTGGCAACCATTTGATCCTGTGTCGCGCTAGGAAGCAGATCGCCCGCAATTTGTTCGATAATGAACTGATCGTAAGGCAGATCGCGATTCAACGCTTGAATGACCCAGTCGCGCCAAGCCCATTGATCTCGTCGCAAATCCTTTTCGTAACCGTTCGTGTCCGAATAGCGAGCGACATCCAGCCAGTGCCTTGCCCATTTTTCTCCAAAGTGTTCATTGGCCAAAAGTTCATCGATCCGGCTTTCGATTGGTGACTGTTCGAACGCCGCCAGAGCAGATGGCGATGGTGGGATGCCCACGGCATCTAGGTGAATGCGCCTGGCGAGTTTTTCGGCGGAGGCTGGTTTGGCTGGCGAAACCCCCGATCGTTTGAGACGATCTCGTACGAAGGAGTCGATGGGGTTTTTTGTTTCCATAGGCAACGGTTTTTTGATCGGTGGAGCAAAAGCCCAGTGGGATTCGTATTTCGCACCTTCATCGATCCATTGACGAAGCAGTTTCGCTTGCGCATCGCTGACGGGTTTTTTCGCATGTGGCGGTGGCATAACCGTATCCGGATCTTGCGAAACGACACGCTGGATCATCTGGCTTGCTGCAGAATCGCCGGGTGAAATGGCTGGAAGACCTGATTCGCCACCTTGGTACGCAAAGGCTTCCACATCAAGTCTCAAGCCAGCCTGCCTCACCGATTCGTCAGCCCCATGACACAGGTTGCAGTGCTCCGAGAGTATCGGCTGAATTTGCCGACGAAAATCGATGGTTGGCTCGGAACCGGCAGACAATTGACCAATGACTAATGCCAAATAACAAATGACAAATCCGTACTTGCGTAGCGAGGATTTTCCAATGGACAGTAGCGCTGTCGGCCAGCTAAAAAGCTGGGTGATCTGGTGGGAATTTATAATGAGGCTTGGATTTGTCATTAGTTATTTTTCATTTTTCAATTTTTTGTTTGCGGAAGGATCTGAGTCGTGGAGTGTGCCGCACGGTGAATTATACTCTCTGTTCCCACTCTTCTATCCCCCCATGCGAAGTACGAAGAGTCGGAAATACTTCAAAGCAGTTCGCTAATGAAAAAAAACCTCCATTGAAAGGTGTTAGCGGGTTTTGGGACGACGCTAAGCCCTACTGGCAATACTTAGCAATGGAATTTCGGCACGGGGACTCCCGTTTACCTCCATGTGGAAAAATGCATCTTACGCGAGTTATGTGCATTGGCTCTTGTCGAAAGCACCCGAGTGTCCCTATGTTAAGGAGTACTCAAAAGTGGTTTGCCGTCATTTTAGACAGACCAGTCCTTCGTCCACTCTTATTCCCATCCATGTCCGAGCCTAGTACTCGAGTCCAAAAGACAATTGCTACGATGCGTAGCGTTCGTCCTACGATCCTTCCCTCCCTTTTGTTGTGCGATTTCGCCAATTTGGAAAAGGAAGTGCGTTTGTTGGAGGAGGCTGGGGTTGAGTGCTTGCACCTGGATGTGATGGACGGGAATTTCGTTCCCAACATGAGTTATGGGATGCCCATTGTGGCGGCTCTGCGCAAGGTCACGGATCTGATGCTAGACGTGCATTTGATGATTCGCGAACCAACTACGTATGCACCGCAATTCGTGGACTCCGGTGCGGATTTGATTACGTTTCATATTGAGGCGTTACCGGACCCGACTAGACTGTTGGCACAGATTCGTTCTCAGGGGGTTGCGGCTGGTTTGGCAATCAATCCATCGACCGACATGGGGCTTGTTTCGCCGTTTGTCAGCGAATGCGATTTGGTGCTTATCATGAGTGTTGAAGCTGGATTTGGCGGACAGGCTTTCAATCCGATCGGATTGAGCCGATTATCTGAGCTTCGAAAAACGCACGGTGCCGATCTCCTTTTGGAGGTAGATGGCGGCGTGAATGAAACAACCGTTGGCCAGTGCACGGCCCATGGAGCGGACCTACTTGTCGTGGGTTCTGCGATCTTTCGCCAGGCGGATTACTGCCAGGCGATGACCCGATTGCGTCGTGAAATGCAACCGTCAAGGTGATGCCAAATGCGTCATCGATTTGATTCCTCTTCGGACAATTTGTTTATGTGTAATGTAGTTGTAGTGCGTCCTGGATCGACCCTTTTCGACGAGCAAGATCGAATCAAAGGTAGTCTCGATATGCCGCTCTCTGCATCTGGGGTGGAACAAGTTCATCGCATCGCGATCGAAATTGCCAAGCTTCCGATTTCGACCGTATACTGTGGTCCATGTGAATCGGCCCAAAGTACCGCGAGAGAAATAGCCGAGCAAACACGTGCCAAATGGAAGGTCTGCGATTGCTTCCGCAATTTAGACCATGGGCTATGGCAAGGTAAATTGATTGACGAACTCAAGAGGCAGCAACCTCGACTCTTCAAACAGCTTCAAGAAAACCCGCGTTCGTTTTGCCCACCTGGCGGTGAGACGGTGGCTGAGGCGGAGGCCCGCGTAGAAAAGCTTATCGTTAAGCTTTGCAAGAAGCATGCCAACGAGACCATTGCGGTGGTCATTCCGGAACCGCTGGCAAGTCTCATCGCGGCCAAATTAAAGGAAACCGACCTTGGGGACCTTTGGAAGTCGGAGTGCGATAACGGTTCCTGGGAGATGATCGATTCCGATACGCATGATACCATCGGTGCCCACTTAGTTCCCGCTTGCCGGGCAGGGACTTCGGTAGATCCATTTGTTTCCCAATAAGGCGAGCAGATCGAATGTCCACAGTAGAATTGCCGAACACGCCAGATGCCATGCCGACAGCCACCAAACGAGGCGTACCGGAAGGGCTGTGGATCAAATGCCCTGGTTGCGGCGATTCGATCTATCGAAAAGAAGTGGAACGCAATCTAAATGTCTGCCCTAAGTGCAAGTACCACATGTACGTTTCCGCCCGCGAACGGATCGGACAGTTATTGGACGAGGGCACATTCGAAATTTGCGACGAGCACATCCTACCAACCGATCCCTTGAACTTCTCGGACAAGAAGCGTTATGCGGAACGATTGGTGGCTGAGCAATTACGAACTGGACTGACCGATGCCGCAATGTGTGGAACAGGCATGATTCGGGCACGTCGCGTCGCGATCGCAGTGACAGACTCCGCGTTCATTATGGGGAGCATGGGCTCAGTGGTGGGTGAACGTCTAACTAGATTGATTGAGCGAGCCACCGTGTATTCTTTGCCACTGATTATTGTTAGCGGGTCCGGCGGTGGTGCACGCATGCACGAGGGAATCCTATCCCTAATGCAGATGGCGAAAGTCTCTGCGGCGCTGGCGCGTTACCACGCCAACCAAGGCCTCTTTGTGAGTGTACTGACGAATCCCACCATGGGTGGCGTAGCGGCGAGCTTTGCTAGTCTAGGAGACTTAGTCTTTGCCGAACCCAAAGCGCTGATCGGATTTGCTGGGCCTCGGACGATTAAGGCTACACTCAAGATGGAATTGCCAGAAGGATTTCAAACCAGCGAGTTCCTACTTGCGCACGGCTACATCGATCGAATTGTAGACCGTTGGCGATTGAAAACAGAAATCGCAGCCGCCATCGACTACTGCGGCAAGTTATAAGACAAGCTATAATGCAAACGGCTTTCAAAACCTGACCGCAACTGAATTCGTGAGAATTCAGTGCATTCCCGAATTCTCACGAGTCGACACACATGGTTTGCCTGTGCAAGCTTTTCTTCAACCTACGTAAAACTGTTTTACTGTTTTGGTGCGCAACGGTATGGCTTGTTGCGGATGCGAAGGCCGACTGGCCTGGTTTGCTTGGACCGACTCGCAACGGTCAGGCCGACGCTGATAGCGCACTCCCAAACGTTTTGGACGGCAACCCCAAACAGCTTTGGAAAGTCGAAGCAGGGCAGGGATACGCTGGACCAGCTATCGCAGGAAAGGATTTCGTACTCTTCGAACGTATTGGTGATAGCGATCGAGTGCGTCTTTTGAATTTGGATACCGGCAAAGAAGTCTGGCATCGGGACCTGAAAGCTGGGTATCGTGGCGGAATCGATTCTGATAAAGGGCCTCGCTCGGTTCCGACGATTTTGGAAAAGTCCATCTTAGCGTATTCTGCCGCAGGTGAACTGACGTTGCTAAACCGCAAGGATGGGGTCGTTATCTGGACTCGCCCTTTGCGTAAAGAATACCAAGCCGAGGACGGATACTTTGGAGCTGGCAGCACTCCACTCGTAGTTCGCGATCAAGTGATCGTCAACATTGGCAGCAAGTCGGCGAGCGTGGTTTGCGTTTCCCTGCCGGACGGCAAAACTATCTGGACTTCGTCGGAGGCAGAAGCGAGCTACGCTTCCCCTATTCTTCTTGAACCGACATCCGATGGGGAAATTTCAGCTCCGATCATTGTGATCCTTGGGAAACTTAAGACACTGGGGCTAGATTTGCAAACGGGCAAACCGCGTTGGGAGTTTCCCTTTGGCCAACGGGGGCCAACCGTGAACGCAGCCACACCTGTTGTTACGGCAGATCGTAATCTTTTCTTGACATCCAGTTATGGCATCGGTTCGCTGCTCGTTCGTCCGGGACAAACTGCAGCTCAAATTTTGCACCGTGGAACCGACCTCAACAGCCAGTATTCGACCCCGGTTGTCGTCGCCGGCAAGATCTTCGGGTCCGATGGGCGCGAAGATGGAGGCGAAGGTGCATACAAATGCTTGCGGGCGTCGGACGGGCAACTTCTCTGGGAAAAATCGAATATGCCCATTTGCCATACGATTGGTGTCGGGACCACGCTCCTGATCCTTGGGATAGGAGGCGAGATCTGGTCCATAGAGAGTGCTGCAACCAAATTTGAGCCGCGATGGACCAGCAGCCTTCCCAGCGGAAAATACCGGGCACTACCTGCTTTTTCTGGAAATCGGCTATACACCCGCACTTCGAATGGGGCTGGTGACGCTTGGTATTGCTACCAAATTGGGGACCGGCTTTAGGTTTTGCGGCGTCGATCTTAAGCTGGGCCGCGAAACACTTTCGCTAGCGTTCCCTAGTAGCGGAATGCGTCAAGCATTTCGTTGGCGTCCAGCATTCACGAAAGCTTTGACAGCTTCCGCTACGATTTAAATCGGCCCGCCTTAAGA
>JANPNA010000455.1:0-37162 GCA_031427235.1 Pirellula sp.
TGTGTAAAATAACTTTTGCCTTGACTTTTATTTATTTCGGACCGATACTTACAGCAGTCTCATTCGCCACGTGCGAAAGGAGCTTCCGAAGCCGTCCAACAGGGCGGCTTCAGCCATTTAGGGCTTGGTGCAACTTCCAATCTTTCTCAAATTCCTTCTTTTTGTGGGATTTGACGACAAATGCTGTCTTAAGCAGGAAGTAATCCTTTCTTTCCCAAAGAATCAGTGCGTAAATCGATTCATGCAGCCACATAACCCATGACACTTCTTTTCCACGTAATGCCTGCTTGAACACTCGTACAGATTCGTCAACACCCGCGTTTAAAATCGTCCAAGCGATCCATTCGACTCTCCGACAGCGATCCAAATCTGGAGTGCGGTCTTCTTCACTGCGGCCACCACTCCCCTCCTGCATCATGTGCCAAAAAGCGTAGTGTTTGCCATGACTCTCAGGACGAAATTGGCAGTTCACTTTTAAACCTTGAAACGTCAACTGCCCAAAGGCGACAGTATTCAAATATCGTCGGTACACGTCTTCTATGAAGAACGGCCATCGCGATAAGATGTCATCGCCAGGATAATTCTCGAGGTCAAGTAGTGGCGGCAGGGAGGTCATGCGTCAGCACTTCCTGACCACAAGAAGATGTTCACCTTGTCCGCGTTCACGAGAGTCGATTTGATGAGGCTTATTCCTGACCGTTCTCGTAACCTAGCGACAAAGCGCTCCTTGCCTGCATTCCCCTTTAATCCCCGGTTGACATAACCGACGGCGCCGATCAGCAGGTCAGCTAATTGAATTAGCTCGGAATCTTTCGATGAAATGACTTGAACCTTCTCAATGATAGTTCGATCAAAATCCAAAGCATTGTTGCAAAGCACGTCATGCAAGCTGGCCATTTTGCGAGCGCTGTGTGTGTCCTTGATGTCGACATATATTCGGTGCCGATTCTCTGGATGAAACAAGACCGTCAGCAACACGAAGTACATTTTGTAATACCAGTCGTCATGCGTTAGCCCAAACTTTTCGTGGGCTAACCTCGATTTCTTCGGAATCACTACCGCGCGAAAATGCAAATCGTCATCATCGAAGAACAGATCCAGCCAGTCGATGTAAAAGTCAGCTTTCGCTGGCGAAATTTTCCCCCACTTCACTTCAAAGTGAGGCGGTAACTTGTGCTTTGCTTTTATTTCGCGCAACCGCACGAAAATCTCACGGCCACGTTCTAATTTGCACCAGACCGTCCCGAGGGTCATCACTTCCTGCTTATCGTTCAGCAGGTGACAACTTTCATCGCAATAAAAGTTAAATGTGTTACTCATTCATCATCTCCAATGGCTGCCCCGATCAATCCCGCGATAGACGATTTGTATTGCTGAAACTGCTGGGTATTGACCGTAACTCTCAGTCGGCCTTGGCGTAACTTGGTCACGGGCAGTCCAAGTGTCCAATTGTACTCATTCAACCTACGTTTTAGCATCCACAAGGTTCGGATTGCGGAACTCGCGGTAAGTTGCAAAAAAATGTCAGATACGTATGCGTCACGTGTCGACGTCGAATTCCATGGGCCGTTCACCAGGGTTCACAAGAAATGCTTACGAGCGGACGGCATGGCGGAGCGTGCCTGCTACTTTTGTCGGCCGTGTCCGACTATCACCCTAAAAAGTGCTGTGTCCCCATGCTGACATGCTATTGCCGGAATGTGATCAACGAAGTAGTCAATTAGCCCTTTTGGTCTCGCTGTCACCATACACCTTGACGGCGTTGAGATGGCGACGGGGGACCGGGGACGCAGGACATTTAAGCAAAGAGAATTTCGTTGCCCTGACTTGGCTCGCGAAACGGACCGACCATACGAAACGCAGGCATTGCACGAAGCACCACGAGTTAAATAAAAATGCTTGCTAAGCAAAGAATTTTGCCGGTGCTGCCGGCGTCGATCTTAAGCTGGGCCGCGAGAATAGCAAGCGATTCGTTGATGGTCATCCTCATTTTGGCAGCAGGTCGTTCAATTGGAGTACTGTCTCAAGCTGAGCTGTTCCGTCGACATCGAGTATTTGAAACGACATCGTTGGGTCGTTTGGACTCCAATCGATCCTCGTCCGAAGCGGTGGCAGCTATATTCCGAACGATGACTCTCAAGCAACGATTCTAGGAGCCGACCAATGGACTTGGTTGGAGCAACGATTGCAGGAAACAGCAACATTGCAATTGATCGGTTCGAGTACCCAATTCGCTGCGTCCGCTCATGGTGGTGAGTGTTGGTCAAATTTCCCTCACGAGCGACAACGATTGATCCAATTGATTCAGAAAACCAGGGCCAATGGTATCGTGTTTCTAAGCGGCGACCTCCATTGGTGTGAGTTCTCGCGAATGGACGGACCCATTGGCTATCTGAGCCGACGCTAGCAGCGTCGGCCACGACAGTGCTGCTACCTCGTCTCCTTGGTTCGCTTCTCCATGGAAAACGGGCGGTCGCGGTGTTGGTCGAAGAAAGGGCTAAACGGCTTCGGCATCTTGGCGTTTTTCTTCATGCGTACGATCTCCTTTTCGGCTTGATCCGTGCTCTCTTTGGCCTTCTCGGATTTACCTAAGGCCTCTTGGAGTTCAGACAGGCGCCTCAGTGATCGGATCAAGCCCGCGCCATAGATGGCTACGTCGGAGTATCTGCTCGTGAGCTCGCGTTGAATCTCGATTGCCTCAACCAACAACTCCTCGCCACGATTGTTGCGACCAGCCATCAGGCTTAGTTTCATCAAGGTCGAAGCTTTCAGGGCACGGTATTCAGGGACTTGCGGATTCTCTTTGGATATTTCATCGCAGATCGCGAGTGCACGATGGCATCGCTGCTGATCGATGGCTCGCATCGCCACGTTCTTGCTCAACGTCTCGGCCAATTCGTACTTGAAGGCAGCCGAATCTGGATGCGTCTTGCAAAGAGCGTCAAAGAGTTCTATGGATCGGCGCAAGGCATCATCTGCTTTTTGAAAATCGTTCGTCATGCTGGCGATACGGGACTCATCCCTGAGCGCGCGACCTAAAACGACTTGGTACGAAACGTTGTCTGGGGATTCTGTTGCGAGTTCCTTTAGCAGTGCAAGAGCTTCGGCATTGTACTCCGATTCGCGTTTGATTCTCGCTGCTTGCTCAAGCGACAGCAAAGCCGGACGGATGGGCCTTGGCCTCGCATCCCCTCCGAATCGCGTCGCTAAGGTCCCTGCGCAATTGAGCAATTTTGCCAAAGCAAACCGCCCCTCTGCGGATTTCTTAACCTCTGTGGACTTTTCCAGTAGCTTGCGGGCGTCGTTGTACTCACCTATCGCCTTGGGTACTTGCCCTCGTTTGGCATAGAGCGTCAGTCGCTCGCTGTGAATTGCCATCATAGGCAAAACAATGTCAGCTTGATCGGGTTTCTGCTCGAGGATCGATCGAAAGGCGTCCATGGCTTTTTGGTAGGACTGCACCGCCTTGTCCAGTTGACCGAGCTTGTGCTGGATATCGCCAACGCGTTGTCGCCCCACGGCAGCTTCCACTCGCAAATCCTTCGAATTCTCCTCCGAAAATTGATCGAAGAACGCCAGTAACGATTCAAGCAATGCGACGTCCGCTTGACTCAACGTCGCATCCGAAAACCCTGCGGATTCGTCTTCGTCTAGGTCATTGTTCATGGCAATCGCACTGCCGCGCGAGGCTATGTTGTTCGTGATCTGGTCAAAGGCCATCAGCGCGAGATTGAGGTTCTTTTCCGCTCGCGATTGCTCTCGCTCCACCCTCGCTAAAGCGATTGTCTTCTCCGCCAGATTCGTTTCAGCCCGTCCAAACTGATTGCCGATTTCACGAATCGAGCGTTGCTGTTGTCGATTCCAGATACCGAGCAGGCCCGCAATGAAAACCAATAAGCCAAGGGTCGCGGCCGCGAGGGTCGCGATGGCTGGGTTGCGTCGCGCCCAACGCAGGAGCAACTCGGTGCGTGTCGATCGTTTGGCTAGGATCGGTCGATCCTCAAGAAATCGGCGCAGATCCTCTTCGAATTCGCTAGCGTGCTGGTAACGATCCTTCGGGGCATACGCGCACGCTTTAAGGGTAATCGTCTGCAAGTCTGCTGGGATATTCGGTTGAATCGAGCGAGGACTGCGAATGATCGAATTGCGTTCAGGATCGAGCAATCGGGACTTTGGGGACTCGATAGCGGGCTTAAGGGTTAGCAGCTCAAACAGGGTTAGCCCCAAACTATAAATGTCAACACGAGAATCCCCAGTGCCAGCGATTTGTTCCGGAGCCATGTACCGCAGCGTGCCGAGGATCTCACCTGTTTGCGTCTCTGCGTCAAGGTCCGTTCGCCGAGCCAATCCGAAATCCGTTATCCAAACCGTCCCCTCTCGATCAAGCAGCAAATTGGCTGGCTTAATATCGCGATGTAGCACACGTTGGTGGTGTGCATAGTGAAGGGCATTGGCTGCGTTGGCGATCGTCCTGGCAACATTTCGGAAGTACTCGCGCGTTAGTTTCTGTTGCTTCAACCCTGGCGAAGGCTGCTCGCGCAAGGCGGATGTTTCGATCTTGGTCTGGGACGCCATCGACGTTGCGTCCGGAACTGCGTCGACCATCGCGACTGTTTCGGCTTCACGTTCTTGTGTTTTCAGTTGCGATGCGATTTTGCTGGCCACATTCGTCGACGACGCCATTGGAATATAGGGCCCCACGGTTTCGGTCGTCGATTTATTGAGCATCCAGCGGGCAGCTTCGCCGCTGTGAGTCGATCCGCTCGCATTGTTCTGCAAGACTTCGATCACGTCATGCAGCGTCACGCCATCGATCAACTGCATGGCGTAGTATTGCAGGCCGTGGTCCTCACCGATGCCATAGATTGGAACGATATTGGTGTGATGCAAACTAGCAGCGGCTTCGGCTTCACGCCGAAACCGTGCACTGTGTTTGCTGTTGCCGGAGATCAAACTGCTGATAACTTTTAAAGCCACGTGGCGATTCAACGAACGCTGGATGGCTTCATAGACGACCCCCATTCCTCCGCGACCAATCTCGCGCACAATCTCATAGTCACCTAAAGACTCAGGTTGTCCAGCGGCATTGGATTGGCGAGCATTGGAATCCTCGGATCTTCGTTGCTGTGAGTCATTGAGTGAGACGCGTTCGACGAGAGCAATCGATGGCAGTACGGATCGGATTAGGTCCGCGTGTTCTGGATAGCGGAGCGTGTATTCCTCGATGGTTGGTTTTTCGCCCGCCCGCAAGCGCATCGAGTATTCCTCGGCGATGACATCGACTGGGTGCCGCTCGTCTTTGGACTCGATCCCGCTCATGGCAAAGTTCGTCTGGAGGGGAGTTGAGTGAGGATTTCGGAAAGTTTTGCGGCGGCCCGCACATAGCGATTGCTGGCTGCAGTCGGGGAGATTCCAAGTACTTCGGCCACCTGTTGATTGTTTAAGTACTCGAAGTGTCGCATGGCAATGACTTCGCGGTCCGTTTCGTTCATGGACTCCAACGCCGACTGAAATTGTTGGATTTCTTCCTCGCGAACGGCAGCTTGGCTGGGCGAGGTGATGTCGTCAAGCAAAAAGCGTGCGATCGAGATACTCGTTGTGTGGCCATACGGGGCGGAAGCCAATGGCATATCGCGATACGCGTCCCGTTTTTCACGCGTGTGGCTGCGATGAAGGTCGATCAGCGTCTGGATGGTCTTTTGTCGGATCCAGACAAAAAACGAAACCGGTGATCCGTCGATGAATTCGTGGATCCGTCGCGAAATTTCGAAATAGGCTTCTTGAAGTACATCCGCGGGGTCGACGCGGCTACGAAGAATCGGGGCAAGCCGAAAGGCGACAATGCGTTCGAGCTTTTCTTGATGAATAGCCAGCAGATCGGCCAAGGCTTTTTGACCGCCCTGAGCCAAAATGGCTCGTTCGTCGATGTTCGATTGCTCGTGCGAATTGTCCATCCAACAACCTTTTCTCGTTAAAATGTGGCAAGAATGCAGCTACGGCTGGGTTTAGAAAAAAATGAAAAAGGAATGTGGATTGTTATCACGTAGCGTCGGTACAACACTATCGGACGAAAATGCAGTCCGAATTCAGCCCTTTCGTCACCGCCAACAACCCACTCGGGATAAGGAATTTACCAATGAAATTCAAAATGAAAATGCTGGCAACACTCTTTGCCGTGGCTTTTCCAATCATGGCTTCTGCCCAAGAGGAAGGCAAGGAGAAGGCGGGCGGGCGACGACCGAATATGCAACGTCCCGGCCCTGGGCCTGAAGCGGGCGGGTTTCCCGGCGGACCAATGGGAATGCTTCAAATGCATCCACTGATGAAGATTCTGGATACCGACAAAGATGGAACCCTCTCCACGAGCGAAATAGCCAACGCTTCGAAAGCGTTGATTCAACTCGACAAAAACGGGGATGGAATCATTAGTGTCGAAGAAATGCGGCCAGACCCGAGCACGATGCCTGGCGGATTCGCAGGGGCAGGTGGGAATGGGCAATTCAATGGTGCCATGATGGGTCAGATGTTCGAGAGGAGCGACGCCAATAAAGATGGCAAACTAACAGGCGACGAAATTCCCGAACGTATGCGAGACCGATTGAAAATGATCGACAAAGACGGCGATGGAGCGATCACGAAATCGGAGTTCGCGGCGATGACCGCTCGAATGGAAGATGCAGGTGGTAAGCGTCCAGGCAAAGATGGCAACACCAGCGGCGGTGTGAAACCCAAGCGACCTATCGATTGATATAGGTTCGCATCTCCGATGCGGACAACTCAACGTCTCGGAGATAAGCCGCTACGAAACGCACTTTCGCGGAGAGGCTGTGATTTTATTCGGGCCGCGCAAAACATTGTCGCCTTTTGCTCTGCAAAAGTGCGTTAACGAAGCGCACTTTCGCGGAGCGAAAGGCGACAATCTTTTTTCCTCATTTTCACCTGAGCAATGGTATGACTTCTAAAACCGATTTCACAACGATTGCATTTTTTGTTTCGGCATTGCTCGCTGGGTCTCACGATGTCGCGCTTGGCCAAGAGGAAAAACCGCTCTCGACCGAGAGCGTGCAGTTTTTTGAATCCAAGATTCGACCTGTCTTGGTCGAGCACTGCTACCGATGCCACTCCGCTGATGAACAAGGGATTCGCGGCGGCCTATCTCTCGAGAACAGAGATGCAATGCTGGCAGGGGGCGAATCGGGACCGGCCATCGTGCCCGGTAGCCTCGACGAGAGCATTCTTTGGAGTGCCATCAACTACCAAGACTTTAAGATGCCACCCAAGACGCCACTGCCCCGAGCGGTGATCGAAGACTTTCGCAAATGGATTTTAATGGGTGCACCCGATCCCCGCGTCAGTTCCGGAGTCGTTGTTCACCCCAAGGTGACGCCAGAAGACATCGCTCAGGGAAAGGAGTTTTGGTCCTTCAAAGCCCCGGTAAAAACGCAGCCCAAAGCATCTCAACATGCCAGTTGGGCGGTCTCCGACATCGATCGCCATGTCGCGCAGGCTTGGGACGAACACGGCTTAGAACCAGCCGAAGATGCCCAGCCCGCCACGCTTGTTCGCCGCCTCTATTTTGATTTGATCGGTTTGCCACCAACCATCAAAGAGCTCGAGACCTTTGTTGCAAACTGGAAAAGCAATCCGGAATCGGCTCTATCGCAAACAGTCGATGCACTCCTAAAGCGACCACAGTTCGGCGAACGCTGGGGGCGCTATTGGCTCGACATCGCTCGCTACGCAGAATCCAGTGGCAAAGAAGTCGACATGACTTTTCCAAATGCCTGGCGCTACCGAAACTATGTCATTGACGCCTTCAACAATGACAAACCTTATGACCAATTTGTCCGCGAACAGATCGCAGGCGACTTGATCCCCACCAAGGATGACAAAAAATTCGCGGAACAGTTGATCGCGACCGGATTCCTGGCCATCGGTCCCAAGACTCTCATCGAAAGAAACCCGCGTCAGTTTCAAGCCGACCTTATCGATGAGCAGATCGATACGACAACTCGCGTGATTCTCGGCGTTTCGGTGGCCTGCGCCCGTTGCCACGATCACAAGTTCGATCCGATACCACAAACCGACTATTATGCCTTAGCAGGCATATTCCAAAGCACAGAAACGATGTTCGGCGGCATGCGAAGCCAACGCAGTCGCCAGGAAAGCAATCTCATTATCCTGCCGCTGGACGATCCAAATCCGAACGATAAGCCCATGTCGAAGGATGAACTCGCCGGCCTCAAGAAACAATTGGAAGAGCGAGAAAAGGAATACGCCGAGGCTCGACGAGCGCAAAGGCAACCAGAAAAAGGGAAAGATGGAACGGTTCCTCGTTCGAACCTTTTAAGTGTCGCAATCCTCGATCAGGTTATTGCACAAATTAGCAGTCGCATCAATACCGTGGATAGTGACGGCAAGCCGATGACGCTGTGCATGGGTGTTCAAGCGGCCGACAAACCACGCGATGCAAAACTGTTGGTACGTGGCGAAATCGACCAGCCAGCACAAGAAGTCAAACGGGGCCTAGTTCAAGTGCTCTGCAAGGAGCAAAACAGACTTCCAGCGAATACTTCGGGCCGACGCGAGTTTGCGGAATGGCTGACGACGCGCGACAATCCGCTGACTGCTCGCGTGATGGTCAATCGTGTTTGGCAACATCTCATGGGCAACGCCATTGTGAACGAACCAGAGAATTTCGGTGCATCTGGACCAGCCCCATCGAATCCAGCCTTGCTCGACTTTTTGGCAGTTGATTTTATGGATAACGGATGGTCTGTAAAACACATGGTTCGATCGATTGTAACGTCGCGAGTCTACCGACTCTCGTCTGCTTTCGATAAGACACGTTTTGAGGTCGACCCTGAGAACAAGTACATTGCAAGAGCGAATGTTCGGCGATTGGATGCCGAAGCACTTCGCGATGCAATCTTGGCCATCAGTGGTCAAATCGATTTAAGCCGCCCCAAGGCATCGCTGATCGCTTCTTTTGGGACAACCCTCATTGGACCGAACGGTCCCGCCATGGTCCCGCCCGCTGCTCTCGCAATGGCGACAGGCAGCGACTCGGAGAAAACTCCAGGCCGTCCTCCAATGATGAATGCAATTCGTGCTGGCGGTCGCAATCCCAACGTCAATCCATTCGAGGCCCCTAACTATGCGAGAAGTGTCTATCTGCCCATCCCTCGCAACTCATTGCCTCGAGCGTTAGACGTTTTTGACTTTGCCGAACCAAGTCTCGTGGTCGGAAGTCGCGAAACATCCAACACGGCGGACCAGGCATTGTTCTTGCTCAACAACCCCTTCGTTTTAGAACAAAGCGATGCACTTGCTCGGCAATTGGTTCGAATGTCCAGCAACCAGAACGAACGTATTTCAAAAGCGTTTACCATGGTTTATGGCCGACCGGCATCGCAGAAAGAGCTTCGCGCTGCATCTGATTTTTTCCGGAAAGTAGATGATGACAGAAAGGCAGGCCCTGCTGCCGAACAACGCGATTTCCAAGCCTTGAGTCAATTCTGCCAGGCGCTCTTGTGCGCAGCAGAGTTCCGTTTGATCAACTAAGGACCCATCATGCATTTTGATACCCCCATCGTTTCTCGGCGTGAGCTTTTGCAAACCGCATCGGCTGGATTTGGCTATTTGGCTTTCGCAGGACTCAGCACCGCCGTTGCCGACCAAGAGTCCGGCTTGAATCCGCTTGCCCCCAAGCCGCCGCATTTCAAGGCCTCAGCCAAACGCGTGATCTTTCTGTGCATGCAAGGCGGACCGTCGCACGTTGATACCTTTGACTACAAGCCTCAACTGGCCACCGATGCGGGCAAGGGTGGCAAATACGGTGGCAGCAAATTGATGCCTTCGCCGTGGAAGTTTCGCCAACAGGGCAAGAGCGGCCTATGGATTTCAGAGCTCTTTCCTGAGTTGGGCAAACACGCGGACGAACTGGCGTTGATCCGTTCGATGCATTGCGACCAACCGACTCATCCACGCGCCATGACGCAAATGCATACCGGCAACGCTCAGTTCATTCGTCCTTCGTTAGGCGCTTGGACGCTGTATGGCCTTGGGACTGAAAATGACAGTATGCCCGGGTTCATTGCTCTCAATCCACCGGCCGCTTCGGCTCAGAATTTCGGCAGCTCGTTTTTGCCCGCGATTTATCAGGGCACCAAGGTTGGTCGACCGCAAGGCAGAGGGCCTGGACAAGCCATG
The DNA here is from genome assembly GCA_031427235.1 of Pirellula sp. Lineage (GTDB taxonomy): Bacteria > Planctomycetota > Planctomycetia > Pirellulales > Pirellulaceae > JBKCUI01. The sequence continues at coordinate 10,213 of JANPNA010000455.1, forward strand.
CGCGGTGCAGCGAACAGCGGACCACAGATTCCTGACATCTCGAATCCACGTCAGTCCAAGCAATCGCAACGCAATCAAATCAACCTCATTCAAAGCCTCAATCGCCAAAAACTCGAACGGGATGTTCAACAGCCCGACGTCGAGGGGGTGATCGAGTCGTATGAATTGGCATTCCGAATGCAAGATGTTTTGCCGGATCTCATGGACCTATCGAAGGAATCGGAAAAGACCATGGCCATGTATGGCATCAACGAAGAGGACACAAACGACTTCGGCCGTCAATGCTTAATGGCGCGTCGCTTTGTCGAATCGGGCGTTCGCTTTGTCGAAGTAACGCATGGTAACTGGGATCATCACCAACGTCTCAAGACCGAGTTGCCCAACAAATGCCGTGAGATCGACAAGCCGATTGCAGGCTTGTTGAAAGACCTTCAGCAACGCGGGTTGCTCAGGGACACGCTTGTGATTTGGGGTGGGGAATTTGGTCGATCACCCGACGCACCCAACGGTGACGGGCGTGACCACAATCACAAGGGCTACACAACCTGGATGGCGGGCGGTGGTGTTAAAGGCGGATTCAGTTACGGTTCGACGGACGAACATGGCTATCAAGCTGTCGAGGACAAGTGCCACGTTCACGATTGGCATGCAACGATCTTGCACCTGCTCGGACTGGACCACGAGCAGTTAACATATCGCTATGCAGGCAGAAATTTTCGATTGACGGACGTTGCCGGCAACGTCATCGACAAGATTATCGCGTAGCAATGCCCCCGAGTTTACTCGGGGGATGTTTACCATAACTCTAGAACAGATGGTCAACACCCTCGGCGTAAAGCCGACGGCATGACCAATGCATATTCACCGAGAAAGCTTGTCAAATATATTTTTCGTAATGCGTTCTGTCACCGGATCTCCGCCTCGCAGTCCGTGAGCCCAGTCGGTCGAACCACAGGTAAAGACCGTACCGCCTCGGGTGTACAGGCCCAAGCAAGCAGCCCCAGTGCGGCCCCGTTGCCAGCGATCGTACCACTCGCAATCGTCAGCTTCCCAACGAGTTGGGCACGTCGCTAGAACCTCGAAGCTCTCGGGAGTGCCATCGCGATGTGTCGGGAAGGGGAGACCACCTTTCCATTCGAGTTCGCAGCCATCGCACTCGTAACCAACGATCGTGTGCTTGGCGCCGAACTCAGCGTCCTGTTTCATGTCAGTTCCCTCAAAGATCCAATGATTTGGGCGATGGACGGTGAACGCCCCTTTGCCGTCCATAAACTGGCCGTGACTGAGGTGGTAGCCTCCGAACAAAAAGCCAACGCCCGTCAACTGATTTTCAGGGCGTTTCACGAGGTGGTGGCTCCAAAGCGTGCTGAGAGTACGGTGATCGTCGGTTTTGAAAACAGGGTCGGAGTTGAACGCTTGTTTCCAGCATGTTAGGGATTGCCCGTTATCCTCGGGCCGTACCTGCCAACAGCAAGTGTTACCGCTAAAGAAAGCCACGTTTCCTCCGTCGCCAATATACTTCTCGAGTTGATCTCGCATGCCTGCGGACCAGTATTCATCATGTCCTACGCTGAGTATCAAATGGTAGTTGCGCAGCAATTCGGGACGCTGTTCTAGATCGAGATTGGTGGCGAAGTCAAGTTGGAAGCCGCTCTTTTCGGCCCACTGAACCATAGGGTATTCCCAATTGGAATACTGGCTAAATTGGGGACGCTGAAATGAGACGCGATTGCCTTGCAGGTTTGCCCGTCCGTGGTAAGCATACAGGCTGCCGCCACCCCAATTGGTGTAAGCGTTGTAGGTGTTCGTTGCAAGTTGCAAAAGGATCTTCGTGGCTTTTCCGGGTTCCGCCGAACGCACAACGAAGAATGTTTCCGCTTCCGCTGTCCTACGGTTGCGCACGACGTACTTCCCACCGTTATCCGCCACTCGGAATAGGACTTGGTAATAGCCTGTGGGCCAATCGACTGGTACAGGCATTCGGAAACTGATTGGCCAATTGCAACCATGCGAGCTGGCATTCTCCGGGATTGGATGGGAACCGCCGCCAGAAATCTTTGACTTCTGGAAGACGACTTTTCGTTCGGCACCAAGCCTTGCAATTTCGATACTATATTCGGCGGCTGTGGTAGAGGTGTGCAAGGCCAATTCTTGTCCAGGAGCAACGCTTTGACGATCCGGATAACCTTCTATCGAAAGCCCCAGTGGCGGGTCGGACTGAGCAATCGACAAGGCGTTGCAGGTGAGTAACATCCAAAGGATGAGCGTGATCCAACAGACAGGAGGTCGTTCCAACATGCGATTGATTCCATTTAAAGTGTCATGCTAGGGTCGTTCTGCTTCGTCATTTTAATTGCAATGCGTGGTTGGATGTAGTTCACGGAAACAAATTAATGGTGTGGACGAGCGAGGCCCTTCGCTCGTGGGGTTCTTGAAAGCGACGAAACGCAACCAAAGCTCCGTTAGACGGCCAAAACCGAGAGGGCCTCGCTCAGCTACGATTACGAAGCGCACGTTCGCGGAGCGAACGGCGACAATCGTTATTGGCTTCGGACGGGGCTTCGTGCCCGAGGCCGGAGTTTGATATACTGCAGTTGCTGTTCCATAGATAGGAGGTAATGCGTCGATTTTGAGTCGTCGGCCTCCGATTCTACAGGGGAGCCAATTGGCTTGAAGGCGGGAGGGGGATATGGCTAGGCCCAGAAACTTTGTCGTGTGGTCCGTTCTCGGCGGACTACTGTCTTTGGTCGTTCCGGTCCTGGGAGCAGCGATCGCGGGTTTGATGTTCCCGGATTTTCGGTTGACGCATCTGCCGTTGCACGCGCTGGTCGAGGGCGTGGGAGGCTTGATCGCGCTGGCTATCGCTGGCATTCTGCTGACGGAAATGGGCCATAAGGGGGACGCGAACCACTACCCGTGGATGGCGGCTGGGTTTTTGAGCATGGGTGTGTTTGACCTGTTTCACGCCGCGTCGATTCCGGGCAATCACTTCCTTTGGTTTCGCAGCATGGCGACTTTCGTCGGCGGCGTGTTCTTTGGGTTACTATGGGTCTCCCATCGCAAGATGCCGGTTTTCAGTGGGCTTCGTTTTCCGATAGTTGTCACCATACTGTCCATTTTGGTTGGTGTGGTGTCGATCTTGGCTCCCGGCATCTTGCCTGTCTTGAAAACTCCCGGAGGGGCATTTTCCAATGTCGCGCTCGCATTCAACATGCTTGGCGGAATTGGCTTTCTGGCTGCCGCCTCATTCTTTTCGCAACGCTACTTTACTGTAGGAGATACCGAGGATTGGATCTTCGGCGTGCAGTCCACCTTGTTCGGCGCAGCCGGAGTGCTGTTTGGGTATTCCGTCTTGTGGGATGGCGGTTGGTGGTGGTGGCACATGCTTCGTTTGACGGCTTATATTGCAGCGCTATCTTATGGATTGAGAACGTTTCGTAATGCCGAACGGGAACTTCGTCAAGTCAATCGGCGGCTGCTCGAAACCAACAACACACTGGACCGCACTGTCGAAGAGCGAACAGCCAAATTGCGTGCGTCCGAGGAACGCTTCGAATTGGCGGTGCTCGGCTCAACGGATGGGATTTGGGATTGGAACATCCTCACCAACGACGTGTTCTATTCGCCACGCATGAAAGAGCTGGTTGGTTACTCAGATGAGGAGTTTCCCAACGTCTTTGCATCCTTTGAATCGCGGCTGCATCCAGACGATCACGACTGGGTTTTACGCGAAGTCGACGCGCATGTAACGCATCACAAGCCGTATGACGTGGAGTATCGATTGTTGACGAAGTCAGGCGAGTACCGTTGGTTTCGTGCCCGCGGTCAGGCAGTCTGGAATAACGCCGATCAAGCGCAGCGCATGGCCGGTTCCATCACCGACATGACGGAGGAGCATCAATTGCGTGAACGCTTCCGTTTGGCGGTCGAGGCATCGCCCGCCGCGTTGCTGATGGTACACCAAGACGGTCGCATCCTGATGGCCAATTCACGCGGCTTAACGCTGTTCGGCTACACCCAGGAAGAATTGATCGGACAACAGGTCGAGCTGCTTGTTCCGGAGCGATTTCGGGCGTTGCATGCTGCGCACCGCAATGAGTTCTTTCGAGCTCCGATTCAAAGAGCGATGGGAGCTGAACTCGAGCTACTCGGCCTCCGCAAAGACGGCTCCGAGTTCCCGGTCAAGATCGGACTCAGCCCGGTGGAGACCGCCGAGGGACAAGTCGTCATTTGCGGAGTGATGGACATTACGGACCAGAAGAAGACGATGGAAGTGATGCGGCAAGCCAAAGAGGCGGCCGAAGCTGCCAGCCGAGCGAAGAGTTCATTCCTGGCCAACATGAGCCACGAAATCCGCACTCCCATGAACGGTATCATCGGAATGACCCAGTTGTTGGCACAGACCGAGTTGCGATCCCATCAGCGAGACTACCTAGCGACGGTGGATGAGTCCGCTCACATTCTAATGCGACTTTTGAACGATATCCTTGACTTTTCCAAGATCGAAGCGGGCAAGCTGGAGTTGGAGTGTGTGGACTTTCGGGTATCGGAATGCGTAGCCCGCGCTTCGCAAATGCTGGCCATGCGAGCGGCCGAAAAAGGCCTGGAGATAGCCTGCCGCGTCGCCCCAGAAATCCCCGAGCACCTGCGCGGCGACTCGGGCCGCTTGCAGCAAGTGCTAGTCAATCTACTCGGCAACGCGGTGAAGTTCACCGAAGCGGGCGAAATCTTCGTGAACGTCAACGCCGAGTCGATTACGACCGAACAAGTCAAACTGCATCTTTCCGTCAGCGACACGGGCATCGGCATTCCTTCCGAGAAATTGGACCAGATTTTTCGACCGTTCGAGCAGGCCGAATCCTCGACCACGCGTCGATTCGGCGGCACGGGGCTAGGACTTACGATTTCGCGGCAACTTGCGGAAATGATGGGAGGTCGATTGTGGGTGGAAAGCGAACCCGGCCGCGGCTCGACATTTCATTTCACCGCCGAATTCGGGATCTCCGCCGATCAGCATCAGCACGAGCCAGCCGAACTCGACTCGCTGCTCGATCTGCCGGTCCTGGTGGTTGACGATAATTTCACGAATCGTCGAATCCTCAGCGAGATGCTACAACACTGGCACATGCAGCCGGTACTGGCCGACTCCGCCGCAGCCGCGCGACAAGCTATGCAAAAGGCGGACGCGTCTCACCGTCCCATTCGCCTCATCTTGCTTGACCACCACATGCCTGACGAAGATGGAATCCATTTTGCCGAGAGCCTGCGAGGCAATCCTGGCCAGTGCCCAATTATCATGATCTCGTCAGGCTCAACACCAGTCGATGTGGACCTTGGTCAGAAGTACGGCATTGGTCGCTTCCTGACCAAACCGGTCATTGCCTCCGAGTTGCTCAACGAAGTCCTGCGTCAATTCGGTCGATACGCAAACGCGAAGCCACTGCAACCGCCGAGCACGACGCCACGCTTGCAAGCTCATCCGCGTCGCGTGCTATTGGTCGAAGATAACGAGATCAATCGCCGCGTGGCTCTGGGACTACTCCGGTCGCGCGGGCATCATGCGGTCGTAGCAGAGAACGGACAAGTGGCGTTCAATACGCTCGCCGATCAGGAGTTCGATGTGGTGCTCATGGACATGCAAATGCCCGTCATGGACGGCTATGAAGCCACGGCCGCGATTCGCAATCGCGAGCATCAAACCGGCGGTCACATCCCAATCGTGGCCATGACCGCAGAGGCCCTCAAAGGGGACCGCGAACGTTGTCTCGCTGCTGGCATGGACGACTACGTCTCCAAACCGATCGCCCCGGCTGAGATGTATCGCGCGATCGAGCAATTCCCCGCGCTGTGCCTACCAGCCTCAGCAGAACAGTTGGTGGGCGAGGCTCCGCTCGAGGCCCACGTATCGGAAGCATCGCAGTCCCACACGGATGGTATTGTTCAGTTGGCGGTCGATTGGACGGTGGCGAAAGAGCTTCTTGGACGTAGTGGAGACGTGCTCCGCGAGTTCTCAGACTTGGTAAAGAAGGAAGCTCCGACGCTAGTGGCCGACATTCGACGCGGGATCGAGACCCGCGACTCCAAATTGCTTTGTCGCGCCGCCCACACACTGAAAAGCACCGTCAACTATTTCGGAGCAGCACCACTCGCGGAAGCTGCGTCGGCCCTCGAAAACCTCGGCCGAAGTGAGTCGTTCGAAGGAGCTCCGCAAATGCTCGCCACGCTTGAAGTTCAACTCACCCGCGTCTTGGTGGCGCTGGAGGTCGGACCAACCGATTCTTAATGCTAAAACGGTGATGCTTTTCGCTAGCCGATCCGCTTAGGCTGCTCCAATCAGCAAGCGTTGAACATCGACAAAGATGCCGCTGGACAACTGATCGCGCAAGGGCTTCCAAGATTCGGTATCCGCATGGATCTCTTGATATAGGTCCATAGGTATGCCCATTCGCTCGACAAGGCGTTCGGTCAGGGCCATGATCCAAGCCATCGCCAAGTGCCCATCTTTGACATCGATCAATCGCAGTTCGGTTTGGTCGGAAAGCGGCACGTCCGGCATGTTTCGCATGATGGTGATCTTGACCAATTCCAAACTGACATCGTCGAGCAGATTCTGGTCGCAAATCAGCTTCTCGCGAAGTGCTGCCCACCCGAAGACCAGTTGCGGTTTCAGGTCCTCACCAATTTCGCGAGCCGTGGCGGATGCTTGCGAGCCATAGGCCACATCGAACATTTCTTGGGCATGTTTTTCTAACGATTCCCAATCGCCCAATCGCGATACTGGAAATACCGCTAGCCATTGATTTCGGCCGACGTCGAGATAATTCAATTCGGGATCTAGCCGGAAGCTCGTGCTACACTTGGTGCAGGCTTGACGTTGAAAAGAACCATCGAGAATCGCTTGACGCAAATCGGGTCGCCGATCGGCGTTGACGCTCGCGTTGGCTTGAAACTCATTCGGTTCACGACATTGTGGACAATTGATAGTGATCGGATGAAAAAGTGACATGGACGTTCCTTCGAGATTTAAAGTTTACTGAGCCAAGAAGCGGAAGGATGCTCGTCCTTAAGAATCTTGCTGTGATACGCCGCATAGATTTCGGCGAACCATTCGCCGGGTGCTCTAAATTGATAACCATGGATGCCTTGGTTGCGAGCCGAAAGTTTGTAGCTGACCCAAGTGCCAGCATAAGCTTCCTGGTAAACGCGACCACCGATGGAGAGCCGAGCTGAGTTCGATCCATCCCACCACAAATTCTTGCTCACTTTGATTCCATCGCACCAATCGTTTACTTTGGCCTGCAGATCCAGCCATTGCTGATCGGTCAGTGTGCGTGAATCGACTAGGAGGTCCGGAAGATCAGGGGTGTTTCCTGATAGTCTTTCCTCAAGGTACGCTTGGTTGAACTTGAAATGATCGTTGGCGACTTTAGCGATCCTGGTAACATCACGACCGTAGCTGATCCAGCCACCATATTCGTCCTTACTTCCATTCTTGGCCATGAACTTCTTCTTGTCATCGACAGCATGGCCAATTTCGTGAAGGGCCGCAAAATCGAAGTAAGGTTTCTTTTTTCCCGGATCCACAGTTCCAGGCTTAGGTTGGCACTTCGGATCCATTTGGTAGACATCTTTCCGTGCATCGCCGTCTGGCGCAGAAGGATCGGGAGCAGGAAAGTATTTCTTATTCTTTTCGGAACCAGGCAGAAGTTGTTCTGCATAATCGATCGATCCATCTTCACCGGCTTTTCCGCAGTTCATGAAAATCGTATCGCCACCATAAGCGGCACCACCGGTGTTTTCTTTGTAACGAATGATCTTCTGAAGTTTGTCGTTTTCTTTTGTTTGCGATTCCGGGACCATTTTGAAGACTTCGTAAAGTCTCTTGATCGATTTATTCCCCTTGGTGTAATCGTCGGCTACCAAATTATCCGTGTTGTAGCTCGATTCGACCTTGGCCGCGCCATTGGTGCAGCCTGAGTCGTCAAGACTGCAGGCCTCACAGCTCGTCACCCATTGATTCTTGTTTTTGCAAGGGGAGTGACCACATGTCCAAAACTGACGCGTCTTATTGCACTTTTTGCACTTCGTATCGCCTTCGTAGTTTCGACCGTCACACGCGTCCCAATGGCACTTCCAAATCTTGTCGGTCTTGAACTGCTTGAATTCTTTGAGGTCAAAGCGAGCCATCATCAATGCCATCATCACATACCGCTGGGACTTGGCTGGTAAGGCTGCTACAATCGCATCGACTTTGTCGGGTCCTCCCGGCTGCGCCATTAGATTGATACAGCTCGTTTTTAGCGCTTCAAACTCCGTGTCGTTGGTAGGTGGCGTAGCGATCTTTTCGCGTACGTCGACCAATTTAGAAGCCAGCGACAGGCCTGTTTGAACCTCTTCTAATTTGGCGACAGCCGCTGCATAGTCTCCAAGATTTGCTTTATCTTTTGCCTCGGTCAACAGCTTCTTTAAGTCATCGATTTCGGTTCCGATTTGCGGCCGCTTGGGTTCGAGATCATCGACCTTGGTTTCAAGCCCTGGCTGGTCGGTCGTGTACTTGTCCATCTTGTCGGCAATCAGGGTCAACGCTTCGCATTCCGTAGTGACTTTGGCCAATAGCTCCATGGCAGCCGTATAGTCTTCGGTCGTGGCATGCAAGTCCGAGGCCGCCAGAGTAACCGTCTTGATCTCAGCCGCCTTAGGCCCGAGCGGCGTATCTTTGCAACGAGCTTCCAATGGAGTAATCTTGCCCGCGGCTTCTTTTCTGGCTTCGGCATAGCCTAGATCGATGATCCGCCGAATGGCTAGATTGGCGGCATCGCATTGCTCGGAAGGAGTTTTTAGGGCAACGTCTGGTTTTTCGGTGGAGTCCGCCGGAACGGCGTCGATCAACACATCGATTTCGCCCAGTTGTTTTTGGATTTTTTCGTGCGATGGAAGTCCAACGATCTGCGGAAGTAATGCACGAACCGCTTCTACCTGCTTCTTCAGTTCGGCGCTGGCATCCTTGATCGAACTCAGTTTAAGCGCTTCGCCGGTGGCGGTACCGAATGTACTGAGTTCTCCGGACAAGGCGGTTGCGGTGACGCAGCCTGCGATCACTTCATCCAGCAAGATCTCGGCTTCGGTAAACTTTCGACTATCGTTAGTCGCAAGCGTCGCCGCCCGCACCAACTTTCCATTCAAAGCTTCAATCTCCTTTTCGATCCCTGGCAAAAGCTTGGCAGCGTTGTGTTTTTCGGTGGCGGTAAGCACCTTGGTTTCGTAGGCTTCACATGCATCCGCGATCAGCTTTGCAGCGTCGCAATTTTTCGGGATATCCACCATGGCTTGGATGGCTTCGTCGTATTCTCGTTTCGCGATGTCTGCGTGGTCTTTGGCCTTGGTGACGGAACCGTTCAGCAATACCATTTCGGCAGCGATTGAATCAGCTCGTTTGTGGGCGCTGATGTGGTTCTTGAGAGTTTCAACTTTCGCTTCCTTGACTAGAAGATCCGCATGGTAGTCAACACACTTCTGACGGAGATTGTCCGCAGCAACCCAACGGTTGCCCATTGAACCGAGCATGCCATCCAGGACTTTCCATTGCTTAGCTTCTGCGCGCGCGTTGATTCCCAAAAGATCGTCTTTTAGTTTGGCGATCTCATCCGCGATGACGATTGCCTGCGGTTCCGCTTCTAAATTCGAGATGTAAACATCCCAATCGGTTTTCTTGTCGAAATAGCTCTTGCACTTGTCAGCCAGATCCTCCGCTTCCGGATCGTGAAGTTGGTAAGCTTCCATGAGTAGAGAATCGGCATCGACGAATTCGTTCGTTGTGGCTTTGGCCTTTGCCTCATTTAGCTTAGCTTCGATTTCGCTCCGTTCGATCGCAATGGCTTTCGTGCCGACGTGCGTATTGAGGTCATTGAGACGATTCTCAACATTTGGCAGTTCGAAATCGTAATTTTCGCAAGCTTCTGCCATCTCCCATGCCAAGTCCGTGTTAGAACTATCTCGGTGGAGGCTCCAACTCTGCCAAATTTTGGCGCGCGCAAGCGTGTGATCGAGCAAGAGGGTAGCTGCTTCGGCTTCATTGAAGCTCGTCTCGATCGCCCCAAACCAAACCGTAATGGATCGATTGCCAGCGTGCCCACGAAGATCGCTCACTCGATCTGCAACATTGGATTGATTGGCCTGATTCCACACGTAATCCGTCGACTGTTGGTCGGCATCGGGATGGAGCGTTAATACTTGAACGAGATGCTGATTTGCCTCAATATACTCGCTATTGCCGCCCGCTACCTTGGCTGCGTTGAGCTTGGCTTCGATTTCGCCAAACCGAACATCGATCCCTGGCTTTCCTCGTAAGGTATTGACTCGGGACTCTGCCTTCACCAGTTCAAGCAGATACGTATCTTTAGCCGTCGTATAATTCTCGACGGTGGTTTGAACTTTGGTGACCGCTTCTTGAAAGTACTGAGATGCCCAGGACATAAAACCCACGGGCGTTTTAGTACCCGAAGAAAGATCATTCGACATTGCGTTTACTCCAGTTCAACGGGATTCGTAAGTGGTTCTACTGGTCAGGTGCGTTTAATGACCTGACTCATGCGGCAACCTTGAGGATGGCTGACAACGAATTTCGGATCGGCTGAACAATTCGCACCGGGATATTCCATGGATTCGATTCGCAGCCGGCAATATGGGACGCGTTTTGTTCCATGAATTGCAACCAAGCCTTGGCCGACGCCCGTATCTCACCCTTGAGGGCTAAAATGCTGGCGGTATCTTGCAGCTTGACCGCTTGATCGAACCGTTCCAAGATCGCGTCGAGTTCGGTCGGTAAATTGCGAGCCAACTGACCGACGATTTCCGCGACATGGAGAGCAATTGCATCATTGGTCTCACGAAGTGCTTTTTCCAACTGATTCACCCCTTGGATTGCCGACAATCGAACCTGTTGCAGCTCAAGCCGGGTCACCGCCGCAGTCACCACGCCCTGGCCGGCAGTGGGAACATTTCCTTGAGTCCGCGACGCCGAAAGGACTCCGTCGATGGCGGTGGCCAATCGATCTAGCCCTTTCATGGCTGTGTCAAAATTCCTCGCCTCGGCTTGGCTGACTGCGAAATCCCAAACAGCTCCAAGCTTGGTAGCTTTCTCGCGATCCATTTTTTGAGCTTCTAATAGTCGAGGCTCCAAGTCATCGCGCCTTCGAACAAATTCCTTCATCCGGTCGTCGGTCTCGTTTTCCGTTGAAGGCGTCTGCTGAGCTATCAGCGTTTGGAGAAACGCAGCAAACTCGGCTATGTGTTGACTGGCTTGGTCGAACGCTTTGGATTTGATCTCGCCGACTATCTCACCCATTTTCGCTTGCAACTCCCCCTTTCGATTGGGCTCCGAGTTGATAACGCTATCCATGGTGGGCTTGAGTTTCTTGAGTGATTCAGCCAGTTTGATGGCAGCGTTTTCAGGACTCGCAGTGGAAGGGGGTGCCTGAGCAGTTGATGCGGCAGGCTGCGTGGCTGTCGACGATGATTCTGTCGGTGTGATTGGACTCGGCGATTGGGGACTGCCTGTTCCTTTCAGTTCCTCCAGCAGCGATTCCAGCAACGTAATTTTGACGGTCGCCTCGTCAGGTTGATCTTGGTCCAACAAGCGACCAGTTTCGAGGCAGAGGGCATTGATTTCGGCTGCTCGATCGGGAAGCCTATCGCAGGTCGCATGAGCTAACTCTCTAGACTTTAAGAATCTGGCAACTAGCGGATCCTCTTCGTCGAGGACAACTTGTGGGGAGTCGACAATCTCAAAGATGGGTTTGCAGTTGAAGTCTGCAGCTTCGCTCAAAAAATTCTTGAGAACCGTGTTCTTCACCGGTGCGCTTTCGAATCCATCGGATCGCGCAAGGATGAAATTGATATCGATCCCTTTGCCGCCGACGGTGCCAAAATAGAACTGGCCCTTGCCCGATTCTTTGGCCTCCTTCTTTCTTTTCTCGACGCCACCTTTTTTATAGACGACCAAGCTGATGACTTCAGTCCCTTTGCAAATCATGGCAAACTTGCGCGACTTCCCTTTTTTAACCTCATCCAAATAAGCCTTGGAATCATTGCTTACGGATGCGCTTTCCTCTTTGGCCATTCCATTTTCTCCCATTTAATCGGAATTCGACGATCTGCCTGCCACTAACCCATTAACTTAACGATTTTATCGCTAGTGAAGCTCGCGCCCGAGCAACTTTTTCATTGCTTCGCCCATCGACTCGCCGATGAGGTAATAGGTTTCAGCATTTGCATTCCAATGATAACCTTGACCGCTCGGCGAGTCTTCCTGGGGTCGCCAAAATTTTTTCGTGCCGACCAACGCGACGTTTCCTTTAAAATTCGGCTGCTCGGCGACGGCGGCTTGGGCCTTCATGAGCGAATCGCGGCGCTGTGCTAGGTTCCTTGACAAGATACTCCAGACTCCCCTTTCCGCCGTTGCGTTTTGGATCTGCCGCGATGATCCCTTGGCCCTCCATGTTGGACTGTCCGGCGAGGATGAACACCTTTACCGGTTTCGTCGGCTCGGCTGCCGCGACTTGGATTCCAATCGCGGTAAAGCACAGCAACGCAAGAAAAAGCATGATCTGGCTGGTTTCTGGTAGGAGGATTTTTGTGGATTTCGATTTCACCAAATTCTAATCGATCGCGTGCGATCTCAAGTGAGCGGCTTCCATAATCCAACCGTTCGATTCCACAAACTGCCTCTTTTATACCGATGACTTGATCGCTTCGACGGATTTCAGCCAAATTCGATTTTTCACTGCATACCCAAAAACGGATTTGGGCTTGGTATAACATTAGGCCACTACTTGCAGTTCATTCAACCAAGGATTCGCGCCCCATGCTTGCCAAGCTAAAAACTTATTCGTTGCTTGGGATCGATGCCATGCCGGTGGATGTCGAAGTGGATTTGTCCCCCGCTCCATTACCCAAGACCGTTATTGTGGGTTTGCCTGAGCAGGCTGTCCGTGAGAGTATCCATCGAATCGAAAGAGCCTTGGTCAATGGCGGCTTCCTGCTTCCGCATGATCGCGTTGTTATCAACCTCGCCCCGGCCGATCTTCCCAAACAAGCGACCAGTTTTGATTTGCCAATTGCAATTGGGATACTCGTCGGGGCAGGACAGTTGGAATCGGATATCTTAGAGCAGTATGCTGCCGTTGGAGAACTGTCGCTCGAAGGCCAGATGCGAAACGTCAAAGGCGTTCTCTCTATTGCCCTCGCGGCGGCCAAACAACCAGGCATTCGAGGTCTCCTCGTCCCGTCCGTAAACGCCCAAGAAGCCGCTGTGGTTGAGGGGCTCGACGTGATTCCTATCGGTTCACTAAACGAGGCCGTCGCATTTTTATCGGGCAAACTTCAAATCGAACCGGTTCCCTCGCGATTGAACGAAATCTACGAAGCCTTTTCTAAGTACGACGTCGATTTTAGCGACGTTCGAGGCCAAGAGATGTCGAAAAGGGCCCTGACGATCGCGGCTGCCGGTGCGCACAACCTGATCATGCTGGGTCCGCCTGGTTCAGGCAAAACGATGTTGGCGAAGCGATTGCCATCGATCCTGCCAACGCTTTCAGCAACCGAATCGATCGAGACCACGCGAGTCTATTCCGCACTTGGTCGCTTACAACCTGGCCAGCCGCTCATGGTGCAGCGCCCTTTTCGCTCGCCGCACCATACGATCTCGGACGCTGGACTTGTCGGTGGCGGAAACCCACCTGCACCGGGCGAAGTCTCCCTCGCAAACAACGGCGTGCTGTTTCTGGACGAACTCCCGGAGTTCAATCGCAAGACACTCGAGGTTATGAGGCAGCCGCTCGAAGATCGGGTCGTCACCATTTCTCGAGCCATGCGGAGCACAACCTTTCCCGCCAACTTCATGCTTATTGCCGCGCTAAACCCTTGCCCATGCGGCTATCGAACCGATCCCCGTCGTTCCTGCAATTGCACGCCTCCTCAAATCGAACGTTACATGAGTCGCATTAGTGGCCCACTTTTGGATCGCATCGACATTCACATCGAAGTGCCAGCAGTACCATTCAACGAGTTGACAGGCGGCCCGCCTGGAACGAGCAGTGCGGACATCCGAGCCCAGGTTGAGACCGCTAGGAAAGAGCAAGCCAAAAGATTTCAGAATACGACCACGCTTACCAATGCCCATATGAGCAGTCGGCAACTTCGTCAGTTTTGCGTGCTTGGCAAGCAAGAGAGAGAACTGATGCGGATCGCGGTTACGGACATGGGGCTCTCCGCCAGAGCACACGACAAGATCCTGCGAGTTGCCCGAACGATAGCCGATTTGGAGGAAACAGACACGATTCAACCGCACCACGTCCAGGAAGCCATCAACTACCGCATGCTCGACCGCGATGTATTTTCCTAGCGTGGCACGGTGGACCTCACCCTATGTTGAGAGCCTTCGGCCCTTCAGTAATCGGATGCCATCAACAACCGCATCTTCTTCGTCCGCTCGCAGCTTGCCACCTCAGACGACGTTTTGGAGTCCTAAGAGTGCGGCTCAGTCCGTGAATTCTCGCACTTCGCTCCCGCTTCGCCCGCCATGGCGGGCGAAGCGGGAGCGAAGTACGATGGGTTCTAACTAGCTTGGTAGGACGCCAAAACAAGGTTGAGGGGAGAAAAGCTCCCGCTCAACCTCAGGAATCCGTGGTTGAAATGCTTCACAACGTAAACCCACGGTGCCCAATCATGTTACGATTATTTATTACGTTCAATGAATTCTATCCCCTACCACCTGTGCCTCTCTCCTATGTTTCGCTCACTTTTCGCTTTGATCTTGTTTTTAGAAGTGGTTGGCAACGGATATCTAGCGGCCGACGAACCGATCGTCATTTCGTCCAGCAAAGTTGCAGCCCCAAAACAACCGCAAGCGGCTATTTCAGCCGACGGAATAGTCCATGTGGTATTTGGCGTGGGGGAGGATGTCGTCTATTGTCGTTCCATAAATGAGGGGAAATCGTTTAGCGAACCGGTGGTTGCTTTTCGCGTCCCCAATCTCTCGCTCGGAATGCGACGGGGACCAAGAATTGCCATTTCAGGCGAGACTCTGATTGTCTCCGCTATTGGCGGCAAGTTAGGGAAAGGCAAAGATGGTGACCTCGTCGCTTGGCGTTCGATTGATGGAGGACAAACTTGGCAAGGCCCAGTTCACGTCAACGATTCGGACAGTTCGGCTCGCGAGGGGTTGCATGCAATGGCTGCGTCCACATCGGGCGAGGCGTGGTGCACTTGGTTGGATCTTCGCAATCAACGGACTGAGATTTTCGCATCGAAGTCAACCGATGGCGGCGCGAGCTGGTCGCCAAATCAACTTGTTTACCGCTCGCCGGAAAAGAGTGTGTGCGAGTGCTGTCATCCGTCCATCGCCATCCACGATGGAATGGTTCACGTTCTGTTTCGGAACTCGCTGGCTGGCAATCGCGACATGTTTTTAGCGAGCTTTCGAGGGCAAGATGGAACTTCATCAGGTGCCAAACGGCTTGGAAATGAGAGCTGGAAATTGAACGCTTGTCCAATGGATGGTGGCATGCTTTCGATTGCCCCAACGGGTTTGGTCTCCACCATTTGGAGGCGTGGTCGTGATATCCTCGTGGCAAATGCAGACGGAAGCGACGAACAGTACCTGGGGATCGGTGAACAACCTACGATCGCATCCACGTCCGAAGGCCCAGTTGCCGTTTGGTCCGTACGCCGCGACGGGGAATTGATGCTTCAGAAACTCTCGGGTGGAGAGCCGCAGTCGATTGCGAAGTTAGCCCGCGACGCAGTTATCGTATCGGACCCAAAACGCAATAAAAGCACGATCGTTTTATGGGAGAAGACCGAAAACGGACAGTCCAGCATTTTGGCATCCCGTGTCGATGTTGATCGTTAGGCCGCAATGCTTCAATAAGTACAGGTGCATCGCAATCATCGTTTGGATTCTAGAAACGCGAGCAGGTCGGCGAAATCGTCTAACGTAATCTGTTGGTCTAAACCGCTGGGCATCACCGACAGCTTGCTATCGGTTTGTTCCTCAATCGCGGACTTTTCAATGCGACAGATTTTGTCCGCGCCGCAGAGCAGTTCAATATACGAATCGGTTTGTTTCGAAAGCAATCCGTTGAAAACTTCGTCGTCGACCGTACGAATACGCAGGGGATAAAACCCCTGAGCCATTCGTAGGCTCGGGTAGACAATCGCTTCGACGAGATCTCGCCGTGTGCGAGTCTTACCAATAGAACTCAGTTCCGGGCCAAGTCTTCCGCCCACATAACCGATTTGGTGGCAACTACTGCATGCGGCTTTCGCATTGCTAAAAATTTGATATCCCCTTTTCGCGTCACCTGGGGGCAAACGCTTGAGCCATGAATCCAATTCTTCTGCTATGTTTTCTGGCGGTCGAATTGCGGCTTGAATCATAGCCGCCCATTTCTTCTTAACTTCATCCGGTCGCCCGTTCACGCTCGCAATGACCTTTTCCACCGCCAGTGTCTTCAGCGCGGGTACGAAAGGCAATTTTTCAACTAGGGCCTGATCGATCTCCGCGTTGGAGCATCGCAGCAATGCGTCTATCGCCGTTTGCAAATACAACGATGGGACTTGGTCCAAAACAGCTAACAATACATGGGCTGACTCGACGTTCAGACGTGACCTTGAAAGGGCCGCGTCAGCTAAGTTCGCCCATTTGCTCTCTGGCGCAGTGAGTTGTTCAATGATGAGTTGAGTGCAGGGGTTGCTGAGTGGTTCCGAAAGATTGGTGCTGGAGGCGAGCGCTGCCATCGCAACCTCAGGCGCGTCAAGGAAATTCCTTTCGGCTCGCGCTCGCAATGCGCTCGCAATTTCTATTCGATCTTCATCCGAAAACTTGGCTTTTCGAAGGGAATTCGCAATTCGCATAAGCGTGCCATTGGATGCAACTTGGATCCAGGACGCGAGCGGAGCAGACCACTGGCCAGGTATCCTTTCGCCGGACGCTTGCTGCAAACAAACGAGGAGCCAATCCTGACGCGCCTCGGAGAGCGAGGCAGCGGCTTGCATCCACTCACCGACGCGTCCGATCAACCCCACATTCGATCTACCGATTTGAACGATCTTCGCCCCTGCTGCAAGTTGATCCGCATCTTCGTTCTCCCATGCGGACTCGAGGAATGGAAGGCAGAGAGACGTGCCTTGAGTTGTCTTGGTTAGGCATTCGATCGCAAGCGTACGCAAGTCATCGTTCGTGCCAACGAGACTTGGGACGAGACTCGGTAAGAGAGCGTTTGGGATTTTTCCGAGTTGATTCAATGCATAAACTGTCGCATAACGTTTCGTATCATCGGTGGACTTCATGGCGATGGCGATCAGGGTTTCGGTGTCACCAATTTCCATTAATGCGTAGATACCGGAATGAGTGATTAGTCGGTCTTTCGGAAATCGGACCATGGCGGTCAGGATTGGGGCTAGGCATTGGGAATCTCCCACCGCGCCCAGAGTTTCGATGGCCGAACGGACTGTGGCGGGATGGTCGCTTCTAAGGACATCGATCAATTCATGTGTCGCATTTTCCCATCGATTTAACCCGACAATGTTGGCGGCAGTTTGCTGTATGCTTGAGTCCGGATCGGAGAGCAACGCAATAATCTGATTTGCCATGTCGCGGTTGTCCGGCGAAGCTGTGATGGCAGTCGCAAGTTGCCACATGGCCTCTTTGCGCAGACCGGCATCTATTGCCTTGTCGCGTGCGACTTGCATGGCTTGTTCGATCGACGTCCGAGGTGGCTTGGGTTTTGTGTAGTTGAGACTGGCGCTTCGCAAACGGTAGACTCCACCCATCGCGACCTTTTGATCACTACCAGAACTTGGGCAGCAAAGATCGTACCAGCCTCCGGTATCGAAAACGAGCAAGCTGCCATCGGGCTCCTCCAGAATGTCGACTGGATGAAAGTCCACTCGGTCGGCTGAGAGTAGGTCGTGGGATTCTGTCTCAAAGCTCGAGCCCTTTGGGATGAGTCGATGCAAGCCGATCTTGTGGAGGTTGAATTGCGAAGTTACCAAGAAGTGGTTTGGTTGGCCGGCTGGCACGTTTGTTGAAAACCATTGGGTTGACTTTGTGATCGCATCGGACGTTAAAAAATTTACGCTAGCCGGTGCGGCTGGTCCTAGATTTGCAATCGGCTGCAACAGTGGGCCAGTCGTCCAATGACCGTCGAGGACTTGATGCTGTTTACCGAATAGTCCACCGCGCGGTGCATGTCCGATTCCGTCTCGCAGTCCATTTCCAGGATGGTGCATGAACGTGGAGCAAAAGAACCGTTCTCCCTCGGGTGAAAAAGTAAGATCCGACGGGTTGTCCATTCCACCTGTCATGAGGCGTTCGATAGGGCCTCCGTTGGGATGCCGTCGATAGATGTGTGCGGCTTTCGACAGTGCACTGGCATCTCTTCCGGGGTTTGCCCGATCGATCAGCGCATGCTTTTGTTCGGCAAAAGCTCCCTTGGTCCAGTAAACCCATCCGTCCGGTCCTATTATTGGCCCGTGTAAGTCATTGGCACAACCCGTCAGCGTTCCGGCATCAAACCAGACTTCCCGTGCTTCGAAAAAGCCATCACGATCTTTGTCCGAGAGCTTCAGTATTTGGGGAGGGGCACAAACTAACAAATCTTCGCCAAGGACCATGATGCCCTCTGGGAAACCAAGTGCATCTGCAATGATTAGCCGTTTATCGTACTGTCCGTCAGCGTTGGAATCCGACAAGCGAACGATCTTGTGAGATTTGGCTTCCAGTTGCTTTGGCTTTGGAACGTTCTCTTTGATCCAGTGGCATTCGAGAATGAGCAAGTCGCCGTTTGGATGATACGTTGCAGCGATGGGCCATTGGACCAGCGATTCATCTGCAACGCGTTCGACCACCAAGCCTTCGGCGACGGAGAAATGGATATTGCCAATCGGTATAGTCGCTGTATCGGTCGCTTCGGAAACGCCGACGCAGCAACCGAAAGCTGCCAATGCAACGAAAGCTAGTTTGGCCATGTTTAGGCTTCTCGATCTAAGTGCGGTAGGTTTGTTTCGTCTGCCTATTGTAATGAAGTCGACCGGCACAATGGAAGTGGTTGACGTAGATCCGTCGCCCACGAAAAAACCAAGGCAGTTTACCTTGGTTTTTATCTACGTAACGTAACCCCAACAAATATTAACTGCAACCGAGACTGTTGCCGCAGTTATGACACAGGTAGCAATTGCCATTGCGAACCGTGATCGATCCACAGCTATCGCAAGTGGGAGCATCGCTCTGGAAGCCAGCGAACTGACCATCCCGCGTATCAGGCTTCGAGGCTGCACGCCCCGGTGTTCGACTCGTTAAATCGTCGATACCGATAAACTTGGCACTTGTATAACCGTTGTTCTTGTTCGCAATCTCGGCCCCATTTCCATTGACTGGAGTCTTGGTCAAATTGCTTACCACCTTGGCAGCAGCGGTCGATTCCGCTTTGGCCGAATCGGCTTTGGAGGAAGCCAGCATTTCTGCTTTCGCCTTCTGCTCTTCGCGATAGCTGTCTAGGAAGGTCAATCCAAGCCATCGGAAGATATAGTCCACCAAGCTCTTGGCAATTCGGATGTCCGGGTTCGTCGTGTGACCCATCGGCTCGAAGCGAGTATTAATAAACTTATTGACCAACACTTCCAGTGGAACTCCGTACTGGAGCGAAATGGATGTGGCTGTACCAAAGCTATCCATCAAACCTCCGATCGTACTTCCTTCTTTGGCCATGGTGATAAACACTTCACCCGGTCGACCGTCTGGATAGAGGCCAACATTGATGTAGCCCTCGTGTCCACTGATGCTGAACTTGTGTGTGACCGAGTTGCGGGTATCTGGCAATCGTTCACGACGAGGCTTGTAGACCACTTTTGCCTCAACGGCGGACGCTGCGTCTTCGGCCTTTTGGCCTTCGCTCTTGGTCGATAGCGGTTGACTTTGCTTCGAACCGTCGCGGTAAATGGCGATGGCTTTTAGCCCCAACTCCCATCCCCAGAAGTACGCTTCCGCAATATCAGCCACGGTGCTATCGGGGGGCATATTCACGGTCTTGCTGATGGCACCCGACAGGAATGGTTGGGCCGCAGCCATCATTTCGACGTGTGCTTGCCAGCGAATGCTTCGCATACCGTTGGCGGGTGTGAAGGCACAGTCAAACACGCACAAATGCTCGTCTTTGATGTGTGGTGCACCCTCAATGGTATCCTTTTCGCCAATGTACTTTTCGATGGCAACAATCTGCTCTGGCGAATAGCCAAGCGTCTTCAAGCCGAGCGACACCGAACGATTCAAGATCTTGAGCATACCGCCACCGGCC
The DNA here is from genome assembly GCA_031427235.1 of Pirellula sp. Taxonomy (GTDB): domain Bacteria; phylum Planctomycetota; class Planctomycetia; order Pirellulales; family Pirellulaceae; genus JBKCUI01. The sequence continues at coordinate 30,567 of JANPNA010000455.1, forward strand.
AACTGCTTGTACTTGACTAACGCGATATCCGGTTCAATTCCAGTGGTATCGCAATCCATCATGAAGCTGATGGTACCTGTCGGAGCCAATACGGTTACTTGCGCATTTCGGAATCCATTGCGAGTGCCGAGTTCGAGAACGCGATCCCAAATGTTTCGGGCAGCATTCTTCAAATAGGCTGGGCCGCTTGGATCGATCTGCTCGACGGCGTTCCGGTGCATTTGCATGACTCGCAGCATTGGCTCAGCGTTATCTGGGTACTCGCTAAACGTACCCACCACGCCCGCCATCTCAGCACTGGTCAAGTTGGCTGCGCCGTGCATAAGAGCCGTAATCGCACCGCACATGCTGTGTCCCGCTGCCGAATCGTAAGCAGCACCGCTGGTCATGATGAGCGAACCGATGTTGGCGTAACCCAATCCCAACGGTCGGAATAGATGGCTGTTGTGGGCAATGCGATCGGTCGGATAACTTGCGTGATCCACCAGGATTTCTTGAGCGATCAAGAACAATCGACAAGTTGCGACGAAACCGTCCGCATCGAACGCCCCATCCGCCCCGCGGTACTTCATCAAATTGATCGAGGACAAATTGCAAGCAGTGTTGTCCAGGAACATGTATTCGGAACACGGATTGCTTGCGTTGATGCGACCGCTGTTGGGGCACGTATGCCATTTGTTGATGGTCGTATCGTACTGAACGCCAGGGTCACCGCAGTGCCAAGCGCATTCCGACATGCGGTTGAGAATGTCTTTGGCTTGGTACGTCGGTGGGTCCATATCACATTTGTCACTGACCCAGCGCGTCTTCCAGATCTTGTTTTCGGAAACCGCGTTCATAAACTCGTCCGTCAAACGGACGGACAAGTTTGCGTTTTGGAACATGACCGATGAGTAGGCTTCACCATTGAAGTTCGCTTCGTAGCCTTCTCGAATGAGGGCGTGGGCTTTTTGCTCTTCCTTCCATTTGCACTCAATAAATTCCATGATGTCTGGGTGCCAAACTTTGATCGACTGCATTTTGGCTGCGCGTCGAGTCTTGCCGCCAGATTTCACGACGGCTGCTATTTGGTCGTAGACTCGCATGAACGAAAGCGGGCCGCTCGGCTTGCCACCGCCCGAGAGTTTCTCTCGGCTGCTGCGAATGGTCGACAAATCGGTTCCGGTACCTGAGCCGAACTTGAACAACATGGCTTCGCTAGTCGCGAGGCGCATGATGTCCTCCATGTTGTCGTCCACGCTCTGAATAAAGCAGGCTGAGCCTTGTGGATACTCGTAAGGGTTTTCGGGCTGTTCGACTTGACCTGCTTCTACGTTGTATCGCCAATTGCATTTGGTTCCAACCACGTTGTATTGTTGATAGAGACCGACATTGAACCAAACTGGCGAATTGAAGGCACCGTGCTGGTGCAAACAAAGCCAGCTCAGGTCTCGGTAGAAGTTTTCGCCATCCTCAGGCGTATCGAAGTATCCATCTGCGATGCCCCAATCGGCAATCGTACGCGTCACCCGATGGATCAATTGACGAACCGAGAACTCGCGTTCCTCAACATTCGTCGGATCGCCGTAAAAGTACTTGCTGACGACAACGTTGGTGGCCAGTTGACTCCAGCCCGCTGGGACCTGGCAATTGGTCTGTTCAAAGAGAACTTTGCCGCTTTCATCCTTGATGGCGGCGCTTCGCGTTTCCCATTGAACGGTATCAAAAGGAGTTGCTACCTCGGGTGGGCAGAATCTACTTTCGATTTTAAGCCCACTGCGTCCGCCGCGAGCTTCGTGTGTTGTGCGTGACTTGCTACGACGCTCGCGTCCCATTTCTACTGTTGCCATGCGCTCGTTCGACTCCCTCGAAAATGTATTGCCGTTGGAAAAAGGATGTATGAAAAGCAGCAATAGGAACCACGATGCCAATCGAGCTGCCATGCTACCAAACCAAGAAAAATTCCGTTGCGACCGGGTTTCGTACCCAAAGTGAAAGCATCCGACACAATACTAACAATTGGCATGCCCGGTCGGTTTGGCAAGTCACTCGCTAGCAACCATACCGGCTAAAAACCACTACAGGTAGTATCCCGCAGGTTTGATAGCACAACATGTTGCGTCATTTCCGAGCAGTGTATCGATTCCTAGGTGGATGTCAAATTTTAATTCTCCTAGTCCTTAAAGGCTTACCTGGAATGACTTTGGAGCCAATGGCGGGAAAACCGGCTTTGGCTTTTTTGAGCCCCTACCTGTCGCTAACTAGCGGATGCGGCTAGGGTTAAGAAATTGTGAACCCTGAGAGTGACACGTGTGGTCACTTTGCAAAAATTTAAAAATCTTTTTCATGCGGTAAAACCCAATGGACCAGAACTCTGGACCGAAGGTATCGGTGTGATCTGGGCCAGCATCTATCACCGATGTCGCAACTTGATTCCTGGCTGGATAAGCCATGCCGTGGTGGACGCCGGAATCTTTGCCATCGGCTATTTGTTGGTCTTCGCGTAAGCGACGCATGTAGCTGAGCGAGGCCCTCGCCTTTGTCGCCACAAGAACCGTACGAGCGAAGAGCCTCGCTCGTCCACACATTTTAGCGATCGTAGAACCGCCAGGACGGCAACTGCTTGGCAGACAAGGGCAGATCTAGCATCTTGGCTCTCAACAGTTCGAAAGGAAGATAGTTTTCTCGCAGTACCGCATCGTGAAATTCCCGATTCGTCATTTTGCCCGCTTGAACCACTTCACGTTGAAGCGATCGCAGTTGCAAGCCGCCCAGCATGTATCCTGCCTGATAGAGAGGGCCATATCCGCCCATGATGGATCGGCGAACTTCGGCAGCTGCGGCGCTGGGTTCGTGCCCCACTTTGTCAATCAAATACTTGACGCACTCCTCTGCCGTCCATTTGCCAGACTGATAGTTCAACGAAAAGAGAATGCGTGCGGCCCGATGCTTGCGCCAAAACAGCATTCCAACGCGGTCTTCCGGAGACTGAGCAAATCCCATGTCCCAAAGAGCCATTTCCCAATAGAGAGCCCAACCCTCCATCCAAAACGGCGACGAAAAAATCTCGCGATAAGGTCGATAGCGGGCTAGTGAATAGTATTGCAGATGGTGGCCTGGAATCAATTCATGGTGCACGGTCGCTCGGCAGAAATGAATGTTATTGCTTTTAAGACTCATCAATTTCTCGCTGTGAGTCATGCTGCTGGTCGGAAAGGAAACGATGATGTTGTCACCACCCAAGAAGTAGGGATTCACCCGCTGCGCTTCGGGAGTCATCATCTCGACGCGCCAACCATGCTTGGCCATTTCGGGGATCGAAATAAGGTCGTTGCCCTCGAGGAATCGAATCGCTTCCCATGCCAACTCACGAATCAAGCGGGGTTGATCGCCCGGTTCGACATGCAGCGACTTGACTTGCTCCAGGGCTTTCCGCCAATCACCGTCGAGCTTGAGCTCGTTTGCTGCTTCCGTGAATCGATCTTCGCACCACTTCATTTCCTGCTCGCCGATACGGATCAGCTCTTGTGGCGAGTACGGGATCCATGCGTATCTCAACTCTTTTAGCAAAGCGTCGTTGCCGATGGGGACTCCAACAATTTTGTCTGCGTCGGAATCGTCCAAATTCGCAAGCTTTTCGCGTATGGCTTTTCGGTGGTTCGAAATAGCCTGTTTGGTCGCTTCGAATGGTTTGGATGCCCACCAAGTGTATTTCGGGTCGTAGCCTTCGTAGTAACGATGAGTATCTTGCATCTGACGCGAAAACTGGTCGAGCAAAACGGAAGCGTCGATGGCTACCGTTGGCTCAACCGCGGTCGTAGTCGATTGTGACTCGCCTTTCTTGTCGGCAGTCTCCTTTGCAGGCTTTTGCAGTGCTTTGGTCAACGCGTTGGCTTGGGTTGTGATCTCATCCAGAACGCTGGCCGCTTCTTCGGCTGTCAACGCCACCCCGTGCTCTTTGGATGCGCAAAATCGCATCATCTTGTCGGAGTACGGAATCAATTCTTTGGCAGAAGTGTTGCGTTCCACTTTGCGATCCATGGACTCACGATCATGTCGGATTTTGCTGTCGAGCAACAGCCAATCGATTTGATTGTCCCGGTCAAGCTTTGAGAAATCGATGCCAGAGAGTTTTGTCTCCCAGTTGGTGAGCATGTTGCTGCGGTATTCTTGACCAATGTGGTCAAGCGGAATGCGAAACCTCTGTCCAAGTGTTTTTTGATCGGCAGCGTACTGTGAAATCAAGGACGAGATCGCGTGGTCATTCGAACTCGTCGCTAGAAAAATAGCCTTGTCTTGCTCAGTTTTCTTCGGAACGGAAACTTCTGGGGCTGCGTTTTGCAACGCCTTTACCTGAGCGTACGCACTTGGCAAGACTATCAATTCAGCCCGCAGGCCAAGCAAGCCGCAGGCTACGAAGCACAGTCGAATTTTCATTGCGATTTTATTGAGTGGATAAGGATCAAGCCGCTTGATGGACACTCTGCAATTTAGGATGAACCACGTGGCCATCGCGAGTGACCATCGTTTCACGTACGATTTCGTCTTCCATATTAATATTGGCCTGACCTGCCTTGACCATATTTTGAAAAAATTTCGTGACGTTATTTCCAAACATCAAGCTGGCGTGGTTGGGGGCTTCCGAAGCAAGGTTGGTCGGTCCGAGGATGGTGACACCAGAATCAAGGATGCGCTGATCCGCTTGTGTCAGTGCACAGTTTCCGCCACGTTGCGCTGCAAGATCCACCACAACCGAACCAGGTTGCATGGATCGGACCGCTTCGGCGGTAACTAGCAGTGGAGATTTGCGACCAGGAATGGCAGCAGTCGTTATGACGACATCGCACTGAGCGACAGTTTGAGCGAGTTGTTCTCGCTGTTGGCGGTAGAAATCTTCATCCATGGCCTTGGCATAGCCACCTTTGTCTGCGGAATTCGAATTGGCGATTTGCAGTTCGACAAACTTGCCTCCCAGGCTCTCGACTTGTTCGCGACAGGCAGTCCGCAAATCGTAGCCATAGACAATTCCACCCATTCTCTTAGCGGTGGCAATCGCTTGGAGTCCGGCAACCCCAGCCCCAAGTACGAATATCTTAGCTGCCGTTAAAGTTCCGGCAGCGGTCATCATCATCGGGAATAACTTGTGCAGTTCCATGGCGGCGAGGAGGACCGCCCGATAGCCAGCGATGGTGGCCTGTGACGATAGGATGTCCATGCTTTGAGCACGGGTGATTCTGGGGATTAGTTCCAGCGCGAAGAGCGAAGCTCCCGTTTTCGCAATGGCTTCCGTGGCCTCGAGGTTGCTGAGGGCGTCGCAACTGGCGATGATCCATTGGCCTGGTCGCATCCATTGCAAATCATCCGCACCGTTGACCAGATTCTCACCGGCCGCGCGCACCTGAGCGATGGCATCGGCGGCGAAAACCGCCGAGCGACTTGAGACAATGGTCGCTCCCTTGTCGACGTAAACGGAATCTGGGTATCCAGCTTGTACGCCTGCCCCCGATTCGACCAGGACTTCAATTCCAGACTTGGCTAGTGAGGGTATGCTTGCGGGTGAAATTGCGACCCGTTTTTCGCCCGGAAACGTCTCTTCTGGGACTCCAACCTTCATGAACCACTCCGCGCAACAATAGTTAGGTATCGATCGAAAACCGTGGACCCGTGTTCGCAAAGCAAACGCCCAAACTTGGAAGCTGAGTATACCACGTAGGAAGATCCATGTCGGATCCGTAAGATAACTTCGCCGTGCAGAAGCATCTGGTACTATCCCACGGTTCTGGCTGCTTAAAAATCTTTGCCAAGCCGTCTGCTGGCATGCAAACTCTTTCGGCCACTTAGGCATCCACTTCATCAAGCAGGACTCACCCCTCCAACGGGTTGTATGTTTTGTTGTCGGCTCAATGAGCGATAAAATATATTAGGTACGAATGAATGGTACAATGAAGACCTTTACCGCCGGACCGACCGGCAATAATTAATCTTTTCTGCTGTCAGTGCTCGTTACTACCGCGATGACGATCTGACCGCCGGTCGTGTCGAAGACGGACATTGGAAGCGTTGAGAGCACTTCAAAGCCAATCGCAAACACTTTCGCCGTCCGCCAGCTTCGTTTGAAACGCAGGATGTCTAACAGTGGACAGCGATTCACTCCAGACATCGCTGGGCAAGTCGTGGATTGCATTGTCATGCATCCACGCAAACAGAAAGTGCAATTGTGTTGCAGCGTGACAACAAGACGCGCACAATGTTCGTGGCAGTACTTGTCGTACTGACAACTTAATCGCTCAAAACGGGTTCCGTTCAGAACTCGATCGAGACTCAAATCAAGCGTACCCAAAAATTGCAACTAAGTGCTCGGTTACCCGCGCTGATTTGCGTTGATAAAACTGCTCGCAACAGCAGCTTTCCCCTCCGCCATCGTCAGCGGGGAGTCGGCAGTTACCCTGTCCGCTTGAATGGCCTGAAGGGCCAAAACAATTTAGCCCAGGGCAAAGCGCAGCGCCGCCCTGGGTTAATAAAAGTGAATCGACGGGTGCCCTGAAGGGGCTAAACAGCCACTACTTAGTGATCGCCACGCGTGTCTTGCCCCTTCAGGGCATCCGTTCGCGGGTGGT
>JANPNA010000456.1:0-3257 GCA_031427235.1 Pirellula sp.
TGCGGCGGTATCGCAGCGGCCTTAGCTGCGGGCAATACGGCTATTCTGAAACCGGCTTCCGATACGGTTTTGCCCGCATACGTCTTGTGCCAATGCTTCTGGCGTGCTGGCGTTCCTCGCGAAGCGTTGCAGTTTGTTCCATGTAGCGGTGCGATGGCTGGCCAACATATGCTCAATAGGCCTGAGATCGCTCGTGTGATACTAACGGGCGGAACCGAGACTGCCTTGACCATCTTGAATCAAACGCCCACACTCAACCTGTTGGCAGAAACGGGCGGCAAGAACGCAACCATCGTCAGCGGACTCAGCGATCGCGACTTGGCCATCAAGGACATTCTGCATAGTGCTTTTTCGCACGCTGGCCAAAAGTGCAGTGCGACTTCCCTGATACTTCTCGAAGAAGAAGTTTTCGAATCGGCTGAGTTCCGCGAGCAGTTTGTGGATGCCGTATCAAGTCTCAGGGTGGGTTCGGCCTGGGACTTGTCAACCAAGATGGGCCCGTTGATTCGGCCCCCATCCGGTGATTTGCTAAGGGGACTCAAAGAGTTGGAAACGGGCGAAAGCTGGGCGGTCATGCCAACCCAGCTCGGCGACAATCCATGTTCCTACTCTCCGGGCGTGAAATGGAATACAACTCCAGGTAACTTCACGCATAGGAATGAATTGTTCGGGCCGGTCTTAGGAGTCATGAGATTCCGAAGATTGGCCGAAGCGATTCAAATGGTCAATGCAACGGGATTCGGACTGACTAGCGGTCTGGAATCGCTAGACGACCGAGAGCAAAAGATATGGCGAGATTCGATTCGTGCTGGCAATCTCTACATCAATCGCCCTACAACGGGCGCTGTTGTTTTGCGGCAACCGTTCGGTGGGATGGGCAAGAGTGCTTTCGGGCCGGGAGCCAAAGCAGGCGGCCCAAACTATGTTGCGACCCTCATGTCGTTTGACGATTTTCAAACAGAGGCAATCGAGCCCGATTCAGGACAGATGCCGGAGTCGAGCGTTCTACTTGCTTTCTGGCAAAGGCTCGATAGGTCGAGTCGATTGCTATTGGATTTACCTGCTTCAAACGCATCGCAAATCTCGCAACTTCGGTCGGCCATTCTTTCCTATGATCGGTTTGCGAAACAGGAGATCTTGGTCGAGCACGACCATTTTAAATTAGTTGGACAGGACAACTCTCGTCGCTATTTGCCCGCTTCACCCTTAAGAATCCGACTCCATGTTGACGACACGCCATTCGATATAGCCGCACGCTGCTCCGCGGCCATAGCGTCGAACTGCCGGGCAACCGTGAGCCATCCATATTCGGTTCATGAAGCGACCGTCGTGGCCTTAGAGAAGTTGACCTACGAATGGGCAGGCAGAATTGAGTTCTTGGAAGAAAGTGACGAGGAGCTAATCCAGTCCATTGAAAATGGACAGGTGGCCCGATTGCGCTATGCAGCGGCCAGTCGCGTTCCCGAGTCGGTTCGACGCTCTGCCAACCGACGTCAAGTGTTCATCGCGGATCAAAGAGTTTCTATGCTCGGGCGCATTGAGTTGTTATGGTATGTCATGGAGCAAAGCATCTCGTTTGACTATCACCGGTACGGGAACCTCGGCCCCCGCTCAAGTGAAAAACGAGCCGATACGCTGTAAGATTTACGGGCCAACGGCCCAGCAATTTGCCTAGCCCAGGCCAACGGCCTGGGAATGCGTCCCCCACGCAATTCAAAAGGGCCAACGGCCCGATCGTTTAGCGACATTGAACAACCGTTAATACAAACGACCGGGCCGTTGGCCCTCCATGTTTTCGTTTTGTTCAATCTACCAGCCCGTTGGGCTGGGCTAAGCAAACGAATGGCCCTTTGGTCCGATGCTCTAATCCGATTTCAAAAGCTGCAGTTCTTTTGGAAGCCGACGCACTTTACCTTCGCGATCGATGCATGCGATTACGCTGTGGCCAGTCACCACGATGGTCGGCTGCGATTCCGGTGTTCCGTGCTTCACAAGTTTATATCCATGTTCGACTCTCGCTCCATGGCTGTGTCTCAAGGAAGTGATCAATTCGAGTTCGTCATCGAATTGGGCTGGAACTCGAAAGTCGACGTGCATGCTGCGGACCACCAACATCAACCCGGTCTGCTCCAGTTCGCGGTAGGAAACCCCAATCGATCGCAGCATCTCGACTCGTCCACGTTCAAAGTAGTTGAGATACTGCGAATTGTGAACGCGACCTTGGCCATCGGTCTCAAAGTACTGGACGCGGATAGGGAGTCGGTGCGAGTGTTCCGAGCTGGCTTCGTTTGATCTGTGCATTTCTTCGATTCGTTAAGAGTTTTTGCAAAAGTGGCGTAAGCTTCCAGCTTGCGGATCTTGGCGCATTACTCTCCCTACGCAGCTTTGTTTCGTGCCGACTTACCTTTTCGGCAGTACACGATTGCATTACCGCGTTTGCTGGCAATCTCGGTCGCCCCACAACGGTTCAGTGTATAAGCGATCTGTTGGGCAAACCAGCGCGGTTGGCCAAGAGACTCAGCCAGTTCCTTGGTATCGAACGTATTAGGCAGTTTCGGGTTTCCAAGCAATCGCCACAGATCTGGGATCCCTTTCAACACATTGGATTCACCGACTTTTGCCAGATGCTGGTCCAGCGTCTGGTACTGCTTGCGGCGACGTCGTTTGTTGACTCGGTCAAGTCGCTGCTCGATGCACTCTACCGATAAAACTTCCAACGTCAATTTTGGTCTCGGAAAGACCTGCGTAAAGTGGATCAGTTCGCGAAAAATATCGACTGACGCTAGTTTCTTTGGGCTCTTTCGACGGCGGAGCAGTTCGCCACCCTCGCGATCGAACGTCTCAATCCACTTGCAACTGATGAGGGGTTTAATGATTCTAAGTCGGTGACCGTTTTCTAGAAGTTTCAGCGCTTTGTTCCGAATCGAACCAAGTCCGGCGTGTTGGATTTCGACCAACCCGCCTTTGGCATCAATGGCATCGATACGAAAACCGTCCACCGTAACCTCGACGGAGTTAGAATCGGCGGCAAAATGGTATTTCAACTGTCGGTGGAGCGATGTTTCCATGCCGCCGTTATAGCGTTTCTTGCTTTGTACGGACAAGATCTATTGTGGCACGGCCCTTTGTCGCCTTTTGCTCTGCAAAAGTGCGCTAATGAGGCACTCTTTCGCAGAGCGAAAGGCGACATTGATTCCGTTACGACACATCTCCGAGCTCCAGCCGCAGCCGCCGCATGATGCGACTGCGCGCTTGGC
>JANPNA010000457.1:0-18567 GCA_031427235.1 Pirellula sp.
CCATACCTCTAGAGCAAAAGGTCAGCACCCTCGGCATAAAGCCGACGGCATGCAAATGCCTCCGAGTTCAACTCGGGGGATACTTACCATACCTCTAGAACAGAAGGTCAGAACCCTCGCCGTAAAACCGACGGCATGCCAATGCCCCCGAGTTCAACTCGGGGGATACTTACCATACCTCTAGCAAAAGGTCAGAACCCTCGGCGTAAAACCGACGGCATGCCAATGCCTCCGAGTTCAACTCGGGGGATACTTACCATACCTCTAGAACAGAAGGTCAGAACCCTCGGCTTAAAGCCGACTGATTTCTTCAAAACTCTTTTTGAGGGACGAATATAGTCTTTGGTAAACAGGGAACGCAGAATCGTACTTCTTTTGGGCTGGTTTCTGTGGCGCAATTTTTTCAACCACTTTGATGGTCGCTTTGCAAGCTTCCTCGATATTCTTGTACGCTCCATCACCCACTGCAGCCAACAATGCGACGCCGTAGGCAGGTCCTTGCTCCGCGTTAATGGTGCACGCTTTTTGGCCAAACGTGTCCGCCAAGATTTGCTTCCAAAGAGGGCTCTTGGCACCGCCGCCACTGACGCGAATCTCTTTCACCGGGACTTGTAGTTCATGCAGAATATGCAGGCTCTCTCTCAATGAAAAGCCGACACCTTCCATCACGGACCTTGCCATGTGCCCTCGCGTATGTTTGTTCGTCAAACCGATGAAGCAGCCTCGCGCATTCGGATCTGCATGAGGCGTGCGTTCGCCCGCAAGATAAGGCAAAAAGAACAATCCATCGCTGCCAGCGGATACTGCGGCCGCTTCCTCGTTGATAATTTTGTAGGGATCGCTCCCTTTTTTGAGTGCAAGCTCAGTGCAAATCTGGCTCACGAACCACTGCAATGAGCCTGCGGCGGATAACGTGACCCCCATCATGTGCCACTTGCCGTGTACGGCATGGCAAAACGTATGCAAACGCCCCAGAGCGTCGTATTGAGGCTCATCGCTATGGCAAAACATGACTCCGGAGGTACCCAACGAAGCCGTGAGAATTCCTTGCTTGACGATTCCATTTCCAACAGCCCCAGCAGCGCAATCTCCGGCGCCGCCGACCACCTTGCATTCCGGCGATAGGCCAAGTTCCGCAGCGACGTCTGGCAACAGCGTGCCGGTGACTTGTTCGGATTCAAAAACCGGTGCGAGGATCGAGGGATCGATATCGAGTTTGCCGAGCAGCTCTTTCGACCACGTCCGGTTTTTGACATCCAACAAGAGCATTCCGCTGGCGTCGCTTGCATCGGTTGCTAGAACGCCCGTCAAACGCCTGCGAACATCATCTTTGGGCAAAAGGAGATGTGCCAGCGCATCGTAATTTTTTGGCTCCCGATTTCTCAACCAAAGTAGCTTGGGGGCCGTAAAGCCTGTTAGTGCCGGATTGGCGACCATTTTGATGAGGGCTTCGCGACCACCGGCCTTGGTTGTGATTTCGTTGCATTCTGCCGCCGTGCGTTGGTCGTTCCAAAGCAATGCCGGCCGAATCACGTTGCCTTTTTTGTTGAGAAAAACCGACCCATGCATTTGACCAGACAAGCCGATTGCCTTGATGTCCGACTTTTTGGCTTTACTGGCTTTCACGACTGTCTTGATCGTTTTTTTCACCGCTTGCCACCAGTCTTCCGGATCCTGCTGCGTCCACAGCGGCTTGGGCATATGGATCGGATATTCTGCGGTGGATTCGGCCAGGATGGTGCCGTGTTCGTCCATGATGAGGCTCTTGGTGCCAGAGGTACCGATGTCAACGCCAATGTAAAGTGCCATGAAGTCGCCTTAGGAGGGAATTGAATTGAAAATGCCAATGGGTGAACTGAGAAACGTGAATGTCCAATTTGATCCATTGGATACTATACTGTTGCCATTCCAAGTACAAAATCGCCCATCAATAACCACTCTGTCGATACCAGGAAGATTCATGTGGAAGCTAGGGTTCCTTTCCCTCATTTTAGCTTTGGTTGGTCTGTCCGGATGCGAGTCTGACTCGAAAACGCCGGAACCAGTCACCGAACCGTCGGCGGCATCACGGCCAGCGTTGAAGGTTTGGATTGTAGATGCTCCAGAGCTGGAGAGGGAGATTTCGATTCGTTGGCAAGCCGCGTCGGACCAGTCCCTGAAAATCGAAAACCTTTCAAGCGATGCGATTGGTAGCCGAGAGACTTTTGTCGCAGATGTAGTAATTTACCCTGGGTTATTGCTAGGCGACTTGGTTCATAAGGACGTTATTAGCCGATTGCCAAGTTTGGCCATCGCGAAACGGGAAACGGAAGGGACCGAACTTGTTGGGAACGATACACGCGCCCCGTTGTGGCCTAGCCGATGGCGGCAAAGTGCGTCGTATGGTGGCCAACTCTATGCGGTACCGTTAGGAGCAGCCAACTTAGGCGTGGGGCTGGCAGGTTTGGATTCCGGTCCATTCGATGAATTGGACAAAGTATTGAGCAATCGAGACTTAAACGCTCCATCGATGGAGCAATGGACGCGCTTCCTGAGGGAGGCTGAGTCAGCGTTAGCGGCTAGCGCAGTCGAGCGCAAAGAGAAACTCGAAACTTGCCTTTCAAAAATCAGCCCCGAAGAAAAAGCTTGGGTCGTCGATCGATTCCTGTTCCTCGGATCGACCACTAACGCTCGAAATCGTGGGCTTTTCAATCTACTTAAAATGGAATCGCGACTGAACCAACCTGATTTCAGTAACAGCGCGAAGATTTTGTCCCAATTGGCGAGGTTGTTTCCGGATACGATTGCCGTCGATCCGGCGAAAGCTTGGGATTTGGCGGCTTTTCATCCGGAGGGGGCTGCCGCCTTTGCTATAGGTTGGCCAAGTCCACTTGGGGGAATGACCTCCGAATCGACACCAAAAGTCACGGTTGCCGCGTTGACTTGGAATCCAGGACGGGGGTTGATCGCGTCGATTGGGAAAAAAACAAGGCAAACCGCAGTTTCGTGCCAATTCTTAGTCTGGTTGGCGGAACCGGACCAACGCGAGGCGTTTCGCGCTGTTTGTCCAAGGGTTGAACTTGCACCGGAACAAAACGATCGAAGCAATGTCCGAGACGACTATCGGGCCTATCAGTCCATCAATAGTCGCGACACAAGGGTAGAACCGATGGAGCTCTCTTTACGAATGGCGAATGCCAATCAATATAGAGCCATTCTGGCGGACTGTTTGGTATCGGCGATCCGCGAACCAGATCAAATCGATGCAATCTTGGCTGATTGTTCTGCAAAATGGGACCAACTGACGGCCAACCTTGGAGTCGATACACAACGGATTTCCGAAGAGCAATCACTCGGACTTCGCAAGTAAACAAGCGTTTTTTCAACCTACCAGCAGAAAACAATTCTAGTGACGCCACTCAGGCAAATCATTCTTAATACCGAGAGCAAACGCGCGTTTTCGGGTCATCATCCGTGGATCCTCGTTAATTCCATCATCGAACCCGCTTCGACTCCCCAAGTCGGCGAACAAGTCGATCTCGTCAATTCGGAAAACAAATGGGTTGGTCGCGGACTTTACAATCCGAATAGTCGAATTCGTGTCCGTTTGTATACTTGGGATCCGAACGAGCAAATCACGAAAGAGTTGATTTCCAATCGTTTGGATCGTGCCATTCAGTTGCGAACTCGGTTGGCCAACGGTTCGCATCTACAAGCACTTCGAATCGTCTTTAGCGAAGCGGACCAATTGAGCGGATTGGTGGTCGATAAATACGCAGAACATTTGGTCATCCAACTGACCGCGGCTGCCTTGGTTCCATTCCTCGATACCATCGTCGATCGTCTGTTCCATCATTATCGTCCGTTGAGTATTTCGTTGCAGGTAGACGAACGAACGGGCAAGAGTGAGGGCATGAACACGGAGCAACGCTTCTTAGTTGGGAGCGCACCGCTCGAACCTGTTACGATCGAAGAAAATGGACTGCTTTGGAATGTCGATATCGTCGGTGGCCAGAAGACTGGCTACTACTTGGATCAACGGGAGAACCGTTTGGCTGCGGCAAGGTGGACACAACCCAACGCGCGAGTCCTCGACATTTGCTGTTACGTTGGTGGCTTTGCATTGACCATTGCCAAGCATTGCACGACACAAGAAATCATCGCCGTCGACAGCAGTGACAAAGCACTTCAAAGCGCTCGTCAACATGCGATGCTGAATCAACTTGAGAATCGCATCACTTGGGAGCAAGCCGATTTCTTTGACTCGTTATCCAGCAAATTGGATGCTGGCGAAAAGTTTGATACCATTGTTCTCGACCCGCCTCGTTTGGCTGGCTCTAGAGAGCATTTGCAGCGCGCGCTTAGCGCCTATCATCGACTCAATTACTTGGCGGTGCGAATGCTAAATCCTGGAGGGACGTTAGTCACCTGCAGTTGTTCTGGACGTGTATCGCGACACGACTTCAGGGATATGCTGAGAGGGGTTGGAACGAGAACGAAACGCGAGATCCAAGTGCTCGAAGAACGAGGTGCGGCGCCCGATCATCCAAGCTGCATGAGCTGTCCCGAAACCGACTACCTGAAATGCATCGTTGCTCGCATCCTGTAAGAGTCGAATGAATAATCCGTCGATTTATATACATTGTCGCGTTGTTTGCCAGGAGGACCTCGACGAGTTGAATCATGTCAACAATTTGCAGTACCTCCGTTGGACACTCAAAGCCGCCAGCGAGCACTCTAAGCATGTCGGCTGGCCATCTGATCGCTATCGCGCAACGGGAACAGGATGGTTAGTTCGATCTCATAAGATCACCTACAAGATCCCAGCACAATTGGGAGATGAAGTGGTGATTCGAACTTGGATCAAAGAATTGGATCGCGTGTCTTCGCTCCGCAAATACGAAATCGCGAGAAAAACAGATGATCGCATCTACGCTTTTGCTGAAACAAGATGGGTCTTTGTGGATTTGGCAACGCTGAAACTAATTGCGATTCCAGACGAAGTGCGATTTTCGTTTATGCCAATGCCCCCGAATTCACTCGGGGGATGTTTACCCTAGCTCTATAGGAAAAGGGCAGCACCCTCGGCATCAAGCCGACGGCATGCTAATGCCCCCGTCATGTCTACGCCCCGATGGAAGTCCCATCACAAATATGCGGGTAGTGCTCTTGCGATGTAGACGGCGACGAAAAGTGAAAATTGCCCTGAGCGTAAGCGACAGCCAACGCGGCTGGCACTAAAGCCTCTGCCAAGATCAACTCGGCACGTCGTTCCGTGATGCGAGCTATCATCTCTTGTTCGAAGGCCAAAGCCATCGCCAATCGAGACTCGGCTTCCGCTGTCGCGGTTTTCATGTCCGCTTCCGCTTGGGCGATCATCAGAATTGCGCCGATGTTAGTACCCACGCTTACGTTCACGATGTCGATAGAGACGATGGCAAACGAAGTGTTAGCGTCGAGTCCTCGGTCCAGTACCTTTTTTGAGATGATGCTTGGAGTTTCTAACACCAGCTTGAATGATTCCGTAGAACCAATGGCGCTGATGATGCCTTGGCCAACGCGTGCGATGATGGTCTTTTCCGTAGCCCCACCAATCAACTGATCAAGGTTGGTCCTCACGGTTACCCAAGCTCGAACGAAGAGTTCGATGCCATCCTTGGAAACACCGCTGATGCTGGCTTGCCCTGATTCCGTTAGGTCTGGACAGTGAATGACTTTCGGCAATACCGTCGTCCGAACGGAATCGATCAAATCGCGACCGGCCAAATCGATGGACATAGCTCGATCGAAACTTAACGGGAGATCCGCATACTTTGCAGCGATCGTGGCCAAGACGACGTTGAGGACATCGCCACCTGCTAGCGCATGAGCTTCCAAACGGGCATTGCTCATACCTGTTTGATGGTGAATATCCAGACCGGACTGCTTGCCCATAATTTTGGCGGTCACGATCGTACGCGGGTTCACGCCACGCAGTGACATACCGATCAAATCACGCATGCTAACTTCGGCACCGCAAGAATAGGCTTCGATCCAAAGCCGTCCATAAATGCTTAAGACAACGAGGATACCGATCGCGAATGCAATCGATGCTAGAACGATGCCAATGATCAATAGCCATCCCATATCAGGTATCTCGATTTGTTGAGGTCTCAGTGACCCAGCATTTTGGTTTGTATCTCGGTGGATGTTGGTGTAACGAACGACGCAAGAATCGTTGCCGCAGGGCAGCCAGCGTAAACAACTTCAGGACGCTCGTCGTTGACGCAGATATCGATGCGTGCACTGAACTCGTGTATCCCTGAACCTTCGGTCGCAAGTTTCACTAGATCGAGGACGATTTGCCTGGATTGATAGCTGTTGGCTTGGCCGGAAACGAGGATTTGCCCGTCCACGTGCCTTACCGATAGTCCACGAATGCGATTGCTGGCTGTTCGATGGATGGCCTCTTCCATGGCTTGGTCCAGGATGCTGTTGCGTTCGCTCTCGCTGGGTCGAGTCAAAAATTCTTTGTATCGCGATAACTGAAGCGCATTGGATGAGTTCAGCAATTCAGACAGCATCTCATTTTCCGCCGATGAATAACCGACTGGTTCGAACGTCATTCGCGACACCTCTCGTTGATGAGAATCAGAAAACCGAGGCATGATTCCATCCCAAGCCAGAACGCACTGCCCGGCTTGGCCTCGATCCACAAAGCCTTTGCGAAAGAACAGGCATCCACATTTCAATGGATTTCAATCGCACTAGGAACCGGCCAAAAGAAGACGGCGACAAGCTTGTCTGGTGTTTCCGGTACTTTCAAGATATCAGATCAACAGGTCTCAACAAGCTTGAACAGGCAGAAATGTCGGACAAATCGTCCCTCAAATCAACCGACAGACGGTTCTCGCCCCGCAGTCGTAGCGGAATTCGTGAGAATTACCATTTACGAATATCGACGCAAATAGGGCGGCCACGTAGGTCAGTCGCTCGCCTTTCATGCTGAAATCATCAGCAACATGTCTCTCCACCCTAGCCCAACTGTCTGCAAAGCACATCGATCAGTTCATTGGAGAAGACTTGGCCTCGACTTAAGAAGTCGCTATCCGAGATGAGACTTTCCATCAATTGACGACGACTGGCTTGTCCGTTCTCGTCGCGTCCAATCGAAACCATCATCACATCAGCAACACTATTCAAAGGCTTATCCAGGGCAGAGCCTGGAGTCGTCTTGTTTTGGATGCCATCGATCATGGCCATCAATACGGCCGAGTAGACCAGATAGGGATTGCACGCGGCCGGGGCACCGCGAAACTCGATCGCTCGATCCCGAGGATTATTGGAGGCAATGATCACACGGCAAAGCGATTCGGGCGAGTTGTAGGAACATAGTTTCAACCAAGGAACTCCATCGGTGGATTCCGCATTGGCGATAGCAATCGCCGTGATCGCGTCCGCGTGTCTGAGAATGCCACCGATCGCGTGCAATCCGGTCTCGCTCAATCCACGATAAGAAGACCCAACAAAGAGCGATTCGCCTTGACGAGTTATCGACCATTGGCTCGGCAGCCACAGATTTGCCGTGCTAACCCTATCTCCATTTTTCCAGGCATTCTGGCCAACCACATAGCGGAGCATAAGTATGTCGTCGCAGCACTCCACTAGACTCGACTGTTTTAATATCAATTCCGAGCTGGAACCCATTCCGCTGAAATGCCGTTCGATATGCAGTCCCGACTCAGAGGCAAGGTCCGCGACTTGGCATCGCATATTGAAATCGCGATCGGCAGGCCCGCAAGCGAGCAGCGTGTTTTCAGAAGGTTGGAACTCATCATCCGGTTTCCCTGCTCGTTCGATTCGAAATGGACAACTCACGCGGACAGCCAGTCCATCGCCAATGGTAGAAGCCTCGAGGTAACGCATGGCTTGAACGGCCACAGAGCGAGAATCGAGCGGACTTTCCTCTCTCATCACTGGGTCTTGCACACTAGCCAATAAGACCAACGTTGGTTGGTGCGCAAAGGGGTCCAAGAAGTTTGCAAATCCCTGCGGCACCAAGATGGCATGGCCTGAAGATTGATTGGCGGACGGGTCCAAAACAAGTTCGTGTCCAAAACCCTCTTCAAAGGCAGCTTCCGTAAGTGCTGATACGGGAAAAGTAATGTGCCGCCAAGAACCAGCAACATCCGCAAAGCGCAAGTCAAAGGCTTTGATCCCTTTTTCTCGACAGTAAGCCAACACAGCCTTTGGTTTCACCTGTCTTTACCCCATTTCATGGAAATCTACTCTCGTTTTCATGGATCGGGAACCGCTATTTAACGGCTTCGATAAAGATATCGTCGAAGCGTGCCGCCCCCACTGCGCCAAACAAACCAATGGAAACGATGACTTCGCGAGTTGCTGGCGGAACCGAAAAGATCTTGTCCTCTTTCTTCCATTTGCGGCTCCCCTTAAAACCACCGATGTAATTGTAACCGATGCGATTTCTATTCGAGTCAAAGTACTGAATCGCAATCGAAGGCGAGCTCTCGGGACTCCTTCCAATCTTGACGTTTTCCGTCGCGATCCATCCGCCAAGTTTGATCTTCTTAACAATTGCACCATCTATGGCTAGACCTTGAAGAAACATGCTTGGGGACTTGGGATCGTTGCTCTTAAATTCGACTGCGTTTTGCCCATTTGGCGCATCGGAATCCTGGACAACGATACACCCAAATTGATAGTACCATCCCGGTACACGCGAGTTGTTGATAAGCTCCTGCTCAAAACTTCCATTGGCCAACTTGGGATTTTTGGGATCTGGAGTGACTTCGCGTGCGTCCTCGGCGGCACCTGTCATCGGAACAAACAGCGTAGGCTGCAACGCTTCCCGCTCGAGTTTTCCGTCTACCTTGCGCATCAAGAACAGCATCTGTTGGTACCGCTCGCCGACAGGAACAATCATCAATCCCCCTTCTGCCAGTTGTTCCACAAGCGGCTCAGGAACTTTTTCTGGCGAGCAAGTCACGATGATTTTGTCGAAGGGGGCGTGCTCTTTCCAGCCTTTGAAACCATCCCCTATCAAGCAATGTACGTTGGTGTAGTTCATGTCTGCCAAAAACTGTTTCGTACGCTGTCCCAACTCCTCCACGATCTCAATCGTATAAACTTCTTTGACCAAGGGACTTAATATAGCAGCTTGATAACCGCTTCCTGTACCGATTTCGAGAACCTTGTCGGTAGGCTTGGGATCTAGCGATTGCGTCATCAACGAGACAATGAACGGACTGCTGATCGTTTGCGATTCGCCGATCGGGATCGCGATGTCTTGATACGCTTCCTGCGCGTATTTCTTTGGGACAAACTCGTGACGTGGCGTGGAACCGACCGATTTCAAAACGCGAGGGTCTCTGATTCCATTGGGAATCAAGACGTTTTTGATCAACTGTTCTCTTAGGATTTCGAAATTCTCCTGCTTCGGTTGCTGGGCTTGAGCGCGAGAAACTCCCAGTGAGATCCCAAGCGATATCAAGCAAAAAGTCCATATGAATTGCAAACGGAGCATAGCATCACCCCAAGTAGACTTGCATGCATCGCCGGTGGCGACTGCCATCTGCGACGAATAACAACCAATCGATCCAACAAACACGCTTCCAGTGTTTAAGCTTACACACTGTGCGAGTTTTGTGTTAATCCATGCTAACGCGTTCGACGTAAGTACCGTTGCGCGTATCGATTTTGATGACGTTTCCTTCTTTGATGAATCCAGGAACATTGAACTCAGCTCCCGTCTCCACTTTGGCTGGCTTCGTCACGTTGGTAGCCGTGTCACCCTTGGTTCCTGGATCCGTTTCGACCACCTTCAACGTGACGTGCGAAGGGGGTGAAATCGTGATCGGATTGCCATTGAACAAAACCATGTCCACCGGCATGTTCTCCTTGAGATACTTCCAGTTTTCGTCCACTTGTTCGGCGGACAGTTCATACTGTTCGAACGAGTCCTTGTCCATGAATACAAATGTTCCGTTTTGGCTGTAGAGGAACTGAGTCTCAAGTTCTTCCACATCTGCCGCCTCCAACTCGTCACCACCCTTAAGTGTCCGATCCAAGACTGTGTTTCGAACCAAGTTTTTCATTTTGCAACGGTAAAGTGCGTTGCCTTTACCTGGCTTGAAAAAGTCAATATCGGTGAGCAAGTATGGCTCGCCATCGATTTGAATCTTGAGTCCTCTACGCAGGTCGCTGGTTTTATAGGATGCCACAGCTATTAGTTCTCTTTAACGAAGAAGAAAGGGGAAACTGGATTTTGGGTCGGAAAAGGAAAGTCTAAACAAAAACTCGAAATCTGTCGCCTCCCAAACCAACGATTGATCCCTAGGGCTTTGTTACAACTAAGCATTAGGGTTGGCCGTAGTGGATCTTGTTAAAGATCCGAAATCTTGTTAAAGATCCGAATCCTGCCGGATCTTTAACAAGATCCACTACCCTAAAATTAAGCTGTCGCAAAGCGCTACGCGATTTTCACGGTGCAAATCTGGTGTTCGACCATCCATTCAAGCCAGATTTCTTGATCTTCGGATAGTTCGATTTCCGCAACGGATTCGGCGTCCAGCGGGGAAACTAGGCTGAAAAAACCATCATCGAGCCATTTCGCGGCGTCCTCGGCACGGATCCAGTATTCGTCCTTTCCGAGTTTAGGTGCGTCGTCCCCCTCGGCGGGAGTCATGAAATAGACAATTTCCTTCCTGAAACGGTCGGGCATCTTCAATGGAGCGACGCTGGATTTGTCGGTGGGTATGACTTGAACCATGGTTTTAGGCGTCGTTTTGGTGGGGAGTTTGTTATTACGGACGGATCATTCTACAAGAATATATAACCTTCTTCGCCATGTTGCTGGACATCGAGTCCCTGCCGTTCGTCCGAGGCCGAGACTCGTAGCCCGATTGTCCAGTCGACTACCTTCAGTAATACCAGACTCGAAAGCCCCGAATAGACAACCACAACGGCGATCGATGCAAGCTGTCCTTGTATTAGGTTTCCTCCCTCCAGCAGCCCTAACGTATTACCGTTACCAACATTGTTGCAAGCACGCGACGCGAAGATGGCTGTCAAGATCGCACCCATGATTCCTGCGACACCATGGATGCCGAACGCGTCCAACGCATCATCGTAGCCTGCCCAGTGCTTGCACAAACTGCAAGCGTAGTAGCATCCAATTCCAGCCGAAAAACCAAAGAAAAGTGCGGGCATCGGTTGTACGAAGCCGGCTGCAGGCGTAATGCAAACCAGGCCTGCAACCAATCCAGAGCTGATCCCAAGGACTGTCGGTTTGCCTCGGGACCGCCATTCAAGCAGCCACCATCCGATCGCTCCTGCGGCTGCGGCCAGGTGCGTGGCGGCGAACGCGCTGGTGGCAACTTCGTTAGCCGCCATCGTACTGCCTGCCGTGAACCCAAACCAACCGAACCAGAGCATCGCTGCCCCAATGGACGTGTACGTGAGATTATGCGGCGGCATCGGATCTTTTCCAAATCCAAGCCTCGGCCCAACCACGATGGCGGCCACAAGTGCTGAGACCCCCGCGCTTACATGAACAACAATTCCACCGGCAAAATCCAGACTGCCCCCCAACAGCCCAAGCGGATAGCTCAGAATTCCGCCCCCCCAAATCCAATGCGCAATCGGGCAATAGACGAACGTGCCCCACAAGATGCTAAAGGCGACCATGCCATGAAACTTTACCCGCTCAGCAAGCGCACCATACATAATCACCGGTGAAATGGAAAAGAACATCCCTTCAAAAATCATGTGCGAGTACTTCGTCACCGATGTTTCGGATCCAGCCGCAAACCACATCGGAGTGACAGGCGACTGACGGAGATCATCCCAAGTGCGAGAAACGCCATTCAAAAAGACATGGCCCAAACCACCAATCCATCCATTCACTTCTCCGCCATTCGAAAACGCCAACGAGTAGCCGTACAAAGACCATACGATCGACATGACCGAGGTCAAGAATAGGCACTGTATGAATACGCTTAAAACGTTCTTCTTCCGAACCAGACCGGAATAGAACAAAGCCAAACCGGGAGCGATCATAAAGAACACCAAAGCCGAACAAGTCATGATCCAAGCGTTGTTTCCTGCAATGGACGCAGCCTTGGTTTCGGTGGCTATTTTGCCAACAACGTAATCCGGAAGGCGTACGAACGAAGTCGTATCCAATCCACTGAGATCGCTCGACGGACTGATCGAAGGTATTGGATCTTGTTCGAAACCATGGCAGGTACTGCCCGGCACCATTGCAACCAAGCCGACGAGAAAGCCGATGAGAAGGAGGAGGCGATTGACGCGAGGACAAATCGTCGATTTTCGCACAGTTGCACCAAGGCTCGACTCCAAACGCGGAAACGAACGAATCCCCAAAGCTCGCATGACGGGAGGGGTCATGGATTGCCTCTACTGGGTTAATGAAACGGTTGATTTATTGATTCGAAAGTCAGATCATGGCAGGGAATCGAGGTTTTGTCACCCTCGGTTCTCGAATTAGCCGTACGGTGTTAGCCGAAGTTTTCAACCATTGTCAGGCACTTAGGGAACCGGGGCTATCGCCCAAACGGCTAATTAACAAAGCAATAACACTATTGAGGAAACGGGACTTCAGGCCTATACTTCCTTCTTTCCCGTGTTCCCCCTAAGCGCCCGTCTTTTGCCGGCATGAAGCTATGAAAAGCGAACGAAAACAGATCCAAGAATCGAATCTGCTAGCTGACAAAATCGAACAGCATGCAATTAAGCTGAAGAAAGCATTACCCGCGATCGTGGCAGTCACGACAGTCGTGGTTCTTGGTTTGCTCGCGTACGGTTTCTACACTTCCGTGCAAGAAAAAGAGTCCGCCAAGGGCTGGACCGCCCTTTACTTTGCAGACACCGACACGGCGGATTTGACTGCGATCTCAAGCGATTTCAAGGGGACCGCCGCCGGACTTTGGGCGAAACAAACCGCAGGCGACGCCAACATGTCGCGAGCTCTGGAAAAAGTCTATCTTGATCGCGACTTAGCCGAACAGTTCTACAAAGAGGCCATTGAGCAGTATGGCTCAGTAGCTGAAAAGAGCACCGACCCATTTCTGATTGGACGAGCTAATTTTGGCCTCGCTCAAGCATCCGAGGGGATGGGCGATCACGACAAAGCCCTTTCCTATTATCGAAAAGTTATTACGAACAAAGCCATGGGCGTCGAATTGATTGCCGAAGCAACTAAGCGTGTGGCTTGGTTGGAAAGCAAAGCGGGCGAAGAATTCTATGCTTGGTACAAAACCAGTCGATCGTCCTCGCCGGTCCTCGACGTGAACCCCACGACCCCGTCTCCGTTGCCGAATGAACCGAATATGTCGTTCCCGCTAACGACTCCCCGCACGGGTGTTGGAGCTTCATTGCCATCCGTACCCGAATCGCAATCCCTACCTGCAACCACCACCACGCAGGAAACGCAAAAACCGTCTGAAACAGCCGTTCCCAACTCGGAAACGTCGACACCAAACGCATCTGATAAAAACGCGTTGCCCCCCACAACTCCACCGGTTGCCCCACCGGTTGAATTGCCGAGAGTCGACGATTCCTCCGCAGAAAAGAAGCCGCAATCGTAAACTTCCATTCTTCTGCGTTACCGATTCGAGAAATGACATAGGTCAATGGCCAACGCAGATTCAATTGACAACCTTCCGCTGGACGAAGCCGAACCGCTCCAAGCATTTGAAACGGAATTAAATCCAATCGATTCCGGTTTGGAACTGCGTGACCTGGAGTTTGTCGTCTCCGAGGAGCATTCGGGCAAACGCGTTGACTTGGTGCTTGCGCTCCTACTCGACAGCTATAGCAGAGTCTTCTTGCGCCGCATCGTGATGGAGGACAAAGTTTGCGTGAATGGAAAACCGGTCAAACCTGCGTTCAAGGTATTTGCTGGTCAGACAATCACGGTAAACCTGCTTCCGCCGCCTCCCAGAGAAGGGCCGATTCCTGAGAATATTCCGTTGGACATCCTGTTCGAGGACGATTGTCTAGTCATCGTAAACAAATTTCCCGGGATGGTAGTTCATCCAGCCAAGGGGCATTGGTCGGGTACGCTGACCGCAGCCTTAGCGTACCACTTTCAGCAATTGAGCGATGCTGGCGGGCCAACTAGGCCAGGCATTGTGCACCGTCTTGATCGCGACACCAGCGGTGTCATCGTGATTGCAAAGACAAACGAAGTCCACTTCAAATTGTGCGCCCAATTTGAGTCTCGTGAAGTCAACAAAACCTATTTGGCTATTGTGGCCGGCTCGCTGGATAGAGATCGAGACAGGATCATTCAACCGATCGGCAACCATCCTTACCAACGCGATAAGATGGCGATTCGAGCAGGACATCACTCGAGCCGCGACGCCGAAACTTTTTTTGAGGTACTCAAACGCTTTCCTGGCTACGCATTCTTGCAAGTTCAGCCGAAAACCGGCCGAACTCACCAAATTCGATTGCACTTGGCTCACATTGGTTGTCCGGTTTTGTGCGATAGACTGTATGGCGGCCATGCGACTGTCTTGAGAGGGCAGTTGCAACGGCGGCAAGTGCGCGGTCTGCCACCGCTCGAAACCGATTCCGAGATTGTTCTGAGACGCCATGCATTGCACGCTGCGAAACTGGAATTCGACCACCCCAAGACCGGGCAGCGAATGAGTTTCGAGGCGCCGTTGCCCGCCGATCTTCAGCATACCCTCGATATTCTGGCATCGGGTTAATTGAATCGAACACGGTTTCACCATGCTTAGGCAACAAAAACAGCCCCCCAGTGGCACCATCATTCTCGATCATTCCGTCAATCGAAACGCGCTGTCGCGCGCGATGGTTGCCGAATTGACACAAGCATTTGCCGATTTCCATCGCGAAAAATCGGTGAGGGCGGTCATCCTGGCTTCCTCCGGTTCCGTCTTTTGTTCCGGTATTGACTTGAAGCAATGGGACACAATCGCCAAGGAAAGCGAACCCTTTGAGCAATGGCAAGAAGTCGCCTCCGAGCTGCAGGAGTTGGTGGAAGTGATGTTGCGGTTTCCCAAGCCGATCATCGCGGCGATAGACGGATCGGTCTACGGCATGGGAATGGCCTTGGTGCTTTCGAGCGATTTGGTGGTTGCCAGTCCAGGGTCTCAATTTGAATTGGCGGCTGCCAAGCATGGTCTAATCTCTGGCTTGGTTGCTCCTCTGCTATCGTTTCGATGCGGTGCGGGTGTCGCATCCAGACTGCTTTTAGGAGCCGAGTGCTTCGATGCACAGGAAGCACATCGTGTGGGTATCGTTCATCAACTGGTTGCGTCTGAGTTGGTGTGGGCCAAAGCGAATGAAATGACTTCGAAAATTGCGATGGGAGCAGCCGAATCGGTTCAACTTAGCAAACGATTGCTCAACGAAATGATAGGGGAATCGCTCATGACGCATTTGGTGAGCGGTGCTGCGATGATGGCCACGGCTTGTAGTACGGACGCAGCCAAAGAAGGCCTAGCTGCATTTACTGAAAAACGCGATCCTAAGTTCTAGGAGGTCGAACAGCGTATGCGCCCGGGGTCTCCCACGTAAGTCACCCTCCCTCGGCAACACTGTGGGCATTTTCGTCCGATCGGAGCTTGCCTCCGACGGACGCCGTTTTGGTGTATTACGTAGGACGCCAAAACAAGGTTGAGGGGAGGCAAGCTCCCGCTCAACCTAAGCAAATTGTTGGTGAGAATGCTTCACAGCGTTACTCCCAGGCGGGAGGGTGACTTGACCGGACGATCGTAGTGGAGCCGACGCTAGCAGCATCGGCCACGAAAAGCAAATTCCTGAACACGGTATGTTTTTACTGCCATGCAAGCCCCCGTCATCGCAAAACATGTCGCCATGAAATGGATCGGCGTCTTTATTGGGATGGCGATTTTCGTCCAGAGTTTGCTAGGTCAAGAAGCATCGCCTTCAAAGAACCAGGATTGGTCGACGATTCGCGGGCCCGCATGGAATGGTATATCACTTGAAATCGGGCTTGCCGAACATTGGCCGCCGGAGGGGCCACCAGTCTTCTGGACCCGCGATCTCGGTCAAGGCTATTCGGCATTCATCGCGTGGGACCATTTGGTTGCGACCCAATACCAAGATTTAGCAGGACAATATGTGGTCTGCTTGTCAGCGGATACTGGTGCAACGAAATGGCGATACCATTATGGCTGGGCGTACGACCCTGCTGGCGTGTATCCAGGGCCTCGTTCCACTCCCGTCTACGACAACGGCTTTGTCTATTTCACGAGCCCGACTGGTTTGGTCGGATGCTTGAAGGCCGATTCAGGCAAGTTGGTTTGGTCGATCGAGTTAGAAAGGACGTTTGAAGTCAAAGTACCAGGCTTTGGTTATTCCTGCTCACCCATCGTGTTGGGCAACAAAATCCTCCTGCCCGTCGGTGCGCGCGATGCAAGCCTGGTCGCACTCGACAAAGCGACTGGGTCTGTACTCTGGAAAGGAGTTTATCCAACGCCCGTCGGGGGCCATATTCGATCGCGCGGCACAGAATCTTCAGCAAGCTATTGTTCGGTTTATCCGATTAACTTTCAAGGGCGATCGTGCGTGGTTGTTACCTTGCAGAATGTGATTGTATGTTACGACAGCGAAACGGGTGAGTTGATTTGGCGATACGATTTGTCAAGCGGCTATGATGAGCATTCGGCTTGGCCCATTTACGAGGAGCCTTTCCTGTGGATTGCCGGGCCGTTCCAACGTGGCTCCGAGCTTCTTGAAATCACTGCAGAAACAAAACGGCCTATTCGATCCGTTCGACAAAGCCGTTTGATGTCCAACGACATTTTTTCGAGCGTCCTGTACGATGGCGCTCTCTTTGGATTCGATTTGCAGGAAGCACAGGCAAAGACGCATCGCACCAGTCGGGGCATTTTTCGTTGTGTCGATTTTCGCTCTGGTCAGGAATTGTGGTCCGTTGGTAATGGACGTTTGCAATCGTCCAACTGTGTATAGGATTATTCAAGTTCGCTTCAAGACACGTCACTTCTCGAGAAGAAAAAGCATTCTCCTGGTTGGAGAGGTTGGAAACCTGGGCATTTTGGATAGTGGCCTTCGTTCTTGGAGCTTTGGGGACCACGGTTATTAGCAAGTGGACACAGGAATTCATTTTTACATGGCACATCTGCTTGTATGTTGCATGGCACGTCGCGATTGCCAACCTGTCTAAGCGGACGGAGAGTCGCAATCACTTGCGGCGGATACAGTCCATAGGTGCATTGCTCTTTCTATTGACCACCTGCTTGGCATATTTTTTGTTGTGTCGACGTTTGAGTTTGCTATTTGAATGGGCTTTTCTAGGCGGCTTCTTCGCAGCAGTCCCCTTCAATTTGTTAAGTAAGAATGATCGTACCGGTTGGTTTAGTCGAAACCGATGGACAAAGACTTGGCAGTTCATCTTGACTGGTCTAGGATTCAGCGCGTTTTATTGGTCGTCCGTAGCGATCCTGTACTGTCGATGAGAATATCAGTTACGGCTTGCCAAATGCAGCCCTCGGCCGCTCTATTTGCTTCCAAGCGCCGGACCATTGTCGGGAGGCATCGACTGGTGCCAAGCTAGAACCGAGGCGGTGAGTCGTGCGACCACGCCGGGTTGCTGAATTGCTAGGTTGGTGGTCTCTGCCCTGTCGATGTCAAGGTTATATAACTGCGGCAAGGTGCCATCGTATTCACACAGGAGTTTCCAATTTCCGTCGCGAACAGAAAGGTCAGGCAATCGCTCTGCAGTCTGCATTGTCTTTCGATCCGGTGGGCGTCGCCAGAAGATCGCTGAAGAATGCGAAACGGTGCTTTGTCCGAGAAGAACTTTCGATAGGTTTTCGCCATCGAAAGAGATACTTTCAGGTGCACTCACCTTTGCAATTGCGAGCAAGGATGGTACTAGATCGAATGCGGCGAAGACCGACGTTTCGTTGTGCGTGCCAACTATGCCAGCTTCCATTAAGCCTGGTGACCATACGATGAGTGGCGAGCGAATCCCTCCTTCATAAAGTGTTGCCTTGGTACCCCGAAAAGGACCAGCGCTTCCTGCACCTAGTTCGGGCCCGTTGTCGGAGCAAACGAGGATGAGCGTGTTGTCGCGCAAGGCTGGACTCGACCGAATATGATCGAAAAGTTTGCCGAGCGGATGGTCCATTTCCCGCAAGACGGCAAGATATTGCCCACGTTTGCTGTCCGTCCACTGTTCAACAGGTGGCCAAAACGGGCTGTGAACGTCATCGGGGAACAGATTGACATAAAAGGGCTCACCGCCGCTCACCGCCTTATCGATGAAAGGAATTGCGGCATCGACGAAGCCGCTCGTAATCTTGGAACGCTGCATCCATGTGACGGGATTGCCAAGTCGCTCTGCATCCGACCATAGGCGACCGGGCTTCCCATCGCCGGGCTTCATTGTCAGAGGAAGAAGTTTAGGCGTCGATCTTAAGCTGGGCCGCGAAACACTTTCGCTAGCGTTCCCTAGTAGCGGAATGCGTCAAGCATTTCGTTGGCGTCCAGCATTCACGAAAGCTTTGACAGCTTCCGCTACGATTTAAATCGGCCCGCCTTAAG
>JANPNA010000458.1:0-7415 GCA_031427235.1 Pirellula sp.
GGCGACTCGAAGTAAATTGCCACCAATAGCCAAGGTCGCGGCGATGCTGAAAACGACACCTTTCTGGATTGCTGAGCTACGTTACCCATCGAATAACCAACGCGGCCAGCGAAGGCTTTAACAGCAAGATTCAATCCATCAAAAGTGCTGCGCGAGGCTTCAGCAGCTTTGAAAACTACAGAACACGCAGTCTCTTTTTCTGCGGAAAGCTAGACCTCTTTCCCAGCATTTCTACCCACTAAATTCCCCTAAGATTCGTCAAATGTTAGAAGATAAGAAGGGGACCGTTTGGTTGTCAACGAGGAGCCAAGGGCTTTGGCGAGACGACGGCCCCGGATTTGCAAAATTTTCCGTGCAGGATAATCGTGTAACCAGTTTGTTAGAATGCAATCAAGCCATGATGCAGGATAGACTGGGTAACATTTGGTTCGGCGGAAGCGAGACGATCGGAACCGTCGAAACCAACAGTGGAATTTGGCGATACGATGGTACAAACTTCAAAAATTACACTGCCAAAGATGGCTTGGGCGTTTACTCTGTTTGGAGCATGCTCGAAGATAATGAAGGACATATCTGGGTTGGCACTCGAAACACTGGCTTATACAGGTTTGATGGATCTCGCTTTACTTCTTTTTCCGATTAGCTTTGGGGCTGGAAATTTCGAATTTTTTACGCTGCAATTCGCCGCTCGTCGATTGCCCACGAATTCCGGCACCCACAGGTATGTGCTGTCGCACTTCAGTTCCATTCGCTTCCCAGCCGCTTGCATCCTCGCATAGCACACCCACTGTGGAAATGATCCAGTCGATTCTGGTTGAGGGAGAAACGCCAGTAGAATTCGACGCTTCAATGGCTTGCCGCCAGTCGTCGCTTGCCAGTCGGATTCCAATGTCCACAGGCATGTGCTTGCCATGAATCCAGTGGAAGCGGCATCTGCTAGGTTGCTGGCTAGTCCGATCCCGCAGGAGTGCGACGCTTTTCACAGTGGATGAGCTAGCCGTAGGAATGCGTGCGGGCGCTTCGGCGTCAGGGGAAAGGGGAAAGGGCTGCGCACCCTGTTCATGGCGTCGTCGATCACTCATCTGCAGTAGCGGTGTCATCGTGCGCGTGGGTGGTTCAATAGCCTGCGACAACTTAAAACGCGAAGGTAACCTGTACCAGCAGAGCGTCGGTCGGCTTTTCAAGCAGCACGGAGTTGACCCTCAGTTCACGTGCAAACACGTATCCGAATTCGGCCCGCCATTCATAACCACTGCGTGAGAACGCCTCAACTCCACTCACCAACCGCAAATCGCTGTAGCCGACGAGTACATTTTGTGCTGGACTGTCTAGAACCGACCAGGCTCCACCCCCGAATTGCCCAGCCACATAACCCCAGGTCATGCAATCATCGGTACTGTGGATGCGTCGCGCAAGTCTGGGCCGTGGAAAAACAAGTTCGGCTCGAGTGGAATCGCTTGGTGCCCAAACCACTCCTCCCATGGGTAACCAGTTGGACTGCAACTGGCGCAGATACGCGACGCCACCGAGTATGGTCCAGTGGTGGCCCAACTGCCGGCTGCACATAAACCAGCCCGACCACTGTAAGGTCTGATCGTCGATGCGTTCCAGGTCACCGAACAGGCCGGGCATGGCACCGATTAGCAATGCCGATTTTTCGCCCTTCCAAGGCTGCCACTGCAGATCCATGTAGACATCGTACACCTGCGGAGGTAGGTCAAGTGTCTGCGGGCCAGACCAAAGGTGGATGCCAATGCCTGGGGTGATGTTCAGCGGTGAATACTCTTCGTAGCCCAGTAGCCATGTATGTCGCAAGTCGAGGCTAGTGATTCCTAAGCCCCGCTTGTTCAGTCGCGTTAACGAGTTCGTAGCGAACTGCCTGGCTGGTAACATCGCATCTTCCGCACGCCACGGCATCTCTTGCGTTGCGGTCGGAAAGCTGAATTCGTCTTGGGCCAGCCCCTGCATGGGCGTTCCACTGCGCGACAATTCCACTGAAGGAAGCGTCAGGAAACTAATAGGGGCGACACTCTCCACCTGCGGTACGAGCGATGCTCCAGCATCATCAACGAATAAGCCCGAGCGATTGGATAAATAATCCCCGGTTGCGGCCTTCATCGTGTACTCGCCACTAACACCTAAACCTTTTGTGGCGGTGGTTTCGGTGGTTACCTGAGCTACAACTAACAGGCACAGCAAACTTAACAATTGCGAGGCTCCGAACTACTTTGGAATACGTAACGATGTATCGAGGCCACAGCCTTTCTTGTACCCCTCGCGCTGAGCGGACGTCAAGTCGACTGGAGGAATTCCTAGAAAAAGCGGTCTAGTTAACTAACGCAGAATCCGATAACAATTGAGATGGGGTATCCAGAAGTGCGAACTCAGCAGCGCCCGTATTGTTTATTCAGCCAGTTAGCAAGGGAATTGAAGTGATGCAAGTGAAACTGCCTCAGGTGCTTTGCTTTATCTGTGCTTGCATTTGCATGGATTGCACGGCGTCCGCACAAGGCCGTGGAAATGCTAGCAGAGGCCTTGGCATGGCTGCTGGCAATGCTGCGGCTGCCGCTGCGCCGGGCATGGCCAACGCTTCGCGGGCAACCACCCAAGTCGGAACCAGCGGCTCCGGCAAAGGTGTAAATGTGGGGCAGCAGAACGGCCGCCAAAATGCTGGTCTTCCTCGAAGCATCTCGCAAGTACCTGGAGTTGCCGCTGGAGTAGTGCGCGGCGCGGGAAGTATGAAGGCATCCAAGCATGCCGACCTGGGTACTGCCGAGCAGAATCGCCCGCTAACTCAGGAGCACATCGCTAACCCATCTGAAAACTGGGCGAGGATTCAGCAGCAACGTAGCCAACGCGCTGACCACCTACGGACCGTCGCCGAACGAAACGGCAATAGCCAACTGATCACGACAGCAGATCGGATGGACGCGAATGCGTTACGCAATCTCGAGCGTCAACAGGCAGCCTCGCCACTCGGTACCGGTGTGGAAGCATCGACATTGGACCAACACGAAGGTTCGGCCGGGGTGGCAACACCTGCCGCAACTGTTCGTCCGACAACCACGCCTAAGAAAGGCCTTTGGTTTCGCTCGCGGTAGCTTTAGGCCGCTACGACGCTTCTAAAATCGCAGAAGCGTCTTCGAGGGAATCGGACGCTTGCAAAATGGAGCCTCAATCCGTCCACGATTCGTCGCTTCCAGCCAGATTCCAATGTTCACAATCATGTGTTGTCCGACTTCTATTACAGGTTTTATCGATTTAGTTTTCAAGAACTATTCCGATAAAACTTCACTGATGGTCGCCTTGTTAACCAGACTGTCGTTTTTTATTTGGGTTGCTTACGGATACCGAAAGCAGCGAGTTCTCGCAATCGGTCCCGACTCGTGCTTAAGAATTGACCCATCCACGATTTTTCAAACAGCCTTTTGATACGGTTCGTCCAAATCTCGGCACTGCTACCCAATCGCTCAATGATACTTTCCAATTCCCGTGATACTCTCGCCTTTCCTTTGCGAACCATCCGGCTGGTATAGTCCACGAGTAGCAAGTAATGGCCCAACGTGAATCCTTCTCGCATTCCTTCACGCTCTTCTCCCAATCGTCGACAATCCTCAATCGGAACCAACCATAGCCCGTTCTCGACCTCGCTATTGACCTTTTTTTCATTATGTTCGCGTGGTTGAAAATACCAATAGCATGGAATTTGATTCGGACGGCTGTCTCCAGTAGTCCCCGATGGCAGTAACCAAGTGCATGCGGTGTACCACCATTGGGAGTTCCGCGAAGGTGACTTAAACCTCCTGTATTGTTGACGTAACGTTGGTGGTTTACTACTATACGTATTCGACTATGCTCGAAAATCAAAGCTTTGTTTCTAATCGTGGCAAAGACTCCGGCCTGTTTGAGAGATACCTGGAATCTCTGGTTTGAGGGGCTGAATCACGTGTATGGTTGAGAGACATTTGAAACATAGCCTATCGCCGTATTTCGAAAGAGAGAAACAAGATGAAGAAATTGAATCGCCGCCGACTATTTGTTGAGACGCTCGAACAACGCCGTCTTTTGGCTGCGTCGATTTTTGAATCCTTGGTCACTTACGAAGCGGATTATTCGCCAGACGAAGTGTTCGCGCACATCGTCGCCGGCGATCCGAATGGGATCGATGCGGACTCGCCAAGCCAGCGAGTCGATGTAAACGTGTCAGATTCTGAATTTGCTGGGGTTGGGAGTATTCAGATTTCTACTCGCCGTGGTAGCTATATTTGCACAGGCACGCCTATCGACGATACCACCATTGTGACCGCTGCGCACTGCGTGGATATTAATTCGGACGGAGTCTCCAATCGAAAGGACGGGATTCAAAGTGTCCAATTTTTGCTGAACTATGGCGGCAACTTGACACATTCCTTTACCGTATCAAGTATTGCAGTCCATCCTGATTTTACAGGATTTGCTCGCCCCTCGGTCAACGATGATGTGGCTGTCTTGAAGCTTTCGTCACGACTTCCGGCGGGTATACCAACATACGCGATGTATACTGGTGGTTTTGATCTTTCTACTCCGAACCATGATAGTTCTACTCCGCTCCATATGGTTGGATACGGACAATCGGGATCGGGAACGCAAGGGTACACTGTTAACGCTAGTTTCAGCGTGAAGCGATACGGTCGAAATGTTGTCGATGCTTATTATGCGCAGGACGATTCCTCGCGTCCCGCCGCCAACGAAGTCTTCCGTTTCGATTTCGATGGGCGAACAGGAAACGGTCCCATGGGTGGCCCAACACTCGGAAATAAGATCGAAACGACACTTGGTGGAGGAGATTCCGGAGGACCTAGCTTCGTATTGGTGGGCGACGCCTATCAGTTGGCGGGCATCAACACATTCTCGCAAAGTGGAACTGCTGCAGCACCACGCTTCGGTTCCCTTGGAGGAGGGATGGTCGTATCTGCTTATGCAACATGGATCAACAGTCTCAGCACTGCTTCGAGCACAAACGCAACTGCTCCCAATGCGGGCCACGGACATGGAGGAGATGCAGAGGCAATTTACCACTTGATGGAAGACTCGCCCGTTCCTATTTTCGTCGGTTTCGGCGCTCCCACTCGTTCACTTGATTCAGTCGTCGAGTCGCGTGACTCCATCGAGAACGAACGAAAGTTGGCCCAGTCGGTGACGGTGAACCCAAGTTCGAGATCTTTGGCAGCCGCAGAATCCAACGATCGTCGAAACACGGTGAACGTTCCAATAGATGCGGAATACACCGCAGAATCTGACGCCACTGACTCAGACTCCATTGATGAATTCTTTGCACGATGTGATTCTTCTGTCATGAGCGACCTATTGATGGGTTAATGGCAGTGCTAAACTGAGTGCTTTGTCCAAATTAAAACGTGGATATACTTTAGTAGTGTCTCCTTTCCCAGAAGCCACGTGCAACAAGGCATGCGTTTGCGATGAAATATGGGATTCGAGATGGAAATCGACGGAGTACGCGTCTCTAAAATTCTCTTGCTTTTCGCGTTTTTTCCTGATGACATTGCATGGACTTATCCCCACTGCAGCTTTTCACGACATTCCAGACAAACGTGCGCGAGCATTCGCCACTCTCGTTCCGGTAACCTGTGAAGGCGGCAGACGCCTGTTGCTGATACGACGCTGCTAGGTTGCAGAAGCGTCTTGGAAGGAATCCGTCGCTTGCCAATAATCCAGCATCAGTCCAACCTGTGGAAGTAGTAGCTACTGGTTGCTGGCTAGGTCGATCCTGCAGGAGTACGACGCTTTCCACAGTGGATGAACTAGCCTCGCATCCAGCCGAATTCGAGAATCTAGCAGCTAGGCACTACCTTGTGGAAATCGCAGACGCGTGTTGGAGGGAAGCGGACGAAATCCGGCCCCTATCCCGATCGGTTTGTTCGTCGCCTTCCACTCGGACCGAAAAAGGTGTCCGGTACGAATGGCACTTAATTGACGTAAAGACATATCCTAAAAGGGGTTAGTTGGTTTTGACATGAAATAGCCTCACATCCGATGTGCTTGAGAATCTAACCGCTCACTCACAAGGCATGGAGGCCTATTCGATGTTTGACTCGTTTAAAACTCGCGTTGCGGCTGCTCGCGAAAGTAATCAACTTTTCTTCGCCGCCCTAATCCCAGCAGAGCGTATCTCATCTCTGTTCGGCGAAGCAAGTGCGATCCTCGATTCTGCCAGAGTATACACGACTGCGGTCACGGTATGGACACTCTTGTCACAAGTACTGAGTTCCGACCACGGTTGCGTCAGCGCAGTAGCCAAGCTCATTGCGTTTCGGGCATCGAACGATCAATCCATTCCTTCGTCCGAGACAGGTGCCTATTGCATCGCTCGTGACAAGCTTGATGAAGAAGCCATGCAACGAACTCTATGTCAAACTGGCGATGCCATTGAGGATGCGGCTCCAGACGAATGGCTTTGGTTAGGGCATCGTGTTATTTCGGGGGATGGGACAACAGTGACCATGCCCGATACGCCAGCCAACCAAAAAGAATATCCTCAACTCACAGCGCAGAAGAAGGGTTGTGGGCTCCCGATAATGCGAATGGTTGTGCTCTTCGCAATCTCGACGGGAGTCGTACTGCAAATGGCGACTGGACAGTACAAGGGCAAGATGACCGCTGAGGTAAGTCTGTTTCGCACGATCGACGATATTGTACAGGAAACCGATGTATTCCTCGCAGATCGAGCGTATTCTGGTTGGTTCGATATCGCGAGATTGTCCAAGCGTGGAGCACACACGGTGCTGCGAAAGCACCAAAAGCGAAAGACTGATTTTCGAAAAGGAAATCGCCTTGCCAAAGACGATCATATCGTAACTTGGCCCAAACCTACGCGTCCTACATGGATGACCAAAGAGGAATAGCTAACGTACCCCGACTCGATCGAAGTACGTGAGGTTCGCGTCCGCGTTGAAACACCAGGATTCAGGACGAAGGAATTGATAGTCGTTACGGATTTGTTGGATCCGGTGCAGTACAGCAAGAGCGATCTTGCGGCTTTGTATCGACGTCGATGGCAGGCCGAGCTAAACCTACGATCACTCAAAACCGACATGCAGATGGAGCACTTGCGATGCAAAGAACCTCATCGCGTACGCAACGAGATTCGCGCCCACATGATTGCGTACAACTTGATTCGGCAACTCATGTGCGAGGCAGCGATAAAGGGAAATGTTCAGCCATGGCAAATTAGCTTCAAGAACACGATGCAGACACTCAACGAGATGCTTCCGATTCTCAGCGCGATTGAAGATCACGAGAAACTTTGTGACACGATGCTAAACTGTTGTCTGAAGCATGTTGTCGGCAACCGACCGGACAGATACGAGCCGCGTGTAGTCAAACGCAGACCGAAGTCGTACACCTTGATGACCAAG
>JANPNA010000459.1:0-2757 GCA_031427235.1 Pirellula sp.
GAAAAGCGAAAACGCTTAAAAAATCTATGGAGAATACGCAGGGAATACGCTGTTCCCGTGCAAGCCAGCCGATTGAACCACCGGTGCAGCTCTCTGTCCGTATTCAGCGACCGATTATGCTCAGTTCCGATCTCTTATAGAGCACGGTGACTGGCTAGGTCTTTCCTCGTACGACTCTTTCATTCGCTACCTTTCTTTGGCTTGCGCCGACGCACCCTGACCCGTTTTTCGTCCAAGAAATTGTCCTTTGGCCTTTCACGGAACTTGAATCAATCGAACCGACTGGTACATTAACGAAGGATCTTTCGCTAAACCAAATCCACCATCTGGCAATTTTCTGACGCCAAGCAAATAGAAGTTCTTAAAATCCATCTTTGATTTTTCGCCCGATGCGAATTGCACCTGCCCTGTACGTTTCCTACTGTTAAATTCAAAGACAATCGGAGCATGCCCTCCAAAAGGCGGAAAGTTCGGTTTAGTACCAAAATGCCTTAATTCCATCCAATCGGAATCAACTTCTCCCTTTAGTACTCCGACAACGAAAAACTTCGTCACAACCGTTTCCAAGATTTTACTGAATTCTTCGGGTACCCGGGGAATAGGATCGTCCTTCTCATTCAATTGACGAGTGTTGACCGCAGATGCGATAACAATAATCTCGGCATTCCTAATCAAGTCAGGCATTTGATCCTTCTCGACTTGGTCAAACAAATCTAATTCTCGTTTTGATTGATTCGATTGATCCGATCCGAGTAAAAGAGACGACATCTTCCAAGCAGCAATAGAAAGAACGCAAATACCAATAAACGTCGCTAAGTATTTTGTCATTAAAGTACTCAAAAACTTGAATAGGAGCTATGCTCCATCTTCCCATCACAGCAATTCCAAATTACACCTATTTTGTCATCTAGCCGTTTTCCAACGGCGTCGGATGTCGATGGCTCCGCCAAGGGTGGCGGGTTTGTGGACAGGAATCCACACTGTAGTACTTGGTCATTATAGTTAAACCCACTAAGAAACCTCTGGATTTCTTCTCGGCTTGCCTCAACTACCATTACCTCAGCAGCAAAAAGCAAATAGCCTTTGGAGCCGCACGAACCACCCGAAACATTGAAATTCCAACGATCGTTAACGACTCCTTTCCCTTGGTTGTAAAAACCGAAGACCCTCGCGGGTCCTTCCTTAGCGAGATCGATCATTCCGAATGTTTCGTACGATTTACAATATTGCCACTCTAGTTTCTCTTCGACACAACACGTATCTTTCTTGTTGCACTTGTTGAACGACGCTAGGAGGGTGATCTTTTGAATAACCAGT
The DNA here is from genome assembly GCA_031427235.1 of Pirellula sp. Lineage (GTDB taxonomy): Bacteria > Planctomycetota > Planctomycetia > Pirellulales > Pirellulaceae > JBKCUI01. Next base: position 1,318 of record JANPNA010000459.1, read on the forward strand.
CCATATGCAGATTTTGTCGAAGCTTCCTTCACGTCCATCGAAAAGGGAACTTGAGCGGTACCACCTCCGCACCCACTAGTAACCGTTGATTCACGAGAAATCTTTACGGAAGTTTCTCCAAATGGATCGACAGAAACTAAGTTACTTCCTTCTAACCCTTCGTACAGAGACCATTCACTGCCTTTGTACCCAATTGGGTCTCTACTCAGGAATCGGCCCGTCAAGCCGCTCATCCATCTTGCTCGGAAGTGATGCAAGCCAAGCGTTGCGTCCCATTCTCTCGCCGTGTACGTATATCGATTGTTGGCGGCGGAACTTGTTTGCACAGTTGCCGATGCGGTCAAGAATGTTGGCTGTCCATATGCTGTGTAAGCGTAGCGTTCGCTTACGTTGCCGCTGGAATCGGTCAAGGCGGTTATGGAGTATTGTTGGTTTCGGTGAAAATACAAAACCGTTCCACTGGTGCCGGTGGTCTTTCGCACAACTGGTTCGTCAATGTAGCTAGCAAACACGTAGCGATAGGTGGCTGTTGATGCCGCTCCACCACGCGGGTAATCAGCAATCGTTTGCTGGTCCGCTTGGCAGTAGACCACCGCTGTGGAACCCTCGGTTCTGGCAACTCGTCTGCCAAGAGCATCGTATTCAAAAGTCACATCGGCTGATCCATTGTTGTCGATGTCAGACGATTTCAGTTTGTTGTCAAAATCCCAATTGAAAGCTAGCTGCGAGCCGACAGTTGTAAGCGACACGGGGAGAACCGTTTGGTTGCCTTTTACGTCTGTCGTTACGCTCTGGCCACTTGAGGTTAGGAGCTCGTGAGTTGGACCATGAGTCCGAGTGACTGCCGTCCCATTGGTTGTGACACTCGACCAGTCTCCGACGGATGTTAGTGCCCAGGATTGAGCAAGAAGGGCTGAGCCACTTGTCGCGGCTCGTTGATAGCCGGTGAGTCGATCTTCGTCATCGTAAGCCGTTCCAGTCGAAGTGAAGCCGTAGCCGCTCATGACTCCATCGATTGTTTCGGCTGTCTTGTTCTTGTTCGCATCCCACGAATAGCCTAGGTTGCCAATGTTCGTGTTGCTAAACGAAATGCTTGAAAGAAGATTATCGGTCCGATAAGCGCGGGTTTCGGTTATGCCATTGCCAAGAATCTCGCTGGTCATGCGACCACCGTCGTCATAACTGCGCGTGTCGATCACCGAACCGTCCAGTTTCAGTTCGCTCAAGCCACCCCGAGCGTTGTAAGCTCGGTTTGCTATGGAACTGTCTGGATATGTGTATTTCACAAGTTCATTGCGAGCATTGAACTCGCTGCCAACCGTGTAGGTCTGGCTTGCAATCGTGAGCGACTCAGAGGCCTTGCGACCGACTGGGTCGAACGCGTAGCCGACCGTGTTGTTGTAGCGACCAGAGACGGCGGTTAGCATTCGACCACTACGA
>JANPNA010000460.1:0-12504 GCA_031427235.1 Pirellula sp.
TTGTTGGTAAAGCATCGCTAATTCACCGACCGTCAGTCCATGCCGGATCGCTAAGTCATGTGCTCCAACGAAGCTCTCATAGCCCGCACGTAAAGCAGGGCCTTCAACGACGACACCTCCCAGTGGATTTGGCCGATCAAGAACCAGGACCAACAAGCCGAGCGGAAGAGCCACCTCCAAACAATAACGCATGGTAGCCTGAAAAGTATAGTATCGGCTTCCGACGTCTTGAAGATCCACTACCAAGACATCCAGCCCTTTGAGTTGTTCGGCAGTCGGTCGAAGACTAGCGGCAGACGTTCCGTACAGACTATAAACGGCAGCAGGCACCGCTTTGGCTTCGTTGCCGGCAACGCTGATCAGATCTTGAGCTTGACCATGCAATCCGTGTTCCGGGCCAAAGATAGCAACGAGCTTAACGCCATCCGCCGTGGCGATCAGATCGACTGCGCTGCGAAACTGCGCGTCGACGGCAGCGGGATGGGTGACCAGACCAACTCGTTTGCCTCGAAGCGGTGCAAATCTTTGAGCAACCAAAAGATCGAGACCGGATTGCACTTGTACCACGAACGCTTCCCCCTTGGACGAGATTTCTGGCGAAGTGAGCATTGTAGCGGAGGGTTGTGTTGGAGTGTTGGAGTGGGGGAGTGTTGGAGTGCGAGGCTCCTGCCGAGCTAGCGGCGCATTGGTTCGGCAGGACCCTCCCCCTCCCGATCAACGAATTCGCAGGTTGAATCCTCCAATTCTCCAATCCTCCAATCCTCCAATCCTCCAATCCTCCAATCCTCCAATCCTCCGTTCCTCCGTTCCTCCGTTCCTCCGTTCCTCCGTTCCTCCGTTCCTCCGTTCCTCCGTTCCAACCCCTTGACTGTACTGGGTGCCCGGTGTACCATGTACCCAGTACACTGGTACTGCCTCGCGGGACTGGGAGTTTTTAACATGTTTTTTACGATCAATGAGAGCAATGGCATTGCGATCTACGAGCAAATTGTTCGGCAGGTCACTTTCGCTATCGCTGAGGAAACGTTCAAGGTTGGGCAGATGTTGCCTAGCGTCCGAGCTTTGAGCGTTCAGTTGGCCATCAATCCGAATACGGTGGCTCGGGCTTATCAGGAGCTTCAGGTCGATGGTGTTTTAGAGACACTTCGCGGTCGCGGGCTGGTTGTCTGCGCTGGAGCCATCAGACGTTGCAAAGAAATTCGGCGATCGATGATTGCCGAGAGCCTTAAGATTGCGCTCACAGAGGCCCTTCATGGCGGACTGGAGGCTGACGAGATTCGGGAGATTGTGCAAAAGCAATTGACCAAGCTCGACGGCAATGTCGCAACCGTTAGTTCATCGGGCAATGCGACCTCGTAATCAGTGTAGAACGGCACTCCGTGCCGTATTGTAGAACGGCACTCCGTGCCGTTGAGTGGACCATAACGGCACGGAGTGCCGTACTACAATAAACGCAATCCGTGTCAGGAATCCATCGAGTCGTTTTGAGGTGAGATGATGTCCGATATTATTACAGCGAATGGTTTAGAAATGCGGTTCCCTGGCTGCGAGGCATTGCGAGGGATCGATCTTCGTGTGCCGAGCGGTTCGGTTTTTGCCTTGCTCGGGGAGAATGGAGCGGGCAAAACAACGCTGATTCGAATCTTGACCGGCTTTCAGAGTCCAACCGCGGGGCAATGCACTGTCTGTGGATTTGATCCCAGTCGCGATGCACTCGAGATTCGCAGGCGGATCGGGTACGTATCGGATCAACCGGCCCTCTACGACTGGATGCGAGTCGACGAAATCGGCTGGTTTACCGCATCGTTTTATCCGGATGGATTCTTGGAGCGATACGGAGAATCGATCGGACATTTTGAAGTGCCCCGCAATCGCAAAATACGACATCTCAGCAAGGGGCAGAAAGCCAAAGTTGCTTTAGCCTTGGCTTTAGCTCACGATCCCGAATTGCTGATTCTCGATGAACCTACGTCCGGACTTGACCCACATGTCCGGCGGGAATTCATGGAGAGCATGGTCGATCGAGCGGTCACAGGCAGAACGGTCCTTATCTCCAGCCATCAAATCGCGGAAGTTGAGCGAGTGGCGGACATGGTGGCAATCCTTCATCAAGGAAAAGTTCGATTGATGGACTCGATGATCAATCTCAAAGATACGGTTACTGAGGTGACGATCAACCTTGAAGATCCGCTGATTGCCTTGCCTCGCTTTGGTGGCAAGGTGGAACTGTTGAGCGAGCAATCGGAAGGGCGACAGCGAAGAATGGTTGTGCGCGGCTTCGATCACTCAGCTCAAGAGTCGATTAAATCCAGGTCGGGGGTCATCAGCGTTCGTAGCCGTCCGGCCTCGTTAGAAGAGATTTTCATAGCATGCACGCGTGGCATTGTCCCAGTACCGACGGAGGACGATCGATTCTCACTCCCGGCTAGCGAGCCCGTTAGTAAGAAGTCAACGGTAATGGGAGGCAGCCATGAATCGTAGCCTAGTACTGCGAAGACTGTGTTGGAAAGAGTTTCGGCAATTGTGGCCGTTAGTTTTGATGCTGGCGGTAATCGGCTTGCTGTTTCAGATCCTGATATCACTTTCCAATCCCTCGCACACTGATGACCTTACCAGGAATTTGTTTTTTTCTGGACTACCGGGCCTGTTCGCGGCTGGCGTCGGGGCCTTGCTTGTGGGGCAAGAAAGGGATACCAGAACACTGTATTGGATGGCATCCTTGCCAATACTCAGGCAGGACATCATACGCGTTAAATTCTTTGCGGCCATCGTAGGCTTGGCCTCGGTTTGGATCATCAGCTTTGCCCTGTACGTCATTTCGAACAGTGTATCGAGGATCGGGCAAATCGTTTTCCCTTATGAGATAGACATTTCCTATGGCATTCTGTATTCGATCTTCTTGCTGACTGTGAGTTTCGCGACAGCTTGGGCCATTCGCTCGACGTTTGTTGGTTTGCTCGCCTTAGTCGGGATCGCGCTGGCGTACACGCTTGCGACGAATTGGGTGTCCATCCCCAAAACGTCAGATGTCTTCACGTCGGTTATTCTCATTTTGGCTAGCGCCGTGGCGCTTTGGTTCGGCTGGCTGGCTGCACTGCGCGCTCTGGCCCCAACATCGCCTGCTCGCTTTCCACAACGAGCCGCCGAAGGGACTTCGTTCTTCGACCGATCCATTGTCGACCGTCGCACCGTCCAGACACCTTGGTCCGCGTTGATTTGGCAATTTGCCGCTCAGAGCCGAGCGATGCTGTTCGGGTTGGCCTTGCTGTTTTTCATTCCGCTTCTGCCGTTTAGCTTTGAACCAAAACAAAATGATTCTCAAGGGCTTTCTGGTATGGGAGGGCTTACTGGTATGGGTTTGGTAATTGCTTTCGTATCGGTAAGCTGGTTAGGTGTGGTCACCTTTCAGGGGGACAATTTGCATCAACGCATCCGCTTCCTATCGGATCGAGGTATTCCGCCCAAGATTATTTGGTTGACGAGACAGACCGTCCCCATTGGCCTTCTCATTGTTGGGATTCTCTCGATGGCGATCATTGCAGCTTACACACTGCCATGGTCCAGAAGCGGAGGCCAATCACAATCTATCGGACTGCTCGTATTGATAACCAGCGGTCTCATGTGGACTGTCTATTCGGTAACGCAGTGGATGAGCCAGGTCATACGCAGCCCTGTTATTGCGGCAATCCTTGGACCGGTTGTTGCTGGCTTGTCATTGGCTTACGGGACCTTTGCATTCGAAACGTTGGAGACGCCCATTTGGGTTATGGCCCTGGCCACGAGTGTCCCCATGATCGCTTCCTGGCGGATGACGCGGCATTGGATGGATTTCCGAATAGGCAAGTCGTTCTGGTTCGAGCATGCGGGTTGGTTAGCCTTGGCGGTTCTCCTTCCGGCGATCCCGTTTTTCATCGTGTACTTTACTTATCCGTCGATGCCACGGAGCGAGTGGGCGACATTTTCGTCGGATGCCAGTCGAACGAGACCCAACAATCGACAGCCCATCGAAATTCATTTGCTGACAAAAAGAGAGACGTTTCGCGAGGTTTTTGGTACCGAGTCCGAAATGCTCGGCGTGCCGGGAATGGAGGACGCGTCCATTGGCGATGAAGTGGCAGGCGGTGCCGGGGGCATGTTAGCCATCGGCGAGCCTAGTGAACTCAATCAACTGCCTGAAAAAGCTACTTTTACGGAGGAGCGTGAATTGCAGTTGGCTTTCATCGAACAGCAACTGAGTGCGATTGACAAGACAATGCCCCTTTCAGCGTACGTCGTAACTAAGCGGTTGATGGGAGAAGCCATGTTGGCTCGGGCTCAATTGCAGGACGATGGTGCAACCGAAGAACTTCTTAAACGCTTTCAGCGAACGATCCGATCGATCCTTCGCATTGTCCAAGGTGTTCGCTCGTCGTCCAATCTCAAAGCACAACAAGTTGCTGACCAATACGAAGCTTGGCTTGTTCAAGAATTGCAATTGCCGGGAACGGACTCGTTTCTGGGACCAGAGTTGCGAGCCGTGGCAATAACGCAACTTGGCGATAAAGCGGGCCGCCAGAACGCCAGGTATCGAGCGCTCGTCGCAGACTGGCTCAAGAGTCAAGCAACGTCAAGATCCACTCCTGATCATACTCTAGGTGGCTATGCTATCCCAACCCATAGAAATGGAACCCGTTTAATCTCCAAGCGTCATGTGTCGACCGTGGCTTGGCGAATGAAACAGTATCTCATGGCCAGCGATGACGAGGCCAGGAATCAAGCAAAAGAGGCACTTGCGCGCGAGTGGAATGTACCTGCATCTCAGTTTGGATCAACCGCTACACCGTATTCTATGAACCCCGGAAGCGGTGCGCCGTGGACAAACTGGTTCGGCGATTGGGAGAAGCAAGCGGATGCATACTCATTAGGTGATGCCTCCAAATAGTATCTTCGAACACTCCGAGGTCGGATTGACTCAAACTACGAAAACGCCCCGCCATGGTAGCGGGAACAACAAGTCCGCGTCGAAAGGTGGAACAACCATGCTCAGGCGAAGATTGAAATGGATCGGACTGGTCAGTCTTATTCCGGTCGCGATTCTCATCGTATTCATTGGTTTTATTGGATATCGTGAAACCATCGCATCGGGTGAATTGAAAGCCAAGATCGATGAAATGCGTCGCGACGGTGAGCCGTTCGACAACGACTCGATGGCGAAGTACTTCGAGAAAAACGCTCACAAGGAAGGCACCGTGGCTTGGAGCGAAATACTGGCACTTACCCAAGCTGCCAATGCCATCTCGGACAACCTACCAATGGTTGGCGCCGGGACGCTTCCGACTGACTTGAGTCCTGGAAGCGATTGGCCGGACGAGCCACGGGTCGCGGAGTTCCTTCACGAAGTTCGGCCATTGATCCAAAGGATTTCCAAAGCAGATGAATTCCCAAAACCGGTCTGGATGCCTATTCGGTTCAACGGAATAGGAACTCTACTGGAAGAGGCACAATTATCGCGTTCTATTGCCAGGATTTTGGAATTGGACGCGATCCATGCACTCTATCATAAGGATGGTAACCGAGCGCTACAAGCAATTCATTCGCTCGGTACCGTCGCGGAAGCCTTTGATTGGGACTTTTGCATGGTTACGAACTTGGTCTCATTAGCAATACGATCGACGCACAGGAATGCGATCGATCGATCGTTGGATACGGGAGTTTGGAACGAAGAGCAGTTGGATGCCCTCACGGATCAAGTCAAACAGCCCTATGACGTCGCCACGACATGGAGGGCGACTATCGCTGGTGAGCGAGGTTTTGCGTACCCGATACTCGACAATCCTCGCATTTTGCAAGACGTCCATAATTCACCAGACAACCCTCTATTTTATCTGCCCGTGACACCAAGCACTAGACTGGCGGTATTGCAAGCCTACGAGGAATTTATTCACTGTGCGGATGTTGGCGATGCGGGGATTGCCGCGAGAGCCAAGCTGACGGAAGCAAGTTTTTTTGAGAACAGATCCATCAGCCTTTCGAGTTCGTTTTTAGCCATGATGTTACCTGCGATCTCTACTTACGCGGAAGCTTTCGATCGCGACGAAATCGGGCGACGATTGACTTATACAGCGATTGCAGTCAAGCGATTTCAAATGAAACACCAACGATGGCCAAAGAGTTTGAGCGAATTGTCTGGCATCGGTTTAGTGGCCACCCATTGGACGATTTCTGACAGTCAAGCGTTCGGATACGAAGTGGGAGATGGGACGGCATATCTGTGGTCCTACGGATCGTTAGACAAGAAGATAGTTCCAAAAAAACGACCGCGTACCGAGCCAGATGCAGTTAACGAGGTCTTTCCGCATTTGGTTTCCATTCGCTAGAATCGCGACCTGCCGCTCAAGTGGGAGCTCGTCTCCCCTTGAGCGCGTTCTGGTGTCCTATGCTAGTACGCCAAAACGGCGTCCGTCGGAGGCGAGCTCCGAACGGACGGTCTGCTGCTCAGGTGGTGGCTTGTCTCCTCCTGAGCGCGTTTTGGCGTCCTATGCTAGTACGCCAAAACGGCGTCCGTCGGAGGCGAGCTCCGAACGGACGGTCCGCCGCTCAGGCGGGAGCTTGTCTCCCCCTGAGCGCGTTCTGGGGTCCTCTGCGAGGACGCCAAAACGGTGTCCGTCGGAGGCGAGCTCCGAACGGACGGAAAAGCTCAACGCTAATGTGAAGGTTGCCCTTGTACCGCACGTTGGTCGTATTCCCCGAACGTACCTATGAAAGCGCTAAAACACAGTATGGGCTTCATCTCGTAAATCCAAGCAATATTGTTCATCATGGCTAAAGTCACTTGCTCTGGCGATTGCTCTAGGTTGCAACCCAAAGCAATATGCAAGTGGTCCGCAAGTATCGCACACCGACTCAGCCGCATTCCTTTCTTTGCTGCACAACTCAAAATCACTCGTTGCGTCTGCTTCAGTCGATGTTGATTAACATCTCGCCATCGGTCTTCATGCACCAATACAATGTGCAAATTGTACCAGTAATCGCCATGTGTGGTTTTCTGCATCAACGACAAGTCCACGCTTGAGTCGACGAAAACAAGTTCCTCAAAAATTTGTTGTGATCGCGAAGTTGCCATAGGATGTTTCAAAGGCTGTTTTGCAATGTAGGCTTCGATGATTTCTCGCTCTTGCGTCCCATAACTGCGAATTGCATAGTGCGGGCGAAGCGCTTTCGGTTCGTGTTTGCGTACGGCATATTGAAGCCTTCCCTTCACCCGTTGAACGACGAAGAGTGGGCTTAGCGATGGAAGCGTACTCACTGCAAATTGGACGACATCCTTGGTATGCCACCGCCAAGAAAGGATGCGAATATCGTCTAAGATAAGTGCTTGCTCGAATTCTTCAAGCCAAAGCAATTCAGGAACCGGCTGCCTCCAAAAGACGGAAATACCCCAACGGAGTTGGTATGCAAAATTGCATTGTCCTGGGATGTATATTGGATCTAGGAGTTCCATTATGCGATCGCTAAATGGCTGATTCAGCTTACTGTTGTTGACTCGTATTCTAGGCGATTTCTTCGTCCGCCGCTCAGGTGGGAGCTCGTCTCCTCCTGAGCGCGTTTTGGTGTCCTATGCTAGTGCGTTAAAACGGCGTCCGTCGGAGGCGAGCTCCGAACGGACGGTCCGCCGCTCAGGTGGGAGCTCGTCTCCTCCTGAGCACGTTTTGGCGTCCTAGCTAGTACGCCAAAACGGTGTCCGTCGGAGGCGAGCTCCGAACGGACGTCTGCTGCTCAGGTGGTGGCTTGTCTCCTCCTGAGCGCGTTTTGGCGTCCTATGCTAGTACGCCAAAACGGTGTCCGTCGGAGGCGAGCTCCGAACGGACGGTCGCGGCGACCTTCGTCTTCGAACTTTCAGTGCGCGATTGGTTTGGGAAGGCTTGCAGCATTCGCTAACGCATCTTCTGCGCTGCTCGCGGGCGATTTTAAGCCGACTGTGTTTACCGCGATCACGCGATACTTATGATTCTTGCCCTTTTCAGCCTTGTCGTCTGCGAAACGCATTCGGATTAACGGTTGTGGAGGAGTGTCGCTGTATTGAAGATTTTGAAAGACTGGACGCCCGAAGGGATTTTTTCCTTGCTCGGGAACGTAGGCTAAGAATTGGCCGTCGCGTTCAATAATGAAGCTAGCTAGACCGCTTTCGAGATCCGCTTCGGCCTCCCAAGTTAACTCGACGCCGTTGACGCGAAGGTTTGATGGAGCAGGTGGCGGTGTAACATCAATCACGGCAGTGTCCTTGACATACTGTGTCCAAGCTTTGGCGATTGCTTCATTGGGTAGCCAAACCGACTCTTCAAGAACACCTTTGAATTCCGCAACAGACAACACAGCAACCACCGTGGACGGATCGAGAACCAAGGGCGCAAGCCAGGCAGTCTTACTCGACATTGGAACGAGCGGCTCACCATTCTTGTTCGGCAATCGGGCGGAAAGGCACGCATCTAGCCACGGAATCGCGAGATAGCGTTGGTTCCCGCATTCGTGGCTAGTGAGCGGATCGACCGCCACACCTACCAGCCCGCCTTTGGACCGGAGCTCACGGAAGAACGATTCAACCCCTCCCCAAACGCCGGTGAAACGACCGTCTTTTACGGTCACACCTTCTTGGGTTCCCAGATTGCACATCACCGGCACTTGGCAGGCCGCATCGGAAATGGAGTAGAGAGTGGGTTTTCCTTCCAGAGCCTTCAATGGCGGAACCCCTGACCTCAGCCAAGCTGCCGCGACGCGTTCCGGATGCAGCAGCAGCATACCGCCTGCCCAATGCCCGCCACCGCTATGTCCCCAAATCGCCCAGGGCACATTAGCCAGTTCGGGATGAGCAGACTGAGAGCCTAAGTCTCGCAATGATTTTTGAAATGCGGCATCTGAGCCATTGCGAGGATCGCACCAAAGTTGGCAATTCCCTTTTTCTGGCTGTTCGTAGGATGGCCCCATCAGAGCGCAACCATGTTTCTTGGCCAGAGTCTGCCAATGCAGGTCAAAGGCACCGGTTTGTCCTGACTTGCAGGATCCTTCGCCACAACCATGTTGATGAACGATCAGTCCACGCAATGTCTTGACTCCAGGCGGAATCCAAACAGTGTAACTTACGGGATACACGAGTTCACCGGCGATCGATGACGCTTCGTATCGCACACGAAAATAAGGTGGATCGGCCGGAAGCGGATTCGCGTACGGCGGAACTTGGGCTGGAAGTGAGCTGGCTATTGAAACAGAAATCGCAAGAAACAGCAGGGCAAGTTTGTGAATGGACATGGGTGCGGGTCGGTCTTGGTGGGAGAAGGATCTTCTTGTTTGTCTTCTGCAATTGTACCGTTCCAACGGACGGAACGGGTCGTTCTGCAAGAGTTTCCAAATGCCGATAATAATGCCTTTTTGGCTCGAAGATCGTCTGCCAACCGGCCGTCGTGTAGAATGATTCTTCAGCGGTCCTCTAGCTTCAAACACGTTTCCCATTTTTAATTCATGATCATCAGCAGACAACTTCGAATATCCGCCTGGCTCTTGGTTGCAATGGCCTTGGCTGCGGCGATCTATTTCAAATCCATGCTAGGTCTCGGATCCCAAGAAATAAGTGAAGAGCCGAGAACGGAATGGACGCAGGTCGCGTTGCTTGCGGATCGTGAAATCAGTGAAAGCAGCGGCTTAGTCCTTTCCGAACGCAATCCCGATTGTTTCTGGACTCACAACGATTCAGGCGATGCCGCTCGACTGTTCTTGGTACACTGCGACGGAAGGACTATTGCAAGGCTCAAGGTGGCGGGAGCGAATGCCATCGATTGGGAGGATATTGCTTTTACAACCATCGAAGGCTCTCCAAAAATAATCATAGGCGATATCGGCGGTAACGCACAAAAGAGAAATCATGTGACTCTTTACGTCCTGTCGGAGCCTAAATTTCTGTTCGACGCTTCCAAACCTGCACACCCCATCGAATCCACAGCCAGAGTTGAAACCAGTGTCGACGTTACGTTCGAAGGTGGAGTCACCAACTACGAAGGCATCGCGGTAGACCATGCTGGCAAATCGATCTTAATTTTCGAAAAAGCCCTTTTGGGTGGGCGAGTTTATTCGCTCCCGCTGCCCGAGTTGTCAAAGAAAAAAACGGTGACCCAAGCGAAGCTTATTGCCAAGACGAGCATTCCCTTCGCGTGTGCCTGCGACATCTCCGCCGACAGTAAATCTATAGTGGTCGTTACGTACCAAGTTGGCTGTTTGATTACAAGAAGAACGAAGGATGACGGGACAATCGAGGATTGGTCGGAAGCATTGAAACGAGAACCTATCGTATTTCCGTTACCCAGAATGCGTCAAACGGAAGCCGTCTGCTTTTCGAAGGACGCAAAATCGATATTCCTAACCAGTGAGCAATTGCCAACGCCAATTATCGAAATGAAGCTCCCGAGTGCCACAGATCTTCCCTAGCCCGGATTATTCACGGGGCAATTAATGATCAGCCGAAGGGCGCTAGCCAAATGGTGCTCACTTTAGTAACCCGAAGCGTGAGCGAGGGCGATTACAAGAGTGGTTTCCCTTTGTTTCCCTCGCTCACGCTTCGGGTTACTTGATCAAAGTGAGTGCCATTGGGCGCTAGCCCACGGTTATGGTTGCAACGACAACCGTGGGCTAGCGCCCAATGGCTAATGAATAATCCAGGCTAGCTTGTCGACTCAAGAATGACGGCCTTTGACCTAATTACACTACTGGAGAAATACATGAAGACGCAAATGCAAATTGGAACTCTACCCATACTGTCGATCCTATTGATGGCTTCTCTGCCATGCCCGATCTTCGGCCAAGGTGCTGGTATGAGTGGACCGGGTGGTATGAGTGGACCGGGTGCTATGAGTGCCGGTGGACGCCCTGGAATGGGAATGGGAATTGGAAGCGACATGGGAATGGAGAGTATGGAGGGGATGGAGTCGATCGTTAGGCCATCTTTATCCTACACCGTTGATGACAAGCCCTATCGGGCTACGCGGGTTCGTTCGTTTCACTATGTGCTTCAATCGTTTCGGCCTAAAGAACTTGCGTATGTCGACAATGGTGGCATGGATGGGGGGTATGGTAGCGGCTTCGGAATGCCCGGTATGTCCGGCGGCGGCTATCCAGCAGGGGGTGCAAGCTCGTCGGGCTATCCCGGCGGTGGAATCTATGCATCAGGTAGCTCACAAGTGACCAATCGGATTGCGATCAACATTCATGCATACTTGTTTGACGGCGAAAATGCAAACGACCGTACGCGGATCGAACTGATGATAGAGCTACCGTACGGAATGGGCATGGATGGGATGTGGGGTTCGGGAGGAATGAGTGGCGGACTTGGAGGAATGGGCAGCGGCGGAGGAAGCGATGGTATGATGAGTGGAGGAGGCGGTGATGCAGGGATGGGCATGTCACCTGGGCCCTCGCAAATGCAGCCCTTTGCTTCAATCAGAATAATCAAGGTAAAACCTGGACTTTTCCGCCAAGGGCCTGGCGGAGAATTCCCAGTTCTCTCACCGCCAGAAATCAAACTAGTAACCGACATTATTTGTCAGACCTTGTGGAAGACAGACGTAGTGCAAGCACTCTTCGCCAGCAAAGGCCAAGGGGACTCGGCCAAGGAAAACGAAACGTTCTTAAAGCAACTTTTGGCAGAACAATACGATACCCAATTGGCTCGACAAGAGATGGAGGCAGAATCCATCAAACGAAGACTGGAACAGCTCCAAGATGAATTGAAACGCCGCAAGCTCGCCAAAGACCGGGTAATCGAAGTTCAATTGGGCCGTCTCATCCTGGATGCACAAGGTTTGCTCAACAACGAGCGGTGAAATGCCCCCGAGTTTTACTCGGGGGATATTTACCATCTCTCTAGCCCTAGAATAAATGGTCATAACCCCTGGCGTGAAGCCAGGGGCATGCAGAAAAGCACCGAGTGGCAAACCTGCGAGGGGGCCTCGCGAAGCCAGAAAAGATTAGAAGTAAGAGTGGGAGTGGATATTGACGCCGTTCGAAATCGAAAGCCTGCTCGGCGGATGATCGAAATTCCTGATCCTTTAATGCTGGCTCTGTCCGAAGGGCTCGTACCCACCAAAAATCTTCCGGAGTGGTTGGCAAGGCTTAATCTTCCTTAAGCAGTTCATCGACTAGTTTTTCAATCGTTTTATCCACGGTGGCGCCCTCCCAGTTGAGTTCGCCCTGCCACCAAAATCGAATGTAGCCCTTCTTGTCGATGACGTACACGGTGGGCCACATGGTGTTGGTCCAAGCGTCCCAGTTGCTGTTCTTGACATCGATAAGCACTGGAAACTGGAAGCCCCTATCCTTGGCCGCGTTTTGAACCTGCTTAACATCCCGTTCCGTGGCTGTCTCTGGCGTCTGAATACCGATGACTCTCACTCCGCGATTCGTCAACTGAGTGTGCCAGCGATTGTAGTGACCAAAATTGGCAATGCAGTTGGAACATTGGAACGCGTAAAAATGCAGCAAAAC
>JANPNA010000461.1:0-3698 GCA_031427235.1 Pirellula sp.
CCAAGATTATTGAGAATCAGCTTGGCAAGGCGTTTGTGAAGCAGGTCGCTTCTGTGGTTATTGATCCTGGACAGGCAAACATTCGGCCACAAAAGCCGAACGAACAACAGAAACCACTGCCCTCGAATGATAGCACGAAACTTTTGGAATCCGCATTCGACAGAGAAGTTGCAAAAAGGAAACAGCGTCGCGGCAAAAAGTAGTGCGAACCGAATATGAAAACAGTGGTCGGCTAGGCGAAGAATCGAATCACGATTGACACTCGTTGAGACAATGCACTGCTCACAATCATGCTAACGAGCTCATCCACCGTTGCTACTATGTTGGCCGAGTACTGTTGGCATGTAAAAGTGCTGATGGATGCATTTGTTGGTTGGTCGAACCTCACGTTGGGCTAGCTCTAAACTGACAGCCTAATCATTGTCTTTTGCGCTCGTTCGCTTACGGCGGCCGCGAGTCGGTTTGGCGTTTGTGTCGTCGGCTCGCTCGGACTGGATGCGTTCCAGGAGCTGCGAGGCTGGCTCGTCGTTGGAGTCTTGTGGGACTAACTCGCCTCGGAAGGCTTTTGCGAGGATGGATTGGTCTAGACCGGTCACGTCACCAGCAAAAGTGTTGGCCATTTGAGTTAAGTAGTCGATTCGTGCAAGGCTCCCAACTATTCGTTTTGCAATTACGCTTTGTTCCTCGCGAGGACATATTGGAATGCAAAGTTGCTTTATTCGAAGGAGCGCTAGTTTCCCTTGTGCAGCTGACAAGACTCGTTCCTGGATCTGGGTATCGAACTGTGGGGAACGAATCATAAATGCCAAAAATCCAGGTAGACTTCCCCCAACAAGTGCAACTCTGGCGGCGTTTTCGGTTAGGTTCGAGCCGCTGAACTCCTTTGGGCAAATCCCAGTGTCACCAATGCTTGCACCAACAATCGTTAGATAAAGATCATCTTCAAATATCTTGTATTGGGAAACACGTTTGTAATCTGATTCGGTTAAGTAGAGTATCGTTCCCTGAATGGTTCCATTCTTTAAGTTTCCTGCACGCACGTACGGATATCCTGTATCGTGTGGCACGAGCGAAGAACCTTTTGGCAGCCTCTTCCCGGATTTTAGAAAACCGATCTGATCAACACTCGCCCAACACCATCCCTCGGGTAGTTCCGGCAAGTCAGAGTCATCGACCGATTCGGGTTCGACGTAGCGATCTTTCCAGGAATCGTCTTTCGGAATTTTGCCTTTGGCTTTGAACTTGATGAGTTCCCACTCTTCCCATTTGCGGCGGCGTTCGGTTCGGATGCGGTCAAGGAGTACGCTGGCTGGTTCGACTTCGGGATGCTGCTCACGCCAGTCGGCGGTTAGGTCGCCTCGGAAGGCGGCGGCTAACACCGACTGCCGGAATTGCTCAAGCAGCGGCGGGATCGCTTCCAACGCTTCCCGGGCCTTGCGGCTGCGGGACTGCAATGCTTCGATTTTCGCGACGATACGCCGTTGCTCGGGGAGGGGAGGGACAATGAAGGGCAAGCGGTCGTGAAGATACTTCGCGCTAATACTTGCTTGGCTCACGTGGTTGTTGCAGTGAACCTTAAAGTATCCGTGTCTGAATAAGTATTGCAATTCAGTTGCGACGAACGATGCCTCAACAGCCGACGAAACACGAATCCGCGTCATGTGATTTGAAAAAGCATATTTTTCACTATTGGATGCCAGGGCCGTTTTGCCGACAAGTTCTGAACTATTGGTGTTGTTGAATAATACATCTCCAGGCTGCAGCCAATTAGGCACTTCAACTTCAACAAAGCGAACGTCGTTTAGAACTAGCCGTCCATCAGTCGAGATATTCATTGGTCGCAGATGGATAATGCCGCGACCTTCCGAATTGTGGTTTCCGCAAGCAAAACCTGACTGTAGATTTGCGACGACGTTGCCTAAATTGGTCAGTAGCCATCCTAGTGGAAGTACGTTGTCGGTGACTGGGAATCCACGCATTTCGAGATCTTCGCTCACACGTACACCTCGTGGCATTCCAACCCTTTATTGAAAGCGTCCATCGTGTTCACGATGCTTCGACTTTTTTCCCTACGCATGCTTCACTACTTTCCCGTCCCAAAGAGTTGTTCCACAAGTTTGTCGCGACTGATACCGAAATGATTTGCGACGTCGCGACGCAGCCTCATACCGTCAAGACCTCATCGCGCACGATATGCAAATGTATTAACTTGGGTGCCTGGCTCGCTTCGAAATGACAGTCGACCGCTTCGCGGATGTTTTTACGCAGTTCGTCGAGAGTATCCGCCTCAGTAAAAATGGAGAAACCGACGGCTCGTGCTGTCAGTCCTCCCTCGGGTGCTTCGATCACGGTAAACAAAATTTCTGTCATGGGGCGTTCTCCTTTTGGTATCGATTGCGGTTTTTGGTGATCGGTGTCCTATGAAGGCAAAGCCGGTAACAGTAGCAGGCACGCTCCGTCGTGCCGTCCGCTCGTTAGTTATTCTTAGGGTTTTATTGGTTACGGCACATGTATTGGTCGCGGCACATGGAATGTGCCTTCTACAATCTGACTAATCGGCTTTCTAGCCTGTTGTTTCCAGTATAGCCGAGAGTGCTTCCATCTCTTCCATCGCGGTCCGCAGCTTGGCCATGATCTGACTGGCGATCTCATCGGGTTCGAGTAGATCCTCCGTTCGGGTCGCGTTCTCGTCTCGAAGCCAACTGATGTCGAGGTTGTCGCCTCGGGCCGCAATCTGCTCCCGCGTAAAACAACGGAAACGACCTTCCTCCCCCTGATCCTTGCGTTTTGATTTGCCGAGCGGGTCGGTGCCATACACCTTTTCGAAGTCTACGAAGTGTTCGTGCGTCAGCGGTGTCCGCTTGCCAAACGATGGCATGTTGGCCCTCATGTCGAAGAACCAAACCTTTTGCGTGTTGCCCTTGTCCTTGGCCCCCTCGCCCCGCGTGAAAAACAAGACATTGGTTTTGACCCCTTGAGCATAGAATATGCCGGTCGGCAACCGAAGGATCGTGTGCAGATTGCATTTGTCCATCATGTCCCGTCGTACGTCTGCGCCGACTCCATCCTCGAACAGCACATTGTCGGGGAGTACGACCGCCGCGCGGCCTCCTGGCTTCAAAAATCGATAGATATGCTGCAAAAAGGCAAGTTGCTTGTTGCTGGTCGGAAACGTGAAATCGTCGCGGCTCGGCAAACCGCCACCCTTCTTGGTACCGAACGGTGGATTGGTCAAGATGACGTTGGCCTTGGGCAGGCTTTGCCCCGTGGGCGAGAGCGTGTCCCCCAGCAACAGATCGCTTTCGATACCGTGCAACATGGCGTTCATCAACAACAGCCGGTGTGCGTCTGGCACCAATTCGATGCCGACTAACGCTTCACGCTTTTGGAACACTTGTTGACGTTCCTTGAGATCGAATAGGTCGTCGGTATGGGCCTTGATATAGCGGTCGGCTTGGACCAAGAATCCGCCGGTTCCAGCAGCCGGGTCTTGAATCACTTCGCCAGCCTGAGGCTTTATCAGGTTGACCATGGATTGGATCAGCGGGCGAGGCGTAAAGTATTGACCGGCCCCGCTTTTCTTCTCGGCGGCGTTTTTCTCTAGTAACCCTTCGTAGAGATCGCCGAGCCCTTCTTGTTGGGCGCTGTACCAATCGAGGTCGTCGATGTCCTGGACCAGCTTCGAAAGGTTCTTGGGT
>JANPNA010000462.1:0-8868 GCA_031427235.1 Pirellula sp.
AACTTCCGAAATGCACGAACGATCGGTCGATTTCGATTGTCCGCGTTGGTCGGTGCCTACGAAGAAGCATTGCCAGTCGAACGCAAAGAATCGCCAGCCGTCATCAAGCTTCGCAAGAGCCTCGCGGATCTTGAAAATGAACGTGACAAGAAAGCCGTCCCAAAGTCATTGGTCATGCGTGAGGTCAGTGAGCCTAGAACATCGACCATGTTCGCTCGCGGCGATTTTCGTAATCCAACCCAAAAGATCGATCCTGCCACGCCAGAAGGTCTGCACGCATACCAAGAATCGGGAGACCGCAATCGTTTGGCATTGGCTCGCTGGTTAGTTTCTAGCGACAATCCACTAGTAGGACGCGTTGTAGTGAATCGTCTGTGGTCGGAAATCTTTGGTGTTGGACTGGTTTCGACTCCGGAAGATTTTGGACTCAAAGGGGATACGCCATCGCATCCCGAGTTGCTTGATTGGTTGGCTGTTGATTTCGTGGAGAAAGGTTGGTCACAAAAGAAATTACTTCGACACATTTTGACGAGTACGACCTATCGGCAAGCGTCTCGGCTTTCTGCAGAATCTCGCGAACGTGACCCACAAAACCGTCTGCTGGCTCGAGGCCCCCGTTTTCGGCTAACCGCAGAGGGGATTCGCGATAACGCGTTAGCGATTTCAGGCAAGCTGAGTCTCAAGCAGTTTGGACCACCGATCCGTCCCCCACAACCAGACGGACTTTGGAAGAAGGTAGGCGGCCAACAATATGACTATGAGGTTAGCCCGGGTGAAGATCAGTATCGTCGCGGAGTGTACGTCGTTCTCAAACGTATGTCTCCCTACCCAAGCTTCATCAACTTTGATGCTACCGCAAGGCTCGCATGCAGAGTGAATCGTGGTCGATCCAATACACCCCTTCAAGCGTTGAACCTATTGAATGATCCGGTGTATGTTGATGCGGCAAAGGGTTTAGTTGATAGAGTGCTTCGGGAGAAGCCCGAGGCGAGTTTGATGCAACAGCTTGAACATGCGTTTCGCATTGCTGTGGCACGTTTACCGAGCCAACGTGAACTCGACACTTTGCAACGACTGTACGCGAGCGAACTTGCCGATGCCGAACAAGCACAATCGGTAGCCTGGTTTGCAATCGCCTCGACACTCTTGAACCTCGACGAAACGATCACCAAGGAATAGAACTATGACATTTCAACCCTCTATTCAAGACCGCCGTGGGTTCTTTCGCAAGACCGGTTTTAGCCTAGGCTCCGCAGCCCTTGGTTCTCTTTTGCATCAATCGTCTGCAACTTCAGCAAATCCAACGCATTCGAGCCAAGGGAATTTGCCAGCTAGGGCCAAGAGTGTCATCTATTTGCACATGATCGGTGCTCCGTCGCAATTGGATCTCTTCGACCCCAAGCCGGAATTGGTCGTCCATGACAACGAGGTCTGTCCGGAGAGTTTCTTAACCGGTCGACGATTTGCGTTTATCGGCGGTGAGATGCGTCTGGCTGGATCGCGTCAAAATTTCTCGCAGCACGGTGAAAGTGGTCACACCATTTCGAGTATGCTGCCGCATCTTGCCAAGGTCGCGGACGAATTGTGTATCGTTCATTCGCTGCATACCGACGAGATCAACCATGCTCCCGCACAAATCTTTTTGCATACAGGCTTTGGGCGAGGCGGGCGGCCAAGTTTTGGCTCTTGGGCCACATACGGTTTGGGGTCCGAAAACCAAGACTTGCCGGCCTATGTCGTACTGCAAAGCGGAACTGCAGGTGGAGCTGGGTCAAGCATGTATTCAAGCGGTTTTTTGCCGAGTGTTCACCAAGGGATCCCGTTCCGCTCAGAAGGCGAAAGTGTTCTGTATCTTTCGAACCCAGAAGGCCATTCTTCGAATAGTCGACGAAGAGTGCTGGACGCGGTTGGCTCGTTGAACGAAGTCCGTTTGGCGGATGTCGGCGATCCCGAGATTGCGACTCGCATCAGTCAATACGAGATGGCCTATCGAATGCAAACCAGTGTTCCTGAATTGATGGATCTCAAGGACGAATCTGCGGAAACATTGGAGTTATACGGAGCCAAACCTGGAAAGGGATCGTTCGCAAACAATTGTTTGCTCGCACGACGGCTTGTCCAACGCGGAGTCCGAATTATTGAACTGTACGATAGCGATTGGGACCACCACAACAATTTGGATAGTCGTCTAGCGAGCAAGTGCAAGGATATCGACCAAGCCGCAGCCGCTTTGATCACAGACTTGAAACGCCGCGACATGCTAAACGATACGTTGGTGATCTGGGGAAGTGAATTTGGTCGCACTCCGTTGGCGCAAGGCGTCGACGGAAACGGCAACAAGACAACCGACGGTCGCGATCATCATAAAGATGCATTTACTTTCTGGTTAGCTGGAGGTGGAATTCGCGGCGGTGTATCCTATGGCAAGACAGACGAATTTGGCTTTAGTGTTACCGAGCAACCCGTGCATGTGCATGACTTGAACGCAACGGTGCTGCATCTATTGGGCCTCGATCATGAACGCCTCACATTCAAATACCAAGGTCGAGAATTCCGCCTCACCGATATCGGAGGCCACATCATGACGGACTGCATTGTGTAACACCCGTTTCGTCAACAACTTTTTCTACTACTTAAATGCCCCAATACACATCAAAAAGAGCAATGCCACCGCCGCAACAGCCAGGATGATTACGATCAGACCTGTGACCATTATCGAGACTGCAAATGTCAGGAGTAGATTTGCCAGTCGAGGACTTCCCTTAGCACCACGCGGGACGACTCCTCGAAAAATCGTAACAAGGTAAGCGGGCCCCATGAAAATCGCAAAAGGAATAAGCAGCCCTCGATCCTCAACGGCTAGTCCTATTGCAACGAGAACTGTTAACAATACGCAGATGCCTAAGAGTGCACTGACGACCACATCCCAAGTCGTCATTGGCAACTGCGGCGTCACCTCCTCTACCGGATTTCCTGTGAACGCGAACGGGTTGGGTGTGGATTTGTTTTCATAACACAGCCAGCACTTTCCTTCTTTGGTTTGTGATAGCGCTCCGCAATGAACACACGTTTGCGTTGCTAAGACGGGAGGGACACTCATCCTTTCACCTTGTCCTTCATTTGGTCTGCACGTTCCAGAAATGCGTCGGCCATCCTTCGCGGTGTACGAACTATTTGACCAAGCACAACCCCCGTCGACCCCAATGCGCATAGCGTGATGGCTTGTGTCAAAACGGGCGTACTGTGTTGTGAGTCAAACCAATTAGCATCGACGGCGGCGACCAAAATCATATAGCACGTCATAGCCCCTAACGTTGTAAACCAAACAAGACCGATGCGAAATCGAATCGACGCGATGGCCAGTACCACGAACATCGCCAGCACCAATGGGCTATTCGGCCCTTGGCCCAACCACGCGAGCATGGTTACTAATCCTAGATCGATTCCAGTCGCAATATACTTGAGCATCGGCGGCATAAAACCGCCCCGCAACGCAATGAAGACTGACATGGAAAGAAATAGCCACGCGATTGCCGCAAAAGTAACTTGGCGATGAAAGATTCGATCCGAATCACCAACTGCCTCCAACGTCAAGTAGTAAGTGAGTTGAATAGAATAAAAGACAACGATCAACATGGATCGAAGGACTGCGGACCGCATTTCCCCTTCAAACTCTTGCCACCGGCTTGCAATGTGCCAGGATTTAGACTTTGCGGTACTCATAGGCTGCCGATCAAAAACTTGTGTACTCATAAAGCTCTCACGCGACGTTCGGCCCATGGACAGATGGCTGCAATTCACGGCTATCTCGTACCCAAAGCATGATTAGGATAGCAATGATCCCAATTGAAACCAACTGGTATATAGTCAAGTTCAGAAAGATTGGGGATTCCGGTCGAAGCCACTCCGATAGGAACCTGTAAATCATATACGCGATCAGGTACGCTTTGAGCTGATTGCCGACTAGCCATCTTTTGCGATCCATAACCAGCAGGGTCAATGCCGCGACGAAATGAAACATAACTTCGTACACCTGGGTTGGGTGACGGACGATTCCGGACGCATCCTGTGCTAGCGGAAAGGAAACTCCCCAAGGAACCGTTGTTACCCGTCCGTAACAACATCCAGCGACAAAACATCCAATACGACCAATTGCAACGGCGACAGCGACGGGCAAAGCGAACGTATCACCCGTTCGAGTTCGAATCTTTGCAATCCACTTGGCAAGTTCGACGGCGATGTAACCGCCGACGATCCCTCCTAAGATGGTTTTGCCATCGGCGAACCAGACTGTGCCGTCGTAGAATGCTCCCCAGCCACGATCGCCCAAAAAAGGAACTTTTGCCCCGATCATGGATCCTGCAAACGCCGCTCCACCGATGAGAACACGTTGTGATTGCGTCAGGTTCAATTGCCTTTGTCTGCGCTGCAGAAGTCGTGTCGCTACCGCGATCGAAACGACCAACAAACAAGCGTAGAAAACCCGCCACCATACCGTCATAATACCGTCATCAAAACTTCCCTCGTTCGCTCCGCACACTTAGGATAGCTGCATGCCCCGTAGGATAGCTGCAGAACCACAGTGGCCCCGCGGCTCCGCCCGCGGGGATTTATATTCGTCAGCGGGCAGAGCCGCTGCCCCACATGGTGACCATAATTAACTTCCTACCATTTGAATCAATGGGGGAAGTGGCACATGGCCATTGCGGTAAAGGACATTGTAAGCACAAAACGGAATGATGTGTCCCGATGGCAGAATATGATGCGTGCAACATTTCATCACCCGCCGGACATCGAAATTGTAAGCATCTAAAAACGAGGTGATAGTGATGCGGAACAACTGCTCGCCACCGATTTGCTTTTGCAAAGCCTGTTCGAAGAATCGCTCCTCGATGGATTGCTTTTCCGTAATCGAAGCGGAACTGGAACATGAATTTCCTGAATCGGCTAAAACGGGCAAATTGCCAGCGAGTGAACTCGGTACATTTTCGGTCGGCGATTCACAACATCCCGTTGGTCCACAACAATTGTTGCGAGCCAGATACTGCTGAACTAGCCGCTTGCCTTCGTCGCGAGTGAACGACAAGCCGTTTGCGAGCAAGTCGAGGTTTAACCTCGCATCGATAAAACGCGTCAGCGGTACTAGCTCTCCCTCATGCCGGAAAGCCAGCGAAAGTACATGGCAATTCGGGTGCGCGCAAGGAAGCGGAAAGAAATCTTCGTCGCAATACAAACCCTCCGATTGGTCGCACAATAATTGGATGCAATCAGGAGTTGTAATGCGATGTTCCAACTCCTCTGGCAAAAAATGGCGCCCGCTGTAGGTTGCAGGTTGGAGACTGAGTCCGCTAACCCAAGGCCGTTCCTTTGCCACGTTCAGCAAACACCCAAGCTCATGTTCATTGACGCCCGCTTGCAATGCGCACACTAACGTAACGTGCAGTCCAGCCTTACCAATATTTTCAAGGGCTTTGAGTTTGATGTCTGCCAGGGGCTCACCTCGCAAAGCAACGTGCACTTGGTCGGAAACGCCGTCCATTTGAAGATAGACTTCCAGTCGATCTCGGTGTTGACCGAGTCGATCAACGAAGGCAACATCCTTGGCAAAGCGAATGCCGTTGGTGTTGATCATGATATAGTCGATCGGCTGCGACAAAGCGTATTCTATAATCTCCTCGAGTTGAGGATGGGTCGTCGGTTCTCCGCCCGAGATCTGCAAGACATCGGCTTTGCCTTCGGCTCGAACCAGCGCATCGATTGCGGCGAACGCTTGCGACACCGATTTGTGTTTGAGTCCCGGTCGACTATCTGCATAGTACAATGGGCAGGACAAGTTGCAGTTGTCCGTGATTTCGAGAACCGCGACGCAGGTATGTTGCTCGTGTTCGCTGCATAACCCGCAATCCAGCGGACAACCTTTTGAAGCCTCAACAAACGTTTTCTTGGGCAACTTGGGAGGTAGGGCGTAATCGTAGCGATCATACCAGCGTCGATCGCTACAAACAAAATCCTCGCGCAGTCCATGCGTCGGACATCGCTTTCGGAAATAGACCCGTTTCCCCCGAGCGATAATCTTGGCGGGAACGACGCTCAAGCATTCCGGACACAGACTTTGAGTAGTACCGAGAAAAGTATAGTTTCTAGAATCGAGCATCGAAGGCATCGCAGCGGCCAAGTCGAAAAGGGTCGAAAAAAATAATCGTTCACGGCCTTCGGCCACGAACAGTTATGTCATTATCCTAATCCTAATCCTAATCCTAATCGATTGCGACATTGGGATCGTCCACTGCCAGTGGAATCGTAACCTTGGGAATCATCCGCAGATTGCACCGATTCTCGCAGAGTCAAAGCAATTTCACCGACGAGGTTGCGGAATCCTTTCCTGGACCGATGCATGAGAGAAAAAACTGTGAATCGCAATCATCAAGCCAATGGCTGCTCCAATCCAATGTGCAGACGGTACAGGCGTAAAGGAACCGACAGCCACAAAGAGGTTGCTTCGTGTAAATAACTCAAACGTCATCTTGCCTATCATTCCCAGCAGCAACAATCCATACACGGCCAAACCGGTCCACTCACGCGCTTTCAGTTTTTGAACAAGCAATTCCCCAACCAAAAGCCCGTAAAGGGCAGTGTCAATTCCACTGAGGCCGCGATACGAAACAACACTCGGATCCATGCAAAGAACTCCTAGCGGGATCGCAATGGCTGCGAACAGTAGTGTCCAACGAAATGCCACCGGAGTTCTGCTTTCGCATACGGCCGCCAGAACGGCGAACATGGCAAGATCCCAAAATAAATGGTCGCCGGACCAATGTAGCCAATTGCAACCTATCACCTGATGAATCTCAAATCCTCGAAACTGGTTGAACTGGAATGCGAAGATGGACTCGAATTCCTTTACTATGAAAAGAAGCAAGGCAATACAACTAAGCATACAGGTAATCGGAATTCGAAGGAAGTAGTTCAGAGTGTTCATTGTCTCTCCCGCGATTATGGCTGCTCGAATCGCGTGGCGGTTCTCCACGCGGTTTATAATCGTTACTTAGTTGATCGATAAACCGTCGTTTGGGTCTTCGATTTTTGCAAGGACTACGCGTCCGTTGCTACCATCGTTTCAATGTTGTTGGTTGCACCCGTTTGCTTTTTCTTGCGACGATTCGCCCATGCTGCTGCACCAGCAAGTCCAGCCGCTAGCAACCCTGTGATAGGATCGATAGCACCGCCACCGCCACCGGAGCGAGTATTTCCACCTCTGTTGGAACTTGCGGGGTTACTCGAGCTATTTGCTGGAATAAAGTTCAAGTCCGTGGGCGAGGAAGGAGCTGAGGGGGTGATTTGGGGTTGTGAACTTGTTCGTATCGAGTCGGATGCGATTGGCGCGTCCGGACGACTAACTTGAGTCGTTACCAGCTTGGTCTCTTTAGGGCCGATGGCCGACAGCGACTCCTCTCGCATTCGTTCAAGCTGCGTTTGCAATTCCTTGCGAGCGATGTTGTCCCGTTGAACTCGTGTTGCATTGCGTTGCTGAATGGACCAACGTTTGTACTCACTATCATTTTCAAGCACAATGAAGGAAGCGTACTCGCTCACAATCGAATAGCCTTCGCAGAGTCGGACAATTTCTCCTTCGGTCGATTCAGATGGACCGTTCCTCCGCAGATTGTCCATGTGTTGTTGCACTTGGCTAAAAGCCCACATCCTTTCGATCTCCGGATTCGCCTCTTCAGAAGCAGGTAACTGCGCTTTGACGTTTTGAACCATCGGCTGGCCCATCACTTCCGCGTTTACTGCAATGGCGATTTGACCTGATTTTTTGTAACGGCCGACCATACGAAGAGGCGAACCATAAAACAGATCGGGAAGCGTTTTTGGCAAAACGTCGTAGATTTCTACTCCTTCAAAAGAAATATTGACGTTGGTAGCTACAGGACGCATCAACTTGCGGCGAAACGCTTGTGACTGACGCATGAAGTCGTCTTGCTGCGATACAAATGCGGCCAAGCCACCTGCCCCTTCGGCTAATTGCTTCAAAAGAGGACGATTCACATCGTTGCCTACTCCAATACAAAAGACCCGAGTGCCGGCAGGAGCTTTGCCGATAAGAGCAAGCAACTCGGCCTGCTCTTTATTCTCCGTCATCCCGTCAGAAAGAATGACCACGTTGAGCGGTCGATCCGCGTCCTTGTACTTGTAGGCTGTCAACACGGCGGGCCGCAGGACGGTGCCTCCTTTGGCGCGTTGAGCCAGTAAGAAGTCACCTGAGGTCCTCTTGGCCTCGTCTGTGACCGGCGTGAGGGATTGGAAATGGGTTTGGGGTGCACTGTTGAATGTCATTACCTCGAACCGGTCTTCCTTTTGAAGATCGCCGATAAACGCTTTTACGACATTGCGAGACAGTGTCAGCTTGCCTTCGTTTTCCATGCTTCCTGAGATGTCGACAACAAATACATAGTCCATGCCCGCTCCGTACTCCTTTAGCTCCTTGCCTGCAGCCATCGTCAACATGAAGTAGCCGTCTTCATTGGACCGCTTGGAAGCAATGAGATCGATGCCAGTGTGAGGGCGCTCGGTATCGAACGCTACAACCACATCGCGGCTCAGGTCCCCCTGTGGAATCTCCAAGCTAGCTCGAGTGTAGTTTGGAGTGTGGTTTGTGATCGCGAACGCATTTTCGTGCGAAGGACTGAAAAGTTTGGTGATTGGGATCTCGCTTTTGACGTCCAGCGTCATGGCGAATTTCCCGGTTGTCTTTTCGTTGACGGCTGCTCGCGTGGATGTTGCAAGGGGATAGACGTAGGTCGCGTTGTCGTGATCGAAGTCCAATTGTTGATAGTAGGTAATCTTGATGTGCTGTTCAGCACCAGC
>JANPNA010000463.1:0-3726 GCA_031427235.1 Pirellula sp.
TTCAGTTTTCAGTTTTCAGTTTTCAGTGAGGATAACACTCGGCGACCGGATGCGGTGAGGCGATACTTTTGCAATCGGCTGTTCGGTTTATTCGGAATGGTTAGACTCAGAAGTCGGTTATCCAACAATCGTTGAAGTCCTTTTTTGAAATTCCCTGTTCGGCTCTTGTAGCCCGCAACATCCAGCAACTGCCTGCCAGTCTGGTCGGCGCTCAAGCAAGCCTGCAACGTCTTGATTTGCCAATTTTGCAAGTCCACTTGGGCCTCCACTTGGGCCTCCACTTGGTGCCGACTTAGTGCCAACTTAGTGCCAACTTCCCCGATGACTTGATTGGTCTTAGCATTTGCTTCATCGCGAAATGCCTTGTGGATCGGCAATTCGACAAGGAACCACAGTCGCAAATCATCAGCCTTGAATCTGGCTTTGGGAGACCCGTTGCGTTTCATCGCAGCCCGAATTTTGGGAATGCCGGTCCCGCGTCCCTCGGTCATTTCGAGTTCTTTGAAGAACTCGCCAATGCGACGATTTCGATAGCGACGCGAATGAATTCGGGTTCCCTTCAAGTCATCGGGGCGAATCGAGGGATCAAGACCTGGATAGGAGACGATTTCAATAACGTCCGGGTGAACTCGAACCTCGACAGGCTCGCGTTGATCGTAACCACGATGGTACATGGCATTAACCAACGCTTCCTCGATCGCCGCGATTGGGTAATTGAAAAACCTTGTCGCCTCTGCGCGATCGGGATGCTTGATAACTTTCTCGATCACCACATTGTTTTTGATGTACCGCAGTGCGTCGCGAATCTGCTGTTGGATCGGACCGGTCAGTATTCGCTCGACAATCTGGTCGCCCCCTGCACCTTCCGGAAATATGACTACATCAATTTGTGTACCGGGCATGAATCGTTCCGGGTTCTCGCAGAAGAACAGCAAGCCGACATTCCGAGGAACAATTTTCTCGTCCGCTCCATCGACAATGTTTAGAAGCCGTGCGAGTTCGACCAACGACAGTTTCGACCGCTGCTGATAAAGGTCGCTCTTAATTTCTTTCAGGAATGAACGGATGAGCGGCAGACTTAAATCTTCCACCGTAGCTGCCCGGCACATCCGATCATCGAACGGCACGGTAGCGGTAAGACTTAGTAGTTCGCGTTGGTCATCCCCTTTGGCCTCGACAGTGCTGGAATAGCGACGGATATAGTAATGTTGCGTGCGATGCTTGGCAGTGACTTCTTTAGGAGCCGAGTAGGGACGTGTTTGGCCGCCGGGTGCCCACAGGACGACTAGATTCTTGCCCTCAAATGACTCGATGCTGAGAATCGGGAAATAGGGAGGCTGTATCAAGTGGCAGTTCTGCAATAGCTCCTGCTGAATCTTGTCGAGTTGGTTGGCTGGTATGCCAACTGGCGGAAAAATCGGCTGACCGTCCTCATCGCAGTCTTGGCCGATAATGACATAGCCACCGCCAAGATTCTCAAAGTCGTTGGCAAACGCACAAAGAGTACGGATGATAGCGCTGGGGTTCCATCCCGCCTTGTATTCAATCCTGTCTTGCTCGACGGTTCGCTGCCGAAGCAGATCCTCCAGATTGATTGGAAGCTTGCTCATTGGACGCCCTGGATTGGAAGCCTGACCACTCATAGTCCGACCTCTTCAGAAAACCGCAGCGGGGCGAAATAAAAGAACCCGTCCATTATGCACGTCACTTTCTGAAGAAAGGAGCGGTGCGACGGGTGTGTTGACATGCTAGCAATATAAGCGATTCGTAGGGAAGAATAAAGCATTTGGGCTTAGTTTTCAGTGATTCAGTTTTCAGTGATTCAGTTTTCAGTGATTCAGTTTTCAGTGATTCAGGGATTTTCGGAGGCCAGTGAGCATCTTCGATATTTCTTTGAGTTCGGGGAGGATGCGTTTGAAGTTCTCATCGGTAAGTATCTGTAACCTCTTGGCAATGTACGCTTGAGTGCGAAGCTCCGCAGCGGATCCAGACGCGATTCGCAAAAACCTTGCGAAATCTTTGCCCCCACGTTCGGATCCTTCGGCGATGTTCGATGCTATCGAAACTGCCGCGCGCTCCATTTGGTCCTTCAACGCAAAAGAACGGCACTCTCGAAGGCATTCGTAAACACATACCGCCAACAAGCAACTTCTTTTCCAAACCTCCAACTCTTCGAACGATCGATAAACCACCGTATTGCCCCCATTGCTGAAAACTGAACACTGAAAACTGAATCACTCCAACCTCCAGCGAACTGTGAAGACCTCTTCGAGAGCCGTTCGTTGCTGGAGACGAGCCTCAACGTTGGAAATGAGAGTGTCTTTCCTTGTCTCGATCTGGTCTTGAGCGTCGTAAAGCGTCCGTTTCTTTTGGTTTCGCTGTTGTTCCAGTTCATTCACTCGCTTTTGTGCAGCGACCTTGCTCTGTAGGTCGATAGCCAACCGCTTCGCCTTCTTGGCTTCTCGAATCTCAAATTCGATGGTCTTGAGCTCGCGTTCGAGACTCTCCTTAAGATCGTCCGCCCAATGGTCAAGCTTGTCGGATTCAGCATCGAAGAATGTTTCGTTGCGTCGCTGACAATCGGCAACGATATGACCTGTCTGCTGTTGCGTAGCTGTCTCCAATTGTTGCAACGATGCCGGATCGATCGCAATCTCGTTTCCAACAGTTGCGGGAATCGTAAGCAATTTCTCGCACGTTTCACGATCAAGAGTTACCCCGTCATCGGATACGCTAGAAATCAACATTGATTCCTCAGTATCTAGTGACGTAACGGTCAATTGCTCAATCCGAAGCCAACCCGATTGACCTCGCATTCGCTCCACGAGCGATACTTTCGCGCCACGGCTCGTATAATCTAACAACAACTCACAGGATGGAAGTGAGCGGTCCTTGGCGCGAGCGATCAGACATTCCGCCAACGGGTGTGCGGGCCGGTAATGGAAATCCGCATCAAGCCCCTGGTCTCGTTCGCGTTCCTGCGGCGGTTGTAGGCGATAACGACCAATAGCTACCTCCGTTGAAGAAAGCCCGCTTGGAACCGATTGGAGTGTGAAGCGATGACCATCGATATCGAAGGTCGCATCACCGTTCAATTCAGTTGCGGTAAGCGCCCATAGCCAATCCTCGTATCGGTCCAACTGCTGTTTTGTTTCGGATTGCGTGAGCCGCAATTTTTGATGGACATCCTCATCGAAATTTTCGAGGAGTTTCGTTCGAGCGTCCTTCATTGTTGCCTGTATCTGCTCATCTAGCTCTTTTTGCAATTGGTCGAATGCAAGTTGGATTTCGTCGGCGCTACGACATCGCTTATAAATCTCATTGATGCGTTTTTCAAAATCGATGCCTGATTCGAGTGCGCCTAGAACCTCATCGGAAGCCCCGAAAACTCCGTCAAACAAGCGGAATTTTTGATTGAGTAGTTCGAATACCCGTTGGTCCGCTTCGTTGGCACGATTGACGAAGTTAATGACCACGACGTCGTGCTTTTGCCCGTATCGATGACAGCGTCCGATTCGTTGTTCGATACGCTGAGGGTTCCAAGGCAAATCAAAGTTGACGATGAGCGAACAGAATTGCAGGTTTACACCTTCGGCGGCTGATTCGGTCGCGATCATAATTGTTGCATGATCCGAGAACTCTTCCACGAGAGCGGACCGCATGTCAGCGGTGGGCGAGCCACTAATGCATTCCTGACCTTGGTGTCGCTCAAGCCATTGCTTATAG
>JANPNA010000464.1:0-2240 GCA_031427235.1 Pirellula sp.
GGCCTCCTGTTGATGCCAGCTTGCGCCATGCTTTTGCCCGAGTGGCGTGTGCTTCCAAGTTGGCTATCGCTTCAAATCCGAATCGAGCAACCGACGAAAGGGAGCTTGCAAGTTGCATTCAACCCACCCACAAGTCAAATCAGTCCAATCCCGCTCGAAACCGCGGTGACTCCTTCGCCAACATTCACACCGGCGAATGCCGAGTACTCACCGGTCGAAGTCCAGCGGCCAGGCGAGATTCCTGCCGAGATCGTACCGGCCCCGATTCGGCTGAGTGCGAACCGAATACTGATTGCGTGGGGAACCGGGTGCATGCTATGCCTGCTTCCGGTAGCCATGTCTTTTTTTCGATTGAAACAGTTGGAGACGGTTTATAGGAATGAGAATCCGCTTCCTCCAAGGCTTGTTTACCGCGCGAAAAAGATTGCTAATGATTTGGGAATCGAATTGCCTCGCATTCTCTTCGGTCCAAAAGGAACCATGCCAATGGTATGGTCGTTTGGGAAATCAAGATTGATTCTGCCAGCGGATGCGGACCAGTGGACCGCCGATCGGCTGAACGCCGTTTTGCTGCACGAAATGATTCATCTGAGCCGGCGCGATACAACTTGGTTTTGGGTCGCGTTGCTTGCTCGTGCCGTCAATTGGTTTAATCCGCTGGCATGGTATGGAGTTCATCGATTGCGGGTTGAATGCGAACGCGCTTGCGATGATCATGTCTTGCGAATGGGGCTGGAAGCAAGCGACTACGCCAGCCATTTACTGGAATTAGCGACCAGTGTACGAGCATCCTCGGGAACAGGATCGCTGGCTTTGGCCATGGCCAGCAACCCAAATGTTGAAAATAGGATCCTCTCGATCCTTGATGTGCGAACCAATCGGTGCGGGGTCACGTTGCTTCGAGCGTTGGCGGTTCTGATCGCAGTTTCGACCGGTGTGGCAACCCTGGCAACCCTGGCAGCCACCGTTGCCGATAAGAACACTGCCGAGATAAACGTCACCGATGGAAACACTGCCGCAAATCAAGATGAGGATGTACCTGTTAAGTATCCTTACTGCGTGGTGGAGGTCAAGAACCTTCAGTCCAGGTCGCTCGAGGAAGCGATCACTGTTTTTAACCGAGAGGCACAGGAAAGTCCCACCGGTCGATGGCAACTACCGATCACGGAACAAGAATCGTTGGACGCCATCGCGAAATTCGTTGAAACAGAAAACGTCCCTGAGTCTCCGAAAGCGACACTTCGCGAAATCGCGACGACAAAAACACTACCGGCCAATGCTTATTTCCGTCGCTTCACACGTTTCGATGACGAGCAGCAGATGAACGGGGTGTGGTGGGTTCGCTTAGTGCTGGAAGGAGACGCCCCTCCAGTCTATTCCGTTCCTGTTCGAACGACACAACTCTTTACGCGTCCATACACACAGATGGAACGGCAACAGAATGCCGAACAGGGCCTTACACTGATCAATCGTTTCGTTTCGTATTTTGAAGAGCAACCCAACATCCGATTAAAGGAAGAGCTTTCAAAGGAAGCCAAGGATCGATTGATCGGACGCTTTGAAAAAGCGATTAAGGCAAAAGACCTCGAAGCGTTGAAAGAGCTTTTCGATTGGCAGGATACTAGCGATTCGACTCGCGATTTTGTTACCGCCGAATTGCGGATGCTGCTGTTGTCAGAGATTCATTCGGTCAAGATCGAACCGAAAACGCTCAACGGCAACTTGATTCATTGGTCTGCGTATCAACACTATCAACCGAATTTGGATGTGGTTGGATACTTGGAGGTCGAATACACATTAGGGAATCCCTTAAGAGTAGGACAGACAGGCCTTGCCCCGTATTTGCTCGACCAAGGTGACATTCTCGGCATTTACATCGAAGGGGTGTTGCCCTCCAACGCGAACGCGAAATCACCGGAGCCAGCTCCCACTGCCAATTACCCAGGTGCTAACAGTGGCAAACTTGACCCGTCCCTTGGGCGTCCATTCGTGGTGCAGAAGAACGGTACCATCTCTCTGCCTTCAATCAAACCGATTAAAGTCGCGGGAGCGACGGTTGAGCAGGCTACGGAGCTCATCAAGAATGCTTACTTGGACGTAAAGATTTTTACGAATCGCGATAGGTTAAGGCCAATTGTTTCGATACTCAAAGAACGATCGGCAGGGCCAAGAAAAGTTCTTTCGCTGGAGATCGGCAGAGCTGGCGATGAATTTCGACTTGCAAACTATGTCCCGTTCGG
>JANPNA010000465.1:0-31622 GCA_031427235.1 Pirellula sp.
TAAGGCGGGCCGATTTAAATCGTAGCGGAAGCTGTCAAAGCTTTCGTGAATGCTGGACGCCAACGAAATGCTTGACGCATTCCGCTACTAGGGAACGCTAGCGAAAGTGTTTCGCGGCCCAGCTTAAGATCGACGCCGGAAAATAGGTATCATCGGAGTGAAGGTCGATGCCCTTGTCAAATTTCATGGGTACTTTGGATGAGATTGAATCTGACGTGCTACGTTTGGTTGTCTGCAATCGTTCGCTCCATCAATGCGGCAACGTACATTCTTACCTGATTCGGCTTGAATTGCTTCTCGAAAAGGGTAGCTTGCGAAATTTTGGTTTGGGAGGTCCAGCAAAAGACTACAGTCCACGGCTTGTTCAGGGTCACTAGAACAGATGGTCAGAACCCCTGGCGTAAAGCCAGGGGCATCCAGAATCGCCCCCGAGTGGCGAACTGGGAGTCGTCCACATTTCAATCAGAAATCGCCGCCACCGCTGGCGTCACCGCCCGAATCGCCACCACCAAAGTCACCGCCAAAATCGCCACCCGTTCCTGAGTAGTCGGTATCTTGACCCGAAAATCCCGTTGAACCACCGACGCGGTTATCTTGGTCGGCACCCCAAGCGTTTCCATGGTTGCCCGAGAACTGGTCATAGAGCCACATGCCTGCAGCCGCCCCAAACATACCTCCAAGCATCGAACTGAAGATGCCTCCCCCACCATAGCCGGGAGACATTCCAGGGCCGGCAGTTGACGCCCGTCCTCCAAATACCGAACGAATAATTCCCACGATCAGCCAGATCGCTCCGATGCCAATTACCGCGATGACAATCCAGCCCCAAGAGTTGGCTTGTTCGGTCTGTTCTCCTTGTACTGCCGGACCGGCAGACGAAGATGAGACGTTGTTGGTCCGGTTGTTTGGGATCACATGGTTTGCCATGGTGGTAAATACAAAGTTGACACCTTCCAACAATGCCTCGTCATTTTGTTTCTTGCGCAGTTTACTCAGCATCAGGCTGGATAGGTTGTTGCGATCCATCAACGTGAACGCCTTATTCTGGGTTTCATTGCCAACGACTATCTGGATGTGAGCTGGCTCTCTCGAAAGCAGGATATAAACCCCATTTACCTTTTGCTGCTTGGCCTGCTTCACCGTCCATTGTTCAAACAGCCGCCCCAAAGCAGCTTTGTCTGTGAGTTCTACACCCTGTTTGATTTCCTCGGGGATTTCCTTGAACGTCTCGATCACGAGATCTTTTTTATACTCACGTTCAATTTCCGAAATTCTGCGGGTCGCTTCCGATTTGGCAGAGTCGGAGAAAAAGACGCCGTTATCTCGAACGGCCCCGAGTCCAGCCAGTGAGATAGAAGTGCCGAACAACGTGGTCACGACAAAACCTAGTGCGAGGATCGTTGGGTGTTTAAACATGGGTTTCTCCTGGTTATTATGCGGCAAATGCCTAGACGAAATGCGCTAAAGATTCGTCGCTGCAGCTCACATGGCAGTAATTGACGGTAATTGACGTTCGCCACGGGTCCTTTAAGGCACACGATGGTGTGCCTTTTCTTTTGGAGCAAATTATGTGCCGTTAGGTGCAAATGCGGATGCAATCTTCGTGGCGGACGCGGCTAGCGTCAGTTCCTCGAGCTCGTTCTTCAGCGGATGCCAAGGTCAATCGATACCACTCTTTCCAGGAGTCCGCATGTTCTATTCCATTGAAACGCGTTGCGATTTTTCATGAATCAAGCTGGAGGACAGAAAGATCTCTAACACAATTGGAACGCTGATCGAAGATCTGGTTAGAATGAATACTTCCGTGTTTTCGGTTTTGCCTCCGATCCTACAACGATAGAAGAAAGATTTCATCGCATCATGACCTGGAACCAGAATTACGATCCGCTCGGCTTTTGGTTGCTCTCTGCCGCTATTTCGGCGATGCCTGTCGTCACTCTTTTCTTTGTTCTACTCGTGCTTCGCAAGCCGGTTTGGGTTTCAGCTTTGGCGGGCATGCTGATGGCGATTGGGATCGCAGCATTTGTGTTCCAGATGCCGATTCCATTGATTGCAGCCGCTGGTCTTAATGGCGTTGTGTTCGGTTTTTTCCGGATCGCTTGGGTGATTATTGCATCGATTTTCCTGTACCAAATCGCAGTGGAAACGGGACAGTTTCAAGTCATGAGGGAGTCGATCACCGAAATCTCGTCGGACCGGCGGCTTCAAGTTGTCTTGATTGCCTTTTGTTTCGGTGCATTTCTCGAAGGGACGGGTGGTGGCGGGGCTCCAGTAGCCATCGCTGGCTCATTCTTAATCGGTCTTGGTTTCCCACATTTTCAGGCCGCGACGCTTTGTCTTGTTGCCAACACGGCACCCGTGGCTTGGGGCGGAGTTGGCAATCCGATTCGTGTGTTGAACGTTGTCACGGATCTGCCGATGGAAGATCTGAATGCTATGGTTGGCCGTATTCTGCCGCCCTTTTCTTTTATCTTGCCCACCTGGCTTATAGTGACGATGGTTGGTTGGAAGAGGGCTCTTGAGGTCCTACCGGCTTTGCTGGTCAGCGGTGCCTCGTTTGCAGCTATGCAGTTCTATTGGTCCAACTATCAGGAAGCAGGTCTTGTCGATATCGTCTCTGCCATATTCTCGCTGTTGATCACGGTCGCGTTTCTGCGATTTTGGAAGCCACGACACCTGATGGAGCAGATGGAAAGCGAACGCACCGATATTCCGCGAGAGCTTGGCACTCGAAAAAAGCTTGGCATCGGGGCGGTAATGAAAGGCTGGTCGCCATTCGCTCTTTCCTCCGTCTTTATCTTTTTGTGGTCGATGCCTGCCTTCAATAAATATTTGAAGTTATCGTTCCTGACTTTCCCAACACCCTGGCTTCATAACGCGGTTATTCGTACGCCACCTGTAGCCTCAAAAGCGACTCCCGAAGCAGCCTCGATTGACCTCAATTTTTTCATGCTTCCAGGTACCGCCGTCTTTTTGGCCGCTTTCTTGGCAGCCCTGTTTCTAGGGATGAAATTGAATCGCATGTTGGTAATTCTCGGTCAAACGTTTCGACAACTCAGGTCATCGTTGCTCGCGATTAGCTTCATGGTCGGACTTGCATTCGTTACCAAGTATTCTGGAATGGACACAGTCCTGGGGCTTTCGCTGACACGCACAGGTTGGACTTATCCGTTCTTCGGAACGCTACTGGGCTGGCTGGGCGTCGCGCTCACCGGTACGGACGCTGGCTCGAATGCGTTGTTCGGGAATTTGCAAAAAGTTACGGCAGAACAAATCGGAATATCGCCCACGCTCATGGCCTCCGCCAATTCTGCTGGCGGAGTCATGGGAAAAATGATCGACGCCCAAAGTATCGTGGTCGCCTCGACAGCCTGCCAGCTTGAGGGTCGCGAGGCCGATGTGTTCAAATCCGTGATCTGGCATAGTATCTCATTAGCTTGCTTGGTCGGTCTGCTAGTCATGGTCTATGCCTATGTCACGCCCTGGGTAATCCCAGGAAGTAGCTCCCCTTGATCACGCATTTTAAGGATTAGTCCAGCCGACAGGTTGTGTCCAAGCTTGTTTGCGTTGGCCCTTCCAACTCGGATCAGCGGGCTCTACGGAGTTCGTCACAATAGCCCGAACGTACAATTCACGTCCGGATCAAGAGGTTTCGCGAATGGTTCATCGCCTACGGTCGGATTTGCAAGCGTCGACTTGGATGGCTTAAGCGATGCAATGAATTCCGTGCGGACGGTCGCGCCGCCCAGTGGCTTGATCAACTCAAGCAAATTCGTAGCGTTCATGTGCACGGGCTTTCCTTCGGCTTTGTCGCTGATTTCTTCGGCGGGAATCATTAGGAACTTACCCCCTCGTTCGACCAAGCCACGGAATTCGTCGAGCGGCTTCAGTCGCACTTCTAGGTTATTCGTTTCTTCCGAAAGACGCGTCTCGACCCATGCATGTCCAAACCGACGTTCGTATTTCTTGAGTACCTCTGGGCCACCCCGTTGTAGTATCGACTTGAGCGGCATCCACCGGGTGCCTTCGCTCAAAACATTGTGATCCGAGAGTGCGAGGAAGTTGTAGTTATGTTCCAGATACCAGGCTGCAATCATTTCCGGAAAGTCATCGCCATCACTCCAAAGGGAGTGGGTATGCAAATTCCCTTTCCACCATCGCGTGGGAGGACTAGTGTCTGGATCGATTGGCGCTTGCGACAAGGTAGTCGGACATGAAAAGGCAAAGAGCGCAAGAACGCAGAAAGTTTTGGTTAGCGGGTCCATAGTCAAGAAGTCGCTTCCGGAGGGTGGGGTATTTGCTGCGCTGTCCGAGTTTCGAGTACGACGCTAGTGCCGCAACCTGAAATTGTTACATCACGCACGAATGGGTTACCTTTCGGTGCTTTTCTTCATGCCTCTGGCTTCACGCCAGGGGTTTTGACCATCTATCTAGAGGGATGGTAAACATCCCCCGAGTAAAACTCGGGGGCATTTCACCGCCCAATTGAGATTGGGCATTTCTCGGTTGCTGCACTAGCAACGTCGACCATTTGGACTGCATGCCCGCGTCGAAGATAATCGATTTTGAACTCGGGGAAGGCGATGCACCTAGCTTGGAGTTCGGTTAGCGCTGAATGGAGTCTTCCGAGGTTTGATTCGTCTGCGAGGATGACAATATCGCAATCGCGGCTAAACTCCGCTGCGCCGTACAACACGCAGGCCTGGCCTCCCATAAGCAGGTGCCGTACTCCGTGGCATGACAGAGTCGAAAGGACTTTGAGAATCGGGTTCGGGATCAAGTGAGCCACCAGTCGATCTTCTTCAGTCATGGGAGCCATTTGCGCTTTATTCGCTGCGATTCCATCAAAGAGACAGTGTTCAGCCATCTCGAACTTCACGCAGTTTCCTATACTAGACTGGAGACTATCAAGTTTGCAATCCCCGGACCAGCCAAATCAAGTTGTTGCTAATCGATTTCCGTCGCTCCAGTTTCCTTTGGATTGACCAGTTTTCTAAGTTTTGCGATGTCCTTTAGCTGATTTGAGTCAAATCGACTTTTATCGAATGGTTCATTGAGTGAGAACCAATGGATCGCGGCCATTTCAACGCAAACGCTTCTTACTGGCTTTCCGTCTACTGTCGGATCTTTGATCGCAAAATAAGATTCTCGAATGATCGAGGTCGGGACGTATATCGACTCAATTTGCTTCCAAACGTAGTCTTCTTCAAAACTTGGAACGGTTTTCCCGTCGCGTATCACGGATGCAGCGCTTCTTTCTGGCATGACAGTCTTGGTGTCAAAGTGATAACTGGAATTTACCTTTTTGCCCGGAAATGATACTTGGATAAACTCTTTGTTTGTCATCACGCGACCCACTAACTTGGTCGCATTTGAAATAATTGGAACATCGAATCGGTTTCGATGCTTCGACCGGTTTGCCCAGTTCTCGCCATCGATTGGTCCCCCAAATTTTGTTGGGAATGAGTATAGTCCGATGCACCTCAGGTCCGGAATCTCCCATGAGTCAAGCATGCTGACAGCGCCTTTTCTGCTGGAATGTTGTCCTCCCGGATACAAGTATTCCATGGCACCGTCTTCAGAACAAGTGAATCCAACTAAGACAGTTTGATTGCCGCCCTCTTCCTCCGGTCGCTTTGCTTCAAGCAGGTCAACGCCAAAACACTTGTTAGCTTTTAGATCGAGGAACAGCCTCGTGTAGCGTTTCATTGATCCTTTTTCCGGAAAGCTTGGGTAAAAGAGATCACGTCGTATTAATACGTCGAACGAAAGCCAACTTTCGGCGTTGGAAATTGCAACATCTCTGAGCCCGGAATATTCTTGCGATTCGCTTTGGCCTGTACAGCATTTGGCGAATCCCCCCAGTGAAAATAAAACGCACACGCCTATCTGCCAATTCATATACCTGTTCTCCGATTCGGCTTGGGATCAGTTCAAACTCGATGGCCAACGCGAACTCAAAGTCAGTCGACCTTGGCAACTCATTTGAGCCACGCTGGGGAAAAATAGACACAAAGGGATCAACTTCCCGTACACGGGTTGGATAGGAAAAAGTTTGCTTTAACGGCATAGTTCTGCCACGGGTCCGTAGAAGCAGACGTACAAAATTCATCGTCAAAACCCGAGCCGAGTCGAGCCATGCATTTTGAACAGGCTCGTCGCGTCGTGCAGACCGTAGATGGTGCTGTGAACGTTAGAGTTCGATACCCTGGATCACCGGGTAATACATCGGTGTGCGAATTGTAAGTTTCTTGCGGATATTGAACGTATTGGTAGATACCTTCGCAATCAGAGTCATAGGAACACGAATACCAACCACAATCCGATGTCGGTACGTTCTGACAATTCACAGTCCCAATTGTTCCGCATACGATCTGAATCGTCTGAGCGGAAGCAACATCAGCTAAGATGAACCATCCTAAAACTGCGACAAAAATCACCTGTCTCATAATATTCCCCTCACCTTTTCGAACTTCGAGAAAAACCTAATCAACACGCCTAGATGGAGTGCTAAACTCCTCAATCCCACCGTCCCAACCAACCTGCCATCTCAAAACCTTCGGTAAAGCCATTAATGGCTTTCCATTGACTTTCTCGGGTATGGAAAGTTGGACTCGGTAACTTTGGTTTCCAACCTTCTTCGCCACTACCTTCAACACTGTTCCGTCATCGCCCTGGCATCCGATAAAGAGTTCAACGTCCTCACTTGCATTAACTGATTTACTATCTCTATTAATTCGCACGATAACGTCCGCGGCCCAACCTTCGTCGTTCCGCACGAGCCGCACGAGCCGAGGGGAAACAACTACCCGAGGTTCGCGATTGATAAAACAAGCAATCTTATTGTTTTTCACTTGGTCACGCTCCTGGATCACAAGCTCCCCACCTAGAGCCAAGTCCCCATCTTTGGGGACTTCAAGAGTGAATAAAGCGAAGTCTCGCCCTTCCCTTGAAACTACTTTACCTGAGGCGCCTTCCAAATCTCCAGTCCCAAAGACCCTAATGTTTGCAAGCAATACGGGCTCGGTCACCAGAATTGGAACTTCAAAAATGCATTTGTCGTTCGACCGGTCCGCTTTTGGGGTAACGCAATTCGGGATAAAACATGCGGCACCCATCAGTTCAAACTTCATTCCAAGTTGAATGGCGACCACATCTGACTCTTGAATTCGCAAAAACTGAATTTGCGGTGCACTCTCGCCACGCGAGGGAGTCGTCATCTCGATAACAACATCAACAATTCCGTTTGGCGGAATTACATTCCCATAACTCTTTGCCTTAAGGCAAGAACAGCCGGTAATAATGGTGTTGATTTTAAACGGCCGATCAGTCAGATTGCTAATGGGAAGAGTCACTATCCCCTTCATGCCTGCTTTCAGCTTCCCAAGATCAATGGTTAAATCTGTCAACCCACCCGTGTAAGCAATCTTCTTGGAAATTGCAAACTCCTCAACATTCGGAGAGTTTTCTTGAGAAGAACTCACAGCGGATAGTGCAATGCCGAAAGCGGCGATACAAACTCTCGCCAAACATTTCAGGACACAGATTTGACCGTGTGGCTTTGCCATGGTTTTTCCCCTTCAAAAGTCCAAAAAAATCCTTCTACCAGCAGGAGCGAATATTTAGGAAATTTGCGACATCAATCGCGACAAATCGCATCCGAAGCCCTAAACAGTCACTATGGGGGGGGCGTTCTGCTCGGCAAACAATTTTCGATTCCGAATCAAATTTCGCTCTATAGTTCGGATGCTTAGACCTAGCTGTTTTGCCACCTCATGATTATTGAGCCCGTCATATCGTAGCATTACAATTCGTGCACCAACTGGGTCGAGAAAAGCCAGCCAATCGTTTAGTAACTCTTGGTTTTCAGTACGTGCTTCAGGTTTTTCGTCACACGAACATGGTTCAGGTTGCTGATCAATACTTTGTGTTCGACAATTGCGTTTGTCCTGAGTCAGATAACGTGCATGGTCGATGACTTTACATCTGATTATGCTGTTGCACAATCGACGTTCACTCTCATCGTCTAGAATCTTTGGCTCACCATCATTCCATTCACGACTAGCAAGGTCGTAAAGGACATCATTTGCGATTTGCTCGAAATCAAACTTGTGACGTAACGACGACGGAACCAAGCGCACGACACTTGCCATGACATAATGCAAACGGCGCCTGCAAATTTCGGACGTGAGTTGATTTCGAATCACATCGCTAGTTTTGTCCATGTTCGTCACCAGTTTGGAGAAGGGTTTTGCAAGC
Organism: Pirellula sp.; assembly: GCA_031427235.1. Taxonomy (GTDB): domain Bacteria; phylum Planctomycetota; class Planctomycetia; order Pirellulales; family Pirellulaceae; genus JBKCUI01. Next base: position 8,260 of record JANPNA010000465.1, read on the forward strand.
TTAGGTGGCTAGGATTGAAAAGGCTGAGTATTCGGCATGCTTCTCGGGAGGTTGTAGTGCAAACCTGATTGTACGCAGGCTGATTGGGTTCGGCAACCTGCGTGGATGCGTCTACGAAATGGCAATACGGCTCAACAGTTCCCAACCCCATCAACTGCTTCACGAAAAGTTCGTAACATTTCTAGTACCGCGTCGATTTTGATCGTGTCTTTAAAATAAATCGCTGGATGACTTAACGGAGATTCCATTTTTTCCTTCAACGATTGAGCGATCGCCAAAAACACTGGTTGATCGCGAAACTGCGTGAGCACTTTGGCCTTGTAACTCAAATACTCCGGTGTCCAAAAGCCGACGATTTCCAACATGACTCGCATGCCATCTGGATGCACGAAGACAAAATCGGGGAAGAACGCGGTCTGCCCCCGATGCAAGATCTCCGTCTCGCGTTCCAATCGCCATCCGTCTCTTGGTTGTTCGCCCCACTCCTTTGAAAAGGCTTCTTCGACACTCGAATCGAACGCGTTGGCTGCTACAACGCCGCTGACCAGACCGCACGCGTCATCCAATCGAAATCGGATCGGGGGACGATACGGAGTTGCTCGCAGCATGGCAACCATGGACCAACCACGGCAGGACAGCAAGCCCGGCAGAAAACGCGCCATGGCAATGCCATATCGATGCGTACTTCGAAGCACCGAAGCCGGGCCATCAAACTCGAAGCGATAATGATCGGGGCGTTTGGTGATGCGATGCATCAGCCGCGCTAGCTTGGCATATCGGAGAATCTGCTTGAAATCCCCGGTCGCGATGACAGTCATTCGGACCGCATCGAACATCATGACTTGCGTCTGTGCGACGTTGTATCGAGACAGCAACGCCACCCCATCAACAAAGCCCTTAAAACTCTTGAGTTCATGATACTCCATCAAGTCCGAAAAGAGCTTGTCGTGCAGTTCCGGCCAATCCATACCATGTTCCTTGGCAATCCGACGCTTGACCTCGGATTCCTGGCTCTCAAAGAGCGAGTCTCGCTCGACCACCAAAGGATGCTGCTTGGCGGCAGCCCGAAACACGGACTGTCGTAGTTGTGCCACCTTGCGCCGGTCACCCTTGGAATACTCCGAAGCGTCGTCGAGCAATTTGCAAAAAGCCAGAATCCGCCTCCCAGGGCAATCGATTTGCTCCTGGAAAACGCGGTGCACGGCGGCGTGGAGCGATCGCCTGGTTTGCCCGACTCCCTCACGATAAATCTCGAGCATCTTCTCCGCATAACCGAGGTAAGCGGCGTTGGATTTTCGAGTCAACCGATCTGGAACGAGTTCCCCGTTTTCAAACGTTGCGATTGCGAGTTCCCGCGTAAGCATCACTTTTCCTTCGTTTGCGAGAACGACCGGTATCGTTCGTGTCTTTTGCGACCACTTCGTAGAGTACAGCTCTCTCCTCTCCGCGACGACGTAGGATTCGACCAAGTCGCTGTTTGGCTTGGCGAGTCGAAGCCAACCCGCCGATAACGACAGCGACCTTGACCTCGGGTAAATCCACCCCTTCATCGAGGACTTGATTGGCGACGATGGCGGGGTAAACGCCATCCCGCAAACCATCGAGGTAGTCGATTCGCTCAGCCTTTCCACAATGGTTGAGCAAACAGGGAATCAGGAATCGGCGGGAGACATCCCGAGCCATCGCGTTGGAGCCTGCGAAGATAATCATCGGTGTTCCATGATGCAACCGAAACAAGTCCTCGAGGACTCGGAGCTTTTCTTCGGCACGATCCTCGATCGATTTCTTTTCGCGATACGCTCGCATGATGATACCCGCTTGTCCGCTCCGCTGCGTTTCGGCGCAAAGTGTTTGCCAAGTAAAACTGGCGTCGTCTTGCCTGCGTTCGTAGACATAACTCGAGACAACTTCGGCCAACTGATCGTAGCGTACGCGTTCGCGAGCGTTCAAAAAGACGGGGACTCGAAAGATATCGAATTCGGCCAGTGAACCACCTCGAACTTGGCTGATTTCAAGTCGATAGACCAAAGGACCGATGAGTTGGTCCAATTTGGAATGTTGCCCATCGCCTCGTTCTAGGGTTGCCGTTAGTCCCAACCGCATAGGAGCGATACTCATGCGAGCGGCATCGCTACGAATGGGGCCGGGTAGATGATGGCACTCATCGAAAATGATCAGTTGAAATCGATTCCCCAGCGTTGGCATGTGGATGCATGCGCTATCGAAGGTGGTTACCGAGACAGGCTTAACATTATAAGTGTTGTCTCCGATGATTCCAGCATCATAGCCGAGGCCATTGAGGATTCGCCGTTGCCACTGATACATGAGATCGCGAATAGGCGAGACGACGAGCGTGCTACAACCTTGATCGGCCATGATGCGCAGTGCGACTTCGGTTTTGCCGGTACCGGTCGGCATTACGACGACACCTTGGCGAGTCTCGGACCACGCGTTCACGGCAGCGATTTGTTCTGCTCGAAGAGTTGGTAAAGTGATCTGGGACCACACCACCGGTTGCCATTGTGGAACCCGATCAAGCGTCCCGTACGCATTCCCATCGAGAATTTTGCGAATGACCGGATAGTGAATGGGATTCGCTCGCCAAGAATGCGTTCGCTCGTCCCATTTCCAAATGCTATCACCGAAGATACGTGTCACGGCTTGCGACGTCCACTGATCCAATACGAGCGTACCCTCACTGAAATCAAGGTATGCTTGATTCAGGATCTTCGTACGGTTTGGTGGCTGTTCGTTCAAGTTGTGAGAATCTGGCTGGTTTGTGAAGTGAATAACCGAAACTACGGTAGGACAAGGATATGGTCCAGCTCATTGGACAGGGTTTTCCCCAGTAAGTCACCCTCCCTCGCGGGGGTTGGCCGCAAGGCCGGGGAGGGTGAAGCGAATTGTATAATTGCATTTGGCACTTCACCCTCCCCTCGCTCGACCCTCCCGGGGGGAGCATCGCTGTGAAGTATTTCCACCAACAATTCACTTAGGTTGAGCGGGAGCTTGCCTCCCCTCAACCTTGTTTTGGCGTCCTACGTAACGGCCTGGTAACCGCCGCACTTCGCTCCCGCCCCGACCGCCTTAGGCGGTCGAGGTGGGAGCGAAGTGCGGTACTTTAAGGTCGGAGCAGCACGTTTAGTACGCCAAAACGGCGTCCGTCGGAGGCAAGCTCCGATCGGACGAAAATGCGTGACTGCGTTGCAGAGGGAGGGTGACTATACCGGACGACCTTCGAGCCGGCGGGAAATTCGTTCTACTGGTTGTTATTGTAGTTGCAAACCGTCGATCACTGTTTCTAAAAACTCCCGAGCCCGACGCGCCAGGAGATCGATTTCTGTAGGTGTTTTTGGCGGCGGCAATAGAGGGGCAAAGATGTTTTCATAGGCTAATGGGATCGTTAGACCGGTGAAGGCGACGGGCTCGAAAAGCCGGTAGTGGTCGATTTCTCCAAAGCCTGGTCCGCAGTCCTGGTCCTTCGGCCAGTTGCGATGGTCCTTTACGCAAAAGCTCCGAATCTCAGTAGCGCATTTGCGAATGTCGGGAATGGGATCTAGGTCCAGATAGTCCATGACGTTTCCAGCATCGTAGTTTACGAAGATGTTTGGATCGTTGACCTCGCGCACAATCTCCGCACAAGCTTCGCCTGTTCCTGTGGTACCGCCGTGCTGTTTAATAACGAGCGTGACGCCATGGTCGCGGGCTATTGGGCCAAGGATTTTCAAACGTTCCACCCACAGTTCTCGGTTGCCACCCTGCGTATGGCCGAAGGTCAAGACCTGACCGATTCCAGCCGCTCCCGCTTGTTTGATCCGCTGCGTTAACACGGACAATCCATTTAAGTGTTCTGGATAAATCGTGGAAAACATCATGACTGGCTCCAGTCCCATATCACGGCAACGTTGGCCAAGAATTTTGGCTGACGTAGGCGGTGCGTCCTCTGACATCACGGGGACTTGTTCGCCATTTGCTTGGCGGTGCCGGACGCCCCACGCGACGTAATGAAAGCCCGCAGCTTGGATGCCGGAAAGAGCCCGCTCGAACGGGAAGTTGCTGTAAGGGAGCGTCATGCAGGCGTGTTGGAACACCGTCGGCTTGCGTTCGGAATCATTCAACACAGAGCCACTTGCTTGGTGCACGGATATTGCTGCAAGTGAAGTTGCGGTGGCAGCGAAAAAGCTGCGACGTGAAAAAGAAATAGGACGGTTGAGACGATTCATGATTGTTTAGAAGTACCTCGTCACACCAGGGACCGCGACTTCCGGGGTGGCGATCTCGCCCCATTCGTATCGCGGTGGGCTTAGATCTTCCTTGGAATTCAAAGCCATGTCCCAAGTGATTTCCTGTCCCGTGTACGTCGCCATTCGACCCATGATGGCCAACAAAGTACTCTTGGCCATGTACTCGCCGTTGTTGATTGGCTTGCCCGCTCGGATGCTGGCGAACAGTTCGTCGTGTTCGACTTGATAAAGATTTTTTTCTTCGCCACTGTAGTTCCAATCGCTCTTGGCTGAGATGCGGACACCGTTGCGTCGTTCCGTGAGGTGCGCCGTCCCCGTGGAGCCCAGCACCGTGACGCTAATGTCGCTCTTGCAGCCCTCGATCTGGCGCGTATTGCTGATGAGTCGAGCCCCATTGGCATATTCGTAAACGACACTGTGGTGGTCGAAGATGTTGCCATAATCGACTCCCTTTCGAACTTCACGCCCTCCCATGCCGATGGCTTTGATCGGATACTGATCACCCATCGCCCAAGCGCACAGGTCTAAATTATGAACGTGTTGTTCGACGTTGAAATCGCCTGAAAGCCATGTGAAGTAATACCAGTTCTGCATCTGCCAATGCATGTCGGTCCATTCGGGTTGGCGCGGCTTGACCCAAATCGGGCCACGGTAGTCATTTGCGAGTAGCGTGCGTACCTCACCGATCACCCCGTCTTGAATCCGATGCACGGCTTCACGGTACGGATAGTGATAACGCAAGCACAGGCCCGATACGACGGCTAGGTTTTTCTTCTTGGCTTCGTCACAACTACGAAGCACGGAATGCACACCCGGTGCGTCGACCGCGCACGGTTTCTCTGCGAACACGTGTTTTCCAGCCGCAATTGCAGCTTGCAAATGCAATGGCCGGAAATGCGGCGGGGTGGTGAGCAGCACGACGTCGACATCGCTCGCCAACACATGCTTGTAAGCATCGAAGCCAACGAATTGCCGCTCAGGTGGGACATCTATTTTTGATTCTAGTCCCTCGATCTTGGTAAGGCTTTTGAGGCTCGTGTTCAAGCGATCTTCGAATGCGTCCGCCATGGCAATGAGTTTGACACGACTATCGGCCATGAGTGCCTGGGTGGCGGCCCCAGTTCCACGCCCGCCGCAGCCGATCAGCCCAACTCTCAGAGTGTCGTCCCCCGCCACATGCACGGCCGAACAAAGATTGACTGCGCCAGCGATCGATCCTGTGGCGGCCATCGTAGAGGTCTTTACGAATTCGCGACGCGAAGTACCCTGCACATTCGTTGTACCCTGCACATTCGTTTTGGATGAAGTCATTTGTCTTGTTCTCGTTGAACCCTGAGCCGTGGGCGACGGAGATGCTGTGAATTTATTCGAGCCGTGCAAAACATTGTCGCCTTTTGCTCCGCAAAAGTGCGTTAACGCGGCACACTTTCGCGGAGCGAAAGGCGACAATGATAAAATCACAGCCTCGGAGATGCGGACCTACGTGTTTAACGTTGGCTATTACTATACTCGATGGACGTGTCGGCTACCTAACTTAGGATAACTTAGGCAAGCGAATGCGTCGCATAGGAATTCAATCGCTGTCGCGTTTCTCGCGTAGGGGAGCGACGAGAGCCACCACGATAGCCAGGGGACTCCCATCAAAATGGCCTATCCGAAATAGCTGCCCAATCCAATGCGTTGCACCGCCAGGATTCCAAGTAGAGAACCCAATGCTACGGTAACGATCCGAAACCGATCGATGATGAGATAGTACTTGTAGTAGTGGCCCAATTCATGGCCAATGAGATCCTGGATCTCGGCTGGCTCCATTTTGTGGAGGACTTGGCGATTCAGGTAAATTCCATTGAGTGACTTGAAAAAGCTTCCTACGCCCACATGCATCGCGGCAGCATTCAAGGATCGGCTGGCCACGATGTAAATGGGCAAGTCTTCCTCAGGCAATCGGAGGCTTGCCAGCGTCTCGCGAAAGAGGGTCTGAAGCCGGTATTTATCGTAGTGTCCAAATCGAGTGCGTTCCTTCAGATCTTGGATTCGTTTTTTCTTGGTCGCTAAATGAATCAATACCGACGAAGCGAAGGGACATACCATGGCACCGATCGCGACCGTGGTTAGGATCGGTTCACGTAGGACCCATCCCCAGTCCACCAGGACTGCAACGATTCCGATCAAGGCGATTTTCACCAGAAGAAGTATCCAAGCAAATCGGTTCGCCCTGTGCATTTGGTCGAGCAAGTCAGCGCGACGCGGGACCGAGATTGCTTCGGCCATGCGATTGTCCGTACTTTCGAATCAGATAGACGAGCTAAAGAGATAACTTAGGAAATTGATCGGTGCCTTACCACGTGTTTGGTAGTAGACTCTACCTGGCCCTGTGTACCGGTTGATAAGGCCTTCGCCTGACATGATCGAGTCCCGGACGCTTTCGGTGGCTTTTACCAATTGATAGGTAACAGTGTCCGAGAATGCCACGGCGAAGCGATTGTCCAAGAAGAATTTTTCTCCCTCCGCCAATTCCTTGACAATGATTGCTCCGTAGGTTTGGCAAAAGACGGTTCCGCTGCCGCTTGCATGCAAAAGGAAGAGGCCCTTTTTGGACATAACTCCTTTCATGCCCCCGTACTTGATTTGCAATTTGCAATCACCGATGTTGGCCAAGTAGCTTCCACGTGTAATAAAGACTCCGGATTGGTCGGAAAGTGGAATCGCAAGAATGTCGCCTTGAACCGAAGGGGCGAGAGTCAGGACCTGTTCATCTCGCTTGGCCAAGAACTCGGCGGTGAACATGCTCTCGCCACCGAGCAGATTTCTCGCCCCACTGAGCCAAGCATTTCCTTTGCCGCGGCGGCCAACCGAGGCCGAAAGTTGCAGCCCCGACGTCATCGATAGCATGCTATCGGGTTGGGCCATCACCAAGTCTCCCTGATTCATGTGAATCTCAAGCACGGAAAACACGGGACCATGCAAAACAGCGTATTCCATGAATCGAACTGACAGTTGGTTAGACGCGGGCTAGTCTTCAACGCCGGGAGCTATGCGTTGCTTAAGAAAATAGCCGCCGATAGCAATGGCACCGAGGATTCCAAGGAAAATGAAAAGTGCAACGAGTCGAGGTACGCCAAAAACTTCGGAGATGGTGGTAATGCAAATATCATAGATGACGATTCGAATGAACCAGCCGATTATCGAACCGAAGCCACCTCCTCTGGCAGCTAGCACTGTAAAACGACTCATTAGCAAACTCCGTTTAGAAAGTGGAAAACGACGCAATAAACAAGTGATTGAATTCGACAATAATATTAACTCAGAATTGCGTTAGTATATAGGCGAGGTAAGGAAAATGCCTTTTTTTGGGCAGTGTGTCGTCCATGAGTTGACGGGTTGCTTGGTTGATTATTTCCGTCGGGCAGCCACATCATCTGGTTGATTTTTTTGCGAGATGCTTGGGAACGCTGTGAAGTATTTTCACCAACAAGTCACTTAGGTTGAGCGGGAGCTTGCCTCCCCTCAACCTTGTTTTGGAGTCCTACATAATGCACGCTACCGCCGCACTCCGCTCCCGCCTCGACCGCCTTTGACGGGAGCGGAGTGCGGTAATTTAAGGTCTGAGCCGCACTTTTAGTACGCCAAAACGGCGTCCGTCGGAGGCAAGCTCCGATCGGACGAAACCCGCACGTTTTCATTTCAGGCCTGATAAATACGCAATCAGATCGGCAGCTTGTTGTGCGGTTAGTTCGCTGCCTAGTCCGGTCGGCATTATCGACATCGAATCGAATTTACGCGACTCAATTTCCATTATTTCGACAATAACCTTGTCGCCCTTTGCATTGATCAGCGTCAGTTGTTTTTCCGACTCTTGGTCAAGTAAACCGGATATGACTTTGCCATCGGTCAAAAGAACACGATGACTCTGATATTTTGGTTCAATGATCCGGCTGGGATCAACAATTGATTCGAACAGTTGCGAGGGTGTTAGTTTCGTCCCGACGTGCAACAGCTCGGGTCCAACTGGACCGCCGCGTTGGCCAACTCGATGGCACTTGGCACACTGCGATTTGTTCAGATCAAAAAACCAAGCTTCCCCTGTTGTTGGGTTCCCTCGGAGGTCCGCGATTTCGGCATAAGTCGCATTCGGTCCGAGACGACGCTGTCGTTGTCTCGCCGGTAGGAAGGCTTCAAAGAGACTGCTGATCATCGGATCTGGAACACTGGCCAATTTGGACAACATCTCGGCTGTCAGAGTTTGCTCCGACGGATCCTGACGGGAGTTGTCGGCGTTTTTGATACTTGCTTTGGAACGGGCTTGGTCGACGCTTAACTTCATGGCCATTCGAAGTCGATCTTCTCGGATGGTCGAGTTAGTGTCCGTGTTGGAATTCGCAACAGCAAAGGTTTCAAGAATTGCGTTGGCCGCTTTTCGCATGTCATCCGTTGAACCTGTCTTTTGCGATGTCTCGGATTGGGACATACCGTTGATCCAATCGCTTAACAGCGAGATCGCAGCGAAATCGACTTCTCGCGATCCAATATGCGGCATGCGGCCGGCGGAGCTCGAGGCCATTCGAAATAGCAACACGCTGCTGAGGACATCGCCCGCAGCGATCAATTTCCCGTTTTTCAATCCAAGGTCACCTTTGCTGGGTGCGATGTTGATCGCCTTGAGCGCCTGCTCACTATCGGCGATCTTGAGGGACAGATCCACTGCCGCGCCCGCCCCGTTCTGATGGCAGTGCGCACAATTGGCATGCAGGTAGGAGCGAGCCCTAAGATCCAATGGATCGGCTGCTGAGGAACTCAATGCACGCCGCACGCAACTGTCCGGCTCGATCGCGGTCCGCTGAGGATTTAGCGTTTCGACGTAGCCTTCCTGCACTAGCGTGAGCCACGGAGACTTTGTCCCCTTTGCAGGTTGATGCAATTGTTCCGGCGTGAATGCCAAGGTCGTTTCAGGCCAAGGATTATGGCATTGCATGCACTCGGTGCGGCTATGCACTCGCCAACTTCGCCGATCCTTTCCGGGCAAAGTCAACTCCATTCCGGTCGCGGGTGCCAATGCCGCATCGGTCTGATCTTCGTTCCAAACGTAGCTGTAGCCGCGCCACAGCCGACCGTCAAAATGCAACAACTGCGTCTCGATCATGTGATTCGAACTACGCCCGGCAGCTTGGCTTTCGCTGGGAAAATACAGCGTTTTGGCAAGTACCGTGCCACTGGGATAATGCAGACGGCTATTGAACATGGCGACGGTCCCAACCGGTTGTGGTTCCTTGAATACGGTCACTTTCTCCAGGTCTGGCAGTGCCAAGAAATGCTTGCCAACGGCTCCGTCTTGCCATTGAGGCTGATTGATTGCGAACTCACGCACACCAGGGTTTGCCTCTTGTTTGTTTGCATTGCGAAAGAGCCCAGTTTCGCTAAGCCGAAGCGGAAAATTCTTCATGTTGGTCAACTCCGAAGCATATTCTGGATTCGTGACCAATCGGAAAAGCGTGGTTGAGTTGAAGTGGTTTACGACCAAGGGCTCGCCATCGCGGTCAGGAGCAAATGCGATAATACGGAGCTGACCGCTAGCAATTTCACGATGCTCGCTCGTTTCATCCAGCGGCAAAGACCAAATGCGACCAGTGACCCAATCGCCAAAGAGATACTGGTTTTGAATGGCCGGCAAATTGCGTCCACGATAAACAAATCCGCCTGTGATCGAGGCCGCATCGGAATGCGAAATCGCAACCCGCGTCGGGAGAATCGGGCCAGGGCCGAGCGGTAGTTCGGGTTGAATCAGCTCATGACCTTCGCGTGCGCTCCAACCATAGTTGCCACCACGAACGACACGATGGACTAACTCCCATTTCTCCCATCCAACATCTCCCAACCACAGTTGGCCGGTTGGAGGATCGAGTGCGATACGCCACGGATTGCGAAATCCGAATGCCCATACTTCGCCTCGAGCCTGTGCGACGTCTCGGAACGGATTGTCGATCGGGATCTTGTAAGGATGTTCGGCAGTTGCTCCCCGCACATCAATTCGCAAGATGCTCGACAACAGATCGCTTATATCTTGCCCCGTCTTGAGTCGATCGGGTGGACTTGGTTCGGTCGCATCGCCTGTGCTAAAGAGCAAGCAGCCGGACGCATCGAAGGCCATGTCGCAACCATTGTGCCCACCTGCCAACCACGTAATGATCGGCAGTTCGCTATCGACATCGAATCGCGGCGGCATCTCTTCGGTAACACGGAACCGCGAAATACGGCTGCCATCGGCTAAAGGCTGGCCTGTCTTGCTCGAAAGAACCATGCATAGGTAAACATATCGATTGCTCGCAAAATCTGGATCGAAGACGATCGAGAAGAGATTGTCGACCCCTTTGCTCCGTTCGGGATCAAAGGATTTGAGCGAGGCTTTGAGATCGATCGCCAGATCGGCAGATCGGATCTCCGCATCGTGGGGGAAGCTCCAGACTTTGCCGCCAAGTTCGCACACGAAATAGCGTCCTAAGTCGGCCTGCCAACGCACATGCATCGAGTCGTTAAATTTCAAGTTTGGAAAGGCTGGTTCAATGGCTAACGGCAACGGAGCATCGGGTGAACCCTTGACGCGCGATGTCGTCCAGGCGGTTCGTGTGGCGGCGGCACCGGTTGGTGAACTGTCTTGTGAAAAGAGCGGGAGCGTCCATAGCATGGCACAACAGGAAACAAAGCCCGCTAAACCAATGCTGGTTGGCTTGGAATGGATGGAAAGGACTCGCTTGGTCATGAGAATTAGCCCAAAAAAAATGTTCAAACAGATGCGAAAGGGCGCGGCGTGATCCGCATATAATAACGTATACGAATATTCTAGCAGGTCCATCCGCCCTGGAATTGGAACAACGAGGATTGTCATATGCCCATCGGACTACGCTTTGGCGTCCTAGGTTAAAAAGCGGGGTTGCAAAAAGAGTAGCTCGGCACTCCGTGCCGAGAAAAACGGCACGGAGTGCCGTTCTACACTAAATAATGAAAAACTGCTGACTGCTGCACTCGGTTTGTTTGCATTGCTTGGTCCATCGGACAGCCTAGGCCAAGAAAAAAGGGTGGGTGTATTAGTGGAGGCCGAGAGCTTTGAGCAACACGGCGGCTGGTCGCTCGATACTCAATTCATCCGCGAAATGGGTTCGCCCTATTTACTATCGCATGGATTAGGGAAGCCCGTCTTGGACGCAACGGCCAAGGTGACCTTTCCGGAAACGGGAAGCTACCATGTTTTCGTCCGAACCAAAGATTGGGTCGCCCGTTGGAATGCGCCGGGGCAAATACCCTCGCATCGGAGAGATCGTGGAGGAGTTTGCGGACCGAGCCAAAAAATCGCCAGGCACGTTCGAAGAATTCGGCGATGCGCAGAAAGAAGCTCTTGTGCGTTCCGAGTCGAACATCGACCTGTTCTTGAATCAGCATGCGTTCCAAGTCGATATGGACCAGAGCCGCATCGCCGCCGTCTATGCTTTCGATACCAAGACCAGCCAGCACACCAAGTTCACGGGCAAGCTCTTTTGCGACGCGACAGGACATGGAACACTCGGGGCTCTAGCCCAGGCCGAATGGACCATGGCAGAGAAAGGTCGAATGGGAATGAGCAACATGTGGGCTTGGGACGAAGGAGACAAGAGCGTCGAATATCCCAAGACACCCTGGGCCCTCGATTTGAACATGAGTGATTTCCCTTATCCTGTCGATCATCATGGTCAATGGTTTTGGGAGAGCGGTTTCGATAAGGATGCAATCGGGGATGCCGAAGGCATTCGCGATTGGAACTTGCGAGCGGTCTTCGGGGCTTTTAATGCGATGAAAAATCGCGATGGAGCGGATAAACACAAAACGGCATTTTTGACCTGGGTAGCCTTTATCGGGGGACCACGCGAATCGAGACAACTGCTTGGCGATCTGGTTTTAACGCAAGAAGACATCGCAATCGGGCTGGTTGTGTTAGCGATCGCCGCAATTTCGTTGCCGATCGTTGCTCGCAGCAAAGTTTTACTGTTCGCTACTTTGTCCACACGGGGCGGTACAGCAGTTGCTTCCACGAAAATGGAAGCAAAAGAAGCCCATGCCTCGCAGCTTGACGAGGTTGTTGCTTTGGATTCGACCCGCCTTGATCGCCTGGGTTGTTTTGGTCAGTATGATGCAATTGCCATTTAGCTTGGTGGATATTGAGCCGTTTGATGCTTATGCGTGGCGATCCGCAGCTTGGCCAACCTTTTGCGTTGCCGTGATTGGGATTATCGCATCGCTGAGAGTCCCTATGGCGTATTGCCGTTGCGGTTGTGGTACGGGAGCGATTTTACAATATTTACGACGGCATTCCCGTAGCGATCGATGGACGCGAGCCGATGGTTTCACGTTGGTATGCTTGGGGCTGGGACTGTTCTTGTATTTGGTCTTTTGAACGCGTGGCCGAGCGAGGCCCTCGCTCGGTTGCCTATCCTGAGCGAGGGCCTCGCTCAGCTACAAAACCGAGCGAGTGAGAAAACTACTTTCTCTCGAAGTAAGCTTCTCGGATTTCCGTTTCGAGCGACGCCGACTCGGCCATGGCGGATTGGAAACTAGCCTTGCTAAGTGAACAAAGCAGCGTCTCCTCGATCGTATAGACACTTGCATTTCTGGGGTGTCCGGTTAGCAAGGCGGTTTCGCCAAAGAAGTCCCCGGTCTTAAGAATGGCCACCTCCTTCTCCGGTGAACCCCGTTTGACCACCACGCTCCCCTCGCGAATCAAAAAGAATCGATCGCCAGGATCGTTTTCTCGAATGATCTGTTTGCCTGGTGGTAGACTTTCGACCGTCATTTCATCCGCAATCCTGGTCAGCGTGCGTGGCGTCACCCGTTCAAAGACACTGCACTTAGCCAGCATTTGTGTAATGATGCCAGCTTCTTTTACCAGTGCGTCGCTTCGGATTTGGCCATCGACGAGGGTAATGATTCGGTCGGCCACGTCGAGAATTCGATTGTCGTGTGTCACGATCAAGATAGTGGTTTCGTTTTCCGTTGCCATGCGTTGCAGAAGTTCAACGACGGTCCGGCCACTCTGTTCGTCCAGGGCAGCAGTTGGTTCATCGGCGAGTACCAGCTTGGGACAATGGACAAGTCCGCGAGCAATAGCCACACGTTGTTTTTGCCCGCCGGATAATTGTCGGGGTTTGTGACTTGTTCGGTTGGATAGTCCAACCTTGTCAAGCATTTCCTTAGCGGCTTTGGTGTTTTCGCGAATGGAGCTCCCTGGTCGCGTCAGCTCAAGGGACATGCGAACGTTTTGCGTGGCGTTGAGCGAATCGAACAGATTATGGGCTTGAAATATGAAGCCAACTTGGCGCCGAAATTGGACCAACTGGCTTCGGCTGGCCCCGTGCAAATCTTGCCCCAAGACGGAGAGTTTGCCGTCTTGGACAGCACGCAGGGCTCCGATCAAGGTCAGAAGAGTCGTTTTTCCCGAACCGCTTGGTCCGGTCATAATGATGATTTCGCCTGGGAAAACGGTTAGATTATTGTCGTAGAGAACTTGTTTTCGGAGTTCTCCCGAACCGAAGTAATGGCGAAGATTGGTTGCCCGAATGGAGGGCGTAACATGTTGAGCCAGACGAATTCGAGTGCTTGGATCGAAAAGTGTCGCACGTTGCACGCTTCCGGGCAGCATTGTATCGATTTCCTCTGCTTGAATTCGAAAATAATAAGGTGTTGAAATCGCCCACGCCAGCTTTGCAGTGTAATCTATTCTAGGGTTGATTCGCAGCTCCGATTTTGTTCCGTTTGCCGATTGGGCAGGCTTTACCAATCCCAAGGATGATGATGACGCACTGTTTTGCCAAGCATCGTGCGGAAAATAAGTGGCATAGGCTTCTAGCCTGTGGTCTTCACTTCACAGGCTGGAAGCCTATGCCACATTCAAAAACGGACCGTAATTTCCCGCACGATGCCAAGTCTTTTATTGCAAAACATCTACGGGGATTCGTAACCCTGACCATGATGGTTGTACTTGGCGGTTGTGGTCCCTCTCCTCTGCTAACGTCATCGCCAGCGTTCCCCCATCGGGAAGTGTCGATGAATGACAAACCCAAGCCGAATCAGGTTTTGGCGCAGGGGAGAATCCAACCCGCCAAAGGATTGATTCGTTTGAGTGCGATACCAGGCGATCGAGTGGAACAGGTGTTGGTACAGGCGGGTCAGAAGGTTCGAAAGCTTCAACCGCTGATTGTCTTACAGAGCCAGCAGTTGCGAGCCTTAGAACTTGAGGCGGCCGTCCTTAGACTGGACGAGGCACGAGCACTGCGACAAGCCAAGCAGCAGGAAGCGGACTTAGCGATTGACGCTGCAGGCCTCAAGCTGCAGTCGGCAACTCAAATGCTCACCCAGGCCAACGCTCAACTGGCCATGGCAAAAAAGAGTGGTGAACAGGTGGAGTCGCTTGGCCGCCAGATTTCCTCGCTTCAAAGTCTTCGCGAGTCGCCGCTAACACGCGCAGCCATCGGAACCATCGAGTTGGAATCGAAGAGAAACGATCTCACTAAGATTTCTTACGTAAACGAGCAAACTCAATTAGCCGCTGGGCAAGCTGTCGAATTGTCTAAATTGCAATTGGTGCAAAGCGAAAGATCCGTGGCGGCAGCCAAAGAATCGCGGACGTTGGTGGATCAGGCGACACCGATCGCAAGCTTAAAAAAACAAATCGATATCTTGAAATTGCAACTCGAGCAGTCCAACATCGTCTCTCCGTTCGATGGAGTGGTTGTGAGCGTGAATGTTGAGGTAGGGGAACGGACAGCCCAGTTCCCGTTGTTTGAGTTGGCGGATCTGAGCGAGATGGTTTGCGTAGCGGAAGTGCACGAATCGGACGTTGCGAGTATTGCGATCGACGATCCGGCTGAAATTCGTTCCTCGGCATTAGCAAGGACGCTCAAGGGTCGCGTTGTTCGGATCGATCGAGTTGTTGGGGCTGCCCAAATGCGTTCCCCAAACCCCATGGCTAGGTCGGACTTCAGGTCCATTCCCGTTTGGATCGCGATCGACGCGAACGATATCGAGTTGGCTGCCCAGCGGTTACAATTGCAGGTCGACGTTTCGATCAATAAGACTCGCTAGTTCGACCTTTGAGAAAGCATGCGCCTTGAATACCGCCTCGTCCGCCGATGCATTTGTTGCCCAGATCCCTCAACTTCAAAAAATTCTAAAGCAATCGATCGTCGGACAAGACTTGGTTCTCGACCAGTTGCTTGTATGCGCATTGTCAGGCTCGCATGCGCTCTTGGTGGGGGCACCAGGACTAGCCAAGACACTCATGGTCAAAAGTCTTGCCAGTGCATTTCATTGGAAATTCTCTCGCATCCAATTCACACCAGACTTGATGCCCAGCGACATTACGGGCTACGAGTTGCTTGGACGGGACGTTCAAACGAACGAAATGACTATGCAATTTCGCAAAGGACCCGTCTTTGCGAATTTGGTTTTAGCCGACGAAATCAATCGCGCAGCCCCCAAGACGCAGAGTGCTTTGCTGGAAGCTATGGCGGAAAGGCATGTCACAGTTGGTGGGGAATCCTACCCGTTGGAAGAACCGTTTCTAGTTGTTGCAACCCAGAATCCGATTGAGCAAGAAGGAACCTACCCATTGCCTGAAGCCCAGCTCGACCGATTCATGATGGAGATCCATATCGGATATCCGACCCATGCGCAGGAAAAAGAGATCGTGATGAAGACCACTGGCAACGAAACCTCAATGCCCCAGAGCAAACTGACCCGCGAAGCATTTCTTGAGATACGATTGGCGGTTCGAAGCGTACCGGTCCCGGATCATATTGCAGACTTTGCCGTATCCATGTGTTCCGGCACACGTCCTGGGAACGGTAACAAAATAATCGATGACTACGTGGCTTTTGGTGCGGGGCCGCGAGGAAGCCAGAATTTGGTGCTGGCGGCCAAGGCTCGGGCGTTGCTGGAGGGTCGGTCGGCACCCATTTTGGACGATTTGATGGCGGTTGCGATCCCGGTTCTTCGTCACCGAATTATCGTGAACCATCGCGCGATAGGCGACGGGGTGGATACGACGCAAATCATCGAATCGTTAATCAAAAGCACGCCAGTCCCCGTTTCGGTAAGAGGTTAGCAAGACGCGCAATCGCAGCAATCGTGGCGGATGCTGCCAGCATCCGAACCGCCGCTGAGAGCATCCGAGCCGACGCTGAGAGCATCCGAACCGACGCTAGCAGCGTCGGCCACGACAATCTTGCCGGATGAAACTTAGTTCGATAATTTATGGCTTGGTTAAGGACGGATAGGCGGTTTTTGCTTAAAATGCAACAAGCTGAATTTACCATTTGATCGCTTCTCCCAACATTTTGCCTTGACGCTCGTATCGAATCCTAATCCTATCGATAACACCCTCAACCAGACTGTCGGCGAGCAAATGCGTGCCGAAGAGCTCAGTCTGCGCGCGACGGTTCCACCGGCCCAGGTACCCGGGTATCGGTTGGACCGGTTGTTGGGGCAAGGAGCATTCGGGCAAGTTTGGGTTGGCAACAATTTGAACACGGGTCGCACGGTCGCCATCAAATTCTATTTGCACCGTTCTGGCGTCAACTGGTCGTCGTTGACCCGTGAAGTCAAAAACCTGGTGAGCATGGCTGGCAATCGTTTTATTGTCCAAGTGCTCGAGGTGGGTTGGGACGCGGAGCCCCCATACTACGTGATGGAGTATTTGGAAAACGGTTCGCTCGACGATTTGATCCGCGCCCGCGGCCCGATGGCACCCTCGAAGGCAGTCGAACTTTTCTCCGATATTGCGATGGGACTAAATCACTCGCATGGAAAAGGGGTACTGCATTGCGATCTCAAGCCGGCCAACGTGCTGTTGGATCAAGACTGGTTGCCGCGTCTGGCTGACTTTGGGCAAAGCCGTTTGTCCAACGAACAGACCCCATCGCTCGGCACGCTTTTCTACATGGCTCCCGAGCAAGCCGATCTCAACGCGGTACCCGACGCGCGATGGGATGTGTATGCACTGGGTGCGATTTTCTATTGCATGATCGTCGGTAGTCCACCCTACAAAACGCCCGACACGGTTACGACGCTGGATACCGCGGCCAGTCTGCCTGAGCGACTCAAACGCTATCGCGATACTATTTTTAAAAGCCACTTCCCACGGGCTCACCATCGCGTTCGCGGCATGGATCGTTGGCTGGTAGCCATTGTCGATCGCTGCATTGCCAAGAAGCCGGAAGATCGTTTTGCAAACGTGCAGTTGGTTCTTGCTGCGATTGAGCGCCGTCAGATGGCCCGTTTGCGTCGACCGCTCATGTTGCTAGGCATCGTTGGTCCGATTTTGTTACTGGCCGTGATGGCGTTGTTTGCTCGGCGCGGTGTCTTGTTGGCCGAAACGGAGTCGTCCGAAGGACTGCGCAAGTGGGCATTGCAAAGCAACCTGTTTGCGGCCCAGTTTGCAGCCAGAACTCTCGAATCGGAGATGGCCTCGCTTTTCAAGTTGATCGAGGAAGATGCGCGTCGACCGGAATTAGAAACGCGATTCGTAGCTTGCGTCGACGAAGCCGGTGATGATCTGTTGCATGACCTAGCTACCGATCGAACGCCGCCGGAAAGCCAAGCGCGACTTGGGGCCCTCGCAAGAAGGATAGAATTGGAGGACTACCTTGAAAAACGTCTGATGGAAATAAAATCGCAGATTGTTTATTCGCAAAAGCCAGCTCGTTTTGACAGCATGTTTATTACGGATCGGTTTGGGACCATTTTGGCTGGCGCGTTTACATCGGATCGGGTTGCAAACCCAATCGGTGCCAATGTCGCGTATCGCAGTTATTTTACTGGCCAATCGAGTGACCTAGACGAAAAAACTCGCCGCCGCAACATCCCTCGCAGCACCTCTTCGCAAGTCAGCGTACCATTCAAATCCAAGACAACCAATCGAAATAAGATCGCCGTTTCCACACCGATCTCGGTGAACCGGGAAGTCGAAGTCAATGCAGAAAAAGACATTGCAGAAAAAGACATGGCAGAAAAAGGAGTCAAAGAACCAAGCGAAACCAAGAAAGTAGAAACGGAAGAAGTTGAGGGTTTGCTCGTGCTGACCATCAACGTGGGTGATTTTGAGTTGCTCGCCGAGAAAGAGGACAAAGAAGCATCGGAGGGGACGCAGAGTCACAAGAGTCGTTTCGCCGTCTTGGTGGACGGACATGAAGGGGCTCAAGAAGGAACACTTCTGCAACACCCCATTTTCCGAAAATTGGTGGGAGGAAATGCCTCACTCGACGAACAAGGAAGCCAATTCCAAATCGATCCAGAAATGCTAAAGACGATGAAGGATGGAGGTATACTTGACTATGTCGATCCTGTCTCCAAGGAACCTCGAGGCCATGAATTCGGCGGCAAATGGATCGCTGCCATGCAACGAGTCGATATTTCGCGGAGAGTTTCCGAGTCGCGTGAACGCACGGACCTTTGGGTGCTGGTACAAGAGCGAGCAGACTCGATTACGGCTCCCGTGGCGTCCATGGTTACCAGGCTGATCCGAGAGGGAGTCGTCGCCCTCCTGGCTCTTCTAGCTGTCGTCAGTATACTTTGGGTCGTTGTACTTTGGGTGATGCGACTGCCAGACAGCTTTATTTCTGCCGTTCGTTCGCGCGGCGGGGGTGGCACCGAAATGACTGGCACCGCCAACGACGCCACCTTGGATGCGGAGAGATAGGGACGGCACACAGCGTATCCGCAACGTTATTGTCGCCTTTCGCTCCGCGAAAGTGCGCCTCACAAACGCACTTTTGCGGAGCAAAAGCCGTCAATGCTGTGCTCCTGGCGATTTTGATCACAGCCTCGTATTCATCGTGTGGTCGACCGAAACCCCTGAATTAATGAGGATTTTCGGAATTTCCAATCGAAAGTCACTCGCATTTTGTTCGTCCCAGGCGATGATAAAAAGCGGTCGACATTCGGGCAATTTCTCCGCTTCCTACGGTGAGCCAAGCAGAGACAGGATACACCCTGAAGAATGAAGACTCATGACTTTCAACAGGATGAAAAATGTCTGATTCTCCAAACACGGCAATGAAGAGGCAAAGACAATCGCCCACTCCGTTGCTGCTTTCACCAAAAGCCATGGAGCTGTTGCTCTCAAAGGAACGGATGCGGTGTGATCGTCACAACCAGTATTTTTCGTTGATTGTCGTACAACTCAAATACGAATCGAGCAAGGATTCGAAAAGCCAGCTTCGTCTCTTGGCCAAGCTACTTCACAAGCGATTGCGTCTAACCGACGAAAAGGGACTGCTGCGCAAAGGTGGACTGGGAGTGATGCTTCCAATGACAGAAATGCATGGGGCTCGAGTCGTGCTCAATTCCATTATCCGCTCAGCCACCCGGAATGGCCTGAGCTTCGACGCTGAGGTGTTCACTTACTCCGGCAGAGAAAGCGGTCGAGCGGCGGATGACGTTTCAGATCCGTCTCTGGATTCCGATTCGGAAATCCTTTTTGACAGTGAATCATGCAGCAAAGATACCGTTGTGGAAACCTCGATTTCCACACATAGTAATGCAGTTTCCATGACTGTATCTCCGCACAAAATGAGCAGGGTGATTCGCGCTGACGATGAGTCTCAGAATCGCCGTGGCAGCGCCGAACTAGTCACCACAAGTACGGTTGCCACGACTCACATTTGTAGCGGCTACCCCGATTGGAAACGCTGCATGGATATTAGCGGTGCTTTGATTGGTCTCGCCGTTGCATTGCCATTTATTTTGATGGCCGCGATTGCCATCAAGCTGACGTCCAAGGGGCCTGTCTTTTTTCGACAGTTCCGAACAGGACAATTTGGCAACGTTTTTGCCATGTACAAGTTGCGAACGATGGTGGTCGATGCCGAAGAGCGCAAAGGAAAACTACAGCAGTTGAATGAGCGAGACGGTCCAGCCTTCAAAATGACGAATGACCCACGAGTGACTCGACTGGGTAAAGTGCTTCGCAAAACAGGGCTGGACGAATTACCGCAACTTTGGAACGTGCTGGTGGGTGACATGGCCATTGTTGGTCCACGCCCGCTACCTTGCAATGAGGATGCCAAGTGCAAGCTATGGCAACGCCGACGGCTGGATACCAAGCCAGGCTTGACCTGCATTTGGCAGATTTCCAAATCCCGCAAGATATCCTTTTCGGATTGGATGCGAATGGACTTGAGATATGCTGACAGGAGAACGATTGCGGGCGATATCCGCCTTATGTTCAAGACGGTTTTGGCGGTTCTTCTTGGCCGAGTTGGACATTGATTGATTAAAAAGTGGGGTAGGCATCCTGCCTGCCAATCAGAACGTCACGCAAAACCCGCAAGCTGGAAGCTTACGCCACTTTTACGCAAAACCCGCAAGCTGGAAGCTTACGCCACTTTTGCGCAAATCCCGCAAGCTGGAAGCTTACGCCACTTTTGCGGAGCAAAAGGCGACAATCCGCCCCGATTCCTTCAATAGTCGAAGGTTTCTGAATTCTTCTCGAGGACCAATGGCTCTGGGGCGTTATAGTATTGGACTAGACTCCGTACCTTTTTGCCCACAATTCAAGTCTTTATGTCGCGCGAACGTGTCGTGCTTGCGATGAGCGGTGGAGTTGACTCCAGCGTCGCAGCCCATTTACTGATCGAACAGCAATACGACGTTATCGGCGTATTCATGCGACATGGCGAAGAGTCTAGCGCGGCTTGCGAACTGGATTCTGGAAAACCAAATCCACTCTTGCCCATTCTTCAAGGGAGATTGGATCACAAGCAGGGATGTTGCAGTGCAAGTGACGCAGCCGATGCTCGGCGCGTAGCCGACAAGTTCGGCATCCCTTTCTACGCTCTGGATTTGGAATCCGACTTCAAACGCATCGTGGATTACTTCGTCGACGAGTACCAAAATGGTCGGACGCCCAATCCATGTGCCCAGTGCAACAATTGGTTAAAATTCGGTCGTCTCTTTGATTACGCGGATGCGGTAGGTGCTCGATTCGTGGCAACTGGGCACTATGCTCGCATGCTCCCGTCAGATCATCCAGAGCAACCGCCTGAGCTTCATCGAGGCTTGGACGATGGCAAGGACCAAGCTTACGTCCTAACCGGTATCAGCCGCTCGCTCTTGCCTCGCATGCTACTCCCGGTTGGCGGGTTTCAGAAGTCCGAGATTCGGCGCATGGCATTGGAGATTGGGCTTCGCGTGGCGGACAAGAAAGACAGCCAAGAGATCTGTTTCGTCACCTCGGGCGCTCATGCACAGTTTGTGCGGGATAAGTCGTTGGTTTCTACCGCCGGCGATATTGTCACGTCCGACGGCCGCGTTGTTGGGGCTCATGCAGGCATCGAGGGCTTTACGGTTGGGCAACGCAAAGGAACCGGCGTGGCGATGGGTTCCCCCTACTATGTAACGGATATCTGGCCGGAATCATCGCAAGTGGTCATCGGGCCATTGTCCGAACTTGCTCGTTCGTGGCTGATCGCCGACGAATCGAATTGGTTGGTGGACATCCCAGTCGGCGCAATCCTAGAGGGGGAAGTGCAAATTCGATACAACTCGGGGCCTGAGCCTGCGACCGTCGAGAGGATTTCGGAAAAACAGTTTCGAGTGGATTTCCGAACCCCGAGTTATGCCGTTTCGCCAGGGCAATTGGCGGCCGTTTTCGACGGATCGAGGGCTCTCGGGTGCGGTTGGATCCGGAAAACCGGTTAGCCCCTGTTGCTAATCGTTGATACTTGTGTTCACAATAAGACTACACCAAACACCCTTAACTCAGTTTCAACATACCCAACTTCCCATGAACAATGTAATGGCAGCCCAGGAATTCAACATGCAATCGCTCCTCATGATTGGTCTGCTAATTGCCGCCCTGGTAGGTGGCTTGATCAGCGTCGTGGTCTTTTGGAACTTTGGAAGCCTTTGGCTGCAGGCCAAGACAAGCGGTGCAGACGTCACCATGTCCAGCTTGATCGGCATGTACTTTCGTCAAGTCCGTTCGCAAGTCATCGTGAATGCCAAGATCATGGCGGCACAAGCGGGTTTGGACATCGATCGCACCAACGGTATCAGTACCCAGCGATTGGAAGCCCACTACCTCGCGGAAGGCAACGTGATGAATGTCATCAACGCGATCATTGCGGCCCATCGAGCCGGTATCGATCTGGACTTCGACCGAGCGGCCGCTATCGACCTAGCTGGCCGAGACGTTCTCGATGCGGTTCGCACATCGGTGCATCCGCGCGTGATCGATTGCCCAGACCCGAAGCACAGCGGCAGCGGGTTCTTGTCAGCTATCGCTCGGAACGGAATTGAACTCCGCGTTAAGGCTCGTGTCACGGTTCGAACGAATCTCGAACAGTTGATCGGTGGTGCGACCGAAGAAACCGTCATTGCGCGAGTTGGAGAGAGCATCATCAGTTCGATTGGATCTTCCGAGACGCATTTGGTCGTTTTGGAAAACCCGAACTTGATTTCGCGAACGGTGCTCAAACGCGGCCTCGACAATCAAACGGCATTTACGATCGTATCGATCGACATTGCCCACATTGAAGTCGGACAAAACATTGGGGCACGGCTCCGAGCGGACCAAGCCGAAGCGGATGTTCGCATGGCTCGCGCTCAAGCCGAACAACGACGCTCGGAAGCCATCGCCTCAGAACAAGTCATGAAGGCTAAAGTCGCGGAGAACCGAGCGAATCTTGTCTTGGCCGAATCCGAAGTTCCAAAGGCCATGGCCAAAGCGTTTGTGGATGGGCATTTTCAAGCGACAACCCCAATCTGATGATTTATTAGACGGCTTCCGCTTTCTGTCAACGACAACAGCGTTTGATAGTCGCCCCGAGGCTCTCGGCGTCCAGTCCGGCGATTTCGTCCAGGATTTCCTGCGGGCTGCGAGTCAGCGTCTTTCCAGAGGACGACATCGATGTTTCTCAACCTCGTGGAGAGGCAAGAACTTAATCTATTGGGTCGTTGGGGTGCAGTCGGTCCTCCACCAATGATTTTTCAGGCTGCGGCTAGCGTTTTGGACGGATAGGCTTGATTTATCTCGGGTAGCTGGTCAAACGAGCTCAAATAGCGATCCCAGATTCGCTCCCACAATTTGCTTCGACAGGC
>JANPNA010000466.1:0-9245 GCA_031427235.1 Pirellula sp.
CTGAAAGGGTCACAGATTCTGCGATCCTTTCAGGATCGGAACGCTCTGCACGATTCTTTTCCGGTGGTGTCGCTCCGCTCAACCACCGGCTAATGTCTGATATCCCTTCGGGATGAAAAGTTGCGCAACACTAAATGCACCGCAACCCCAAACTTTTAACACCCCAGCGCTAGCCCCGGTTCACAAATGCGTTGAATTCGCCAGAACCGTGGTTAACGCCGTTCGGCTAATTGTTGCTTTCGTACAAAGACTTGCGACAGTTCTAGCTACATTGAAGGTAGAATAGTGGTGGTCGCCAAGAACTGTCGAAAAATAGTTGTCTTATGGAATACCCCTCTATCACCTTTTTTATAACTAGGTGAGTTGTGTCGATGCCAAATGCCTCCCCTACACTGGAAAACAACCTTTCCCTTGGGCGGCGGCGTTTTCTGAATGGCCTCGGAATGGGTTTGGGATGGGCTGCCTTGCAAACGCTTGAATCCAGCCGTCTTTTGGCGGATTCTCCTAGAATGCGTTCGCGTTCGATCGATCCGTTGAACCCATTCGCCGCGAGAGCATCGGACTTTGCCCCGCGCGCCAAATCGGTCATCTTCCTATTCATGGTCGGTGGTCCCTCACAAGTGGATACATTTGACTACAAACCGACCTTGCAAAGTCTGAATGGCAAGCCGGTTCCTGAGGCGATTCGCAAAGCGGTCGAAGCAACACGGCATGCCAATGTTTTTCACGGTTGCAAAACGGACCTCATGGCTAGTCCTTACCAATTCGCGCAATATGGTCAATCGGGAACTTGGGTCAGCCAATTGTTCCCACACATGGCCAAGCATGTCGATGACATCGCCTTGATCTATTCCATGCAATCGGACTCCAACAACCATGCGCCCGCAAGCTATCAATTGCACACGGGAGATGTTCGGGGTGGCAAAGCCAGTTTGGGATCGTGGGTGACGTACGGATTAGGGACGGAAAACACGGATCTGCCTGGCTACGTCGTGCTCTTTGACGCAGGCCCGTTAGGAGGCAATGCAAACTACTCCAATGGATTTCTGCCACCTGCTTTTCAACCGACACGTTTGCGAGATCGCGGATTACCCGTCTTGGACTTGCTCCCGCCAGGAGCATTCGCCGACGGACAACGCCAGTCGATTGATTTGATGCAGCATCTAAATCACCTACATCATGCGGAGCATCCAGGCTTTGCGGAACTGGATGCCCGTATTGCCAACTATGAGTTGGCGTATCGCATGCAATCCGCCGCGTTAAATATTGGGGATTTCGAGGACGAGCCAAAACACATCCATCGTCTCTATGGCCTGGATCAATCGGAACCAAGAACGCAAAGCTTTGCTCGTAAATGCTTGCTGGCGCGTCGATTGGTCGAACGTGGCGTACGCTTCGTCCAGTTGTACGACATGCCGGACAAGGACGGATGGGACGCGCACGCAAAGTTAACCGATAATCATGATCCAAGAGCCCGATGGACAGACCAAAGCGTTGCAGGATTGCTAGCCGATCTCAAACAACGAGGGCTACTCGATTCAACGTTGGTGGTATGGGCAAGTGAGTTTGGGCGAACACCGATGATGCAAGGTGAATTGGGACGGCAACACAACGCCGCAGGCTTTACGATTTGGATGGCGGGAGGAGGTGTCAAGCCTGGTATGCGCATCGGAACAACCGATGAGATCGGTTTGATGGCCACCGATCGACCTGTTCAGTTCCGAGATCTTCACGCAACCATCTTGACCGCCCTCGGACTCAAGTTTGAGGATTTGTCCTATGAAGTCAATGGGCGGGATGAACGCATCACAGGTGTCGCAGGGACTGCCAAACCTCTCCTCGATTTACTGATGTAGACTTGCTTTATGTCCGTTAGAAATAGACTCAAATGTTTTTTGCCGAGCCTGCTGCTGTTCTTGAGCATTGACTCGATTGCCACGGCGGATGAGACCAATGAGCTGAGCAAGAAGGCGGTTTCGCTGTTGCGTCGCGAGTGTGTTTCATGCCACGGTCCGGACAAACAAGAAGCAAGCCTTCGTTTGGACTCCCAACCCTTTTTGCTCCTGGGGGGTGACAACGGGAGGCTGCTTCCAGATTCCAAAGACGCTTCGCCCGATTCCAAACAGTCGTTGCTTTTGGAACGTATTGAGCATGCCGACGTAGAATTGCTTATGCCTCCCAAACGACGGTTGAGCGCCTCCGATATCAAAACCTTGAAAACTTGGGTCGAAACGGGAGCCTATTGGCTAACCGACGAGTTACCGCTCGAGTCTTCCGTGTCGAATCCAGAACCCCTAGGCAATGCGTGGTCCGATCCCAAAAACCCGATTCAAATCTTGTTCGAAGGGAAACGACTAGAACTGTGGTCACTGAAACCGATCTCGAGACCGGCGATGCCCGCCGTTTTTGACGTCGCCTGGTGCCGCAATCCGATCGATTGCTTTGTGCTTGCCCAATGGGAACGTGACGGCCATGTGCCTGCCCCAACCGCTTCCGACAACGTTCTGGCACATCGAATATCGATGGATCTGACTGGGCTGCCCCCGGATTTTGATCAGGTGCGGAGCTTTGTCGCCGATAAGTCATCTGACAAATACGAACCTTGGGTCGAATCGTTCTTGACTTCACCGGCGTTTGGAGTTCATTGGGCTCGAATGTGGCTGGACGTTGTTCGATACAGCGACAGCAATGGATTCGACTGGGACGAATTGCGACCAAGCGCATGGCGTTACCGAGACTACACTGTTCGCTCACTGAACCGTGACATTCCGTATGATCGGTTTGTCGAACAACAACTCGCAGGCGATGAATTGCTAAATGGCCCTCCGCGCGATCTCGAGGAGCAGGACAGTCTGATCGCAACGGGGTATTTGCGACTTGGTCCTCAAGACAACGCAGCGGGTTTATTCAACGAGCAAGACCGAGCGAGGTCTGAGCTGATGTCCGATTTGACGGAGACCACGGCGGGAGCCCTGCTCGGCTTGACCATGTCCTGTTGTCGATGTCACGATCATAAGACCGATCCACTTTCGCACGCGGACCACTATCGACTGCGCGCGTTCTTTGCCGCTTGTCAATACGCCGATGACGTAGCCATCGACTTGCAAACCGACCAGAAAGCCATTCGCAATCACAATCAAAAGCAAGACGCCGAGATCAAGCGAGTACAAAAGTCCATCGACGTAATTGAGAGCGCAGTTCTGGCCCGTCAGACTGTGAAAGTGGAGCCGAAAAAGAGCAAAGAACTAATGACCTCGGTCGAGCTCGAGCAAGTTGCCCTGGCAGAGTCCAAGCTTGAATCGCTTAAGAAGGGCAAGCGACCGTTCACGAACGGGCTTCTGATGCACGACAAAATGGATTCGGTGCAGCCGGTATTTGTCCTATTTAACGGAGATCACCGAACACCAAAGGATGCAGTCGAACCTGGCTTTCCCACAGTCCTGTTTCCGAACACACCTGTCATGGTTAAACCGCTTAAATCAACTTCAACTGGGCGGCGTTTGACACTGGCTCGATGGATTGCTTCCCGTGAAAACCCGTGGGCGGCCAGAGTCATCGTGAATCGCATTTGGCAAAACTATTTTGGGACAGGCATTGTTGCAACACCCAACGATTTTGGAGTGACGGGGGCTTTGCCTTCGCACCCGGAGTTGCTGGACTATCTTGCGATGGAACTGATGGATTCGGG
The DNA here is from genome assembly GCA_031427235.1 of Pirellula sp. Classification (GTDB taxonomy): domain Bacteria; phylum Planctomycetota; class Planctomycetia; order Pirellulales; family Pirellulaceae; genus JBKCUI01. The sequence continues at coordinate 3,689 of JANPNA010000466.1, forward strand.
TTGGTCGCTGAAACATATCCATCGACTCATTGTTACAAGCAGTACCTACCGCCAGCAAACGATTTCCGACCAAGCTACCAAGAGTGGACACGCGTTCGCGACGCTTCGAACTCATATGCGGCGAAAGAGTGCGGAACAGCTACGCGATTCCATCCTGCACGTGTCTGGTCAATTGCAGGAAAGGGCTGGCGGCCCTCCTGTTTGGCCCGCCTTGGATGACGCCACGCTGGCGGCCAACCCAGCGGTTTTGGACGACAACGCGACCAAGACCAAGGGCTGGTATCCATCGCCCACATCGGAACAATCGGTTCGAAGTCTCTATTTGATTCAAAAGAGAACGATTCGAATCCCCTGGATGGAGACGTTTGATCTGCCAGAAAATGCCGTATCGTGCGGCAAACGGGAATGCTCCCTAGTCGCACCGCAGTCGTTAGCCATGATGAACGGCAGTCTATCTGTGCAGGCCTCTCAACAAATCGCCGAGACCATCCTTGGCGACGTTTCATCCAGCAAAAATCAGCAAATACACGCAGCGTTTCGACAGATCTTACTACGCAACCCAAACGATCAAGAGCTTGCTTCGTGTAAGACGTTTCTGGAATCGCGAACACTTATCGAGCTTTGCTTGGTATTGTTGAACACGAACGAGTTCGCGTTTATCGAGTAGGCCGTGCAGGCAACGCTGTGAAGCGTTTCTCCAAACGAGTGTGCAGGTTGAGCGGGAGCTTGTCTCCCCTCAACCTTGTTTTGGCGTCCTATTTACTTCTATGTCCAATAGCGTCCCGCAAAGTCGAGTTGCGAAGCTGCTTGTGTGGCGGCCATGTCCGGTCGGGCCGGTGTTTGCGCTGTAGTTCCTGCTGGTCTTGCGCCATCGCCCTCCTTGATAGGATGTGTCGGGAAAGAGAAGCGAGCAATGATAATAGAATTTGATAGTACATTTGTCCCCATTTTTCCTGTGTTGCAATGAATGCGGAAACAACTGAGGACAATTGTTCTACAATGGGGTCCGCTTTTCATTTTCGCTTTACACCAGGTACAACGACATGACCCAATGGACTCTTCCAAGCTTGGCAACTTGCATGTGTGTCTTAATGCAACTGCCAGCGATCGCAGCCGATCGATTTGACGTGGTCGTCTATGGGGGGACCAGCGCTGGCGTTACGGCTGCCGTGCAATGCTCGCGGATGGGAAAGTCTGTCGTGCTCGTCGAGCCTACGCAGTTCCTAGGTGGACTCACGACGGGCGGGTTAGGTGCGACGGATATCGGCAACAAGCGGGCCATCGGCGGCTTGTCTCGCGAGTTCTACCAAAGGATTCACAAGAAGTATCTTGAGCCGGATCGTTGGACACGCGAGACGCGCGAATCGTATTTCAAGAACCGGGCAAAGAACGAGGATACGATGTGGACCTTTGAACCCAGCGTGGCGACCCAAGTCTTCAACGAAATGATTGCTGAGGCAAAGGTGCCTGTTATCTTTGGAGCGCGATTGGATTTGAAAAAGGGTGTAATAAAGGAAGGGACTCGAATCGCGAAAATCGTTATGGAAAACGGGCGCGCGTTGGAAGGAAGTGTATTTATCGATGCGACCTACGAAGGTGATCTGATGGCCAAGGCTGGGGTCAGCTACCATGTCGGTCGCGAGTCCAATGACACTTATGGCGAAACCATCAACGGCCTACAGATGCTTGGAACGGTTCACCACCAGTTGGTGAAACAAGTCGATCCCTTCGTAAAACGAGGCGACCCAGCCAGTGGACTTCTACCGGGTGTTACACCGATGCCCGAAGGCAAAGACGGCGATGGAGACCATCGTATCCAAGCGTACAACTTCCGCCTTTGTACAACGGACCATCCCGACAATCGTAGACCTTGGCCTAAGCCTGCGGATTACATTGAACTCAACTATGAGTTGCTCTTACGCAACTTCGAGGCGGGTGACCTTCGCGTTCCATGGCACCCGCTTTGGATGCCGAATCGAAAGACCGACACAAACAATAATTTTGCATTTAGTACCGACAACATTGGCATGAATTACGAATATCCCGACGGCGACTACGCGGTACGCGAAAGGATTTGGAAAGAACATGAGCAATACACCAAGGGGTTGATGTGGACCTTGGCCAATCATCCACGCGTGCCCGCGAGCGTTCGCCAAGAATTCAATCGATTGGCCTTGGCTAAGGACGAATTTGTCGACAATGACAACTGGCCGCGACAACTGTACGTGCGTGAAGCCCGTCGGATGGTATCGGAATACGTAATGAGTGAAAAGAACTGCAAACGTGTGGAGATTGTGGCTGATAGCGTCGGCATGGGTGCTTACAACATGGACAGCCACAATACCCAGCGCTACGTTACCAAGGATGGCTTTGCACTCAACGAAGGGGATATCCAAATCGGTACGCGACCTTATCCGATAAGCTATCGCAGTCTTCGGCCAAAAGCGGATCAGTGCACCAATCTGCTAGTTCCCGTCTGTTTGGCGGCTAGCCATATTTCGTATGGGAGTATTCGCATGGAGCCGGTCTTCATGGTCATGGGGCAGAGCGCTGCAACGGCTGCGGTTCACGCGATCGAGGAACAAACAACCGTTCAGGGAATCGATTCCGAAAAACTGAAAATCCGATTGTCGAAGGATAGTCAAGTGTTGGACTTCGAGTGATGGCGGATGGTGTCCAGGGAAAAACGATAACGACCCGAAAACAACTTTCCCCTCAAGTTTTTTATCCCATACCCAATTTCAAAAAATTGCAAAAAATCGAACGTAATGGTTTTGGGAAAAAAACATGCAAAAGGCAACGGAATCGAACAAGTCTCTTGACCTGGGGCCTCTCCCGCACATGGGGGGTGCGAAATTGAACTAGAATTTTAGAGACAAATTCGTCCGGAAAACGATTAAAGTGCGTAATAGTAGATTTGCCCGGCGCTGCATTATCCTTCCCCTGCACGTCAGCTATCCGAGCCGATGGGTTCTTTTACGTTTTTGTTTCGAAAGGTGTTTAGACATGCGAAAGTTACACACGCGGAAAGCTCGGTCGGCTTTCACGTTGGTTGAATTGCTGGTCGTGATTGCGATCATTGGCATCTTAGTTGGCTTGCTATTGCCAGCGGTTCAAGCCGCCCGTGAAGCTGCACGCCGAATGCAGTGCACTAATAATTTGAAGCAACTGGGATTGGCTCTTCACAATTTCGAAAGTGCGAGAAAGAAACTCCCACCAGGATATTTGGGAAGCCCTGGCGGCGCTGTTTACACAACAACAGCCTCCCCGGCCTATGGCGTGCAATGGATCGGGCATTTGGTCTATTTGTTCCCCTATTTTGAACAAGCCGCCGTCCACGATCCATTTTCCAATTGGCGCAATATGGATCCAAAAGCCCAGCCAACGGGCGTCACGGCCACGGATGGCGAAAAATTCTTGTTTTGGACGAGTGGTGCCACCGGATACGACGGAGACCCGAGTGACATCGATACCCTTTGGGACTTTCAGCAGTACCGTCTCAGTACTCTTCTGTGCCCATCGGACGACGCTTACTCGAATACCGCTGCCACAATGATGATTCTGCATACTTGGGGAACAGGTAATACGGGTACGGTTGGAGGGAGCGGATACGGAGTTCCATTCGGTGCGACCATGGGTCGAACCAATTACTTAGGAAACGCTGGTCGTCTTGGGACAACTCTATCGCCAGCTTGGAACGCGTGGGTCGGTCCGTTTGGAAACCGCACAAGCTACAAGATCGCGGATTTGACCGATGGAACTACGAACGTTATGCTTTTTGGCGAAGCAACTGGCGTTTGGACCGATAGCAAAAAACCTACCGGGCGAACATGGTCCTACGGATGGACCATTGGACCGATGCCAACGGCCTGGGGGTTAGGCGGAACCGATCCGTGGGTTTACTACAAGTTTAACAGTCGCCATACCGGACTTATCAACGTCGGAATGGCCGATGGTTCGGTACGAAATATTTCCAACTCCATTGACAACACAACCTATCAATGGGTTTCGGCAATGCAAGATGGCAATGTTGCTAGTCTAGACAATTAATTACCTCGAAAAAAGTAGCGAATTCTCCATGAAGAATCTGTTTTTGATTTTACTGGGCTGTGGACTGATGGGTTGCGGAGCAAGCTCCACATCTTCGCTTCCAGCCGATTACAACAAAAGTAGTCAACCTGCCAAGGTACCCGAAGTGATGAGCGGTGGCGGTGCTCCGGCACCACCCCCAGCTCCATCGCTGAATCCCTAGTTGGTATTGGTCAAGTAAAAGTTCAATAAGCTTGCCTCTTGTGGCTGCCTAATTGTTTTTGAAGTCTAGTGCTTTGTGACAGCATAATTTTAGGGTAATGGATCTTGTTAAAGATCCGGCAGGATTCGGATCTTTAACAAGATCCACTACGGCCAACCCTAATTCTTACCTTGTAACAAAGCACTAGATTCCATCGCACAGAAGCAGCAACCTTTTGGAAATTACCGAAAAAGGTCGTTGTACCTACCTGCGAGTCCGATTAATCTTAGTCGGTCTTCGAAAACTTTCCGACTCCAGTCCACAGCAATCTGGTTGAAGCAATGCGATTGAAATACCAAAAAATCCTCGGTTTTCTACTTTGCTGTATTGTTTGTCAATCCATGGCCAACGCATCGATCATTGTCAGTTTTATCGATAAGACGGTTCTGAATTCGGTGAACGCATCGTTCGAAGTTTACGCAGCGGCAGATTCGGGAACTCAACTAGTCGGGGGTTACGGATTCACCCTCTCGCTAAACTATCTGCCAGTTAGTGGTTTTACTGCAACTCAAGTTACACCGGTAGCGGTGGCACCTGGAACGACGGATAACAAATGGTCAGGCCTCTTCCGTGATGCGGGCGGCCCAGTGATTACCAGCAACAGTGTAACGTTTCGAGGTGGTGGACCACCTGCCGGTGGTCTGAATTTAGATCCGTATAATGTTTTGATTGGGACGGCGCAATCGCCAAATACGCTTATCGGAACGGTTAGTTTCGTGCGAGATCCGCATACGACTTACACGGTTTCGTCGAGCCTGACGACTACCAGTCGTTTGGATTTTGCTACGACAGGCTTTCTTACGGTGGCACAACAGCCCGATGGCCTGGGTGGATTCAACGCTACCTCGGTACAAGTTGGGTCTTCCTTTAATAGTTTTGCCATCACTGCCGTGCCAGAGCCATCCACAATGGCGCTGGTCGGTCTAGCCCTAGGTGGCTTCGGCTTGAAAAGTTTGCGGTCAAGTCGCAAGCGACAAGCGAAATTCCTCTAGAATGGCAGGTCAGAACCCTCGGCGTAAAGGCGACGGCATGCGAATGCCCCCGAGTTCAACACGGGGGATGCTTACCATTCCTCTAGAATGGCAGGTCAGAACCCTCGGCATAAAGCCGACGGCATGCGAATGCCCCCGAGTTCAACTCGTGGGATACTTACCATTCCTCTAGAATGGCAGGTCAGAACCCTCGGCATAAAGCCGACGGCATGCAAATGCCCCCGAGTTCAACTCGGGGGATACTTACCATTCCTCTAGAATGGCAGGTCAGAAC
>JANPNA010000467.1:0-23694 GCA_031427235.1 Pirellula sp.
TAGGCTTCGCCAACTGGCACTGCCGCTGGCAAATGCTGTTTTGCCCAAATTGCGGCCCCCATGGCTCCAGCGTCGTCACCCAGTTTTGCCATCTTGATTTCAAACATGTCTTCATAACACTGCAAGACGCTCTTATGAACAGTGCGGGTTACTTCATCCAAGTAGATCTCGCTAATGGATTCCACTAACCCACCTCCCAAAATGATGACCTCGGGACAGAGCATGTGAATTAAATTCGTCACTGCGTAACCGACCGTTTGGGCAGCCTGTCTAACCACTCGCTCAACCGCCTTGTCGCCGTCCCGAATGGCCGCGGCCAGTACTTTGCTGCGAATTTGAGATATGTCAGTACCGGCTGCACGCAATAGATTTGGCGCCTCACCCCGGTAAGCCAGCTTTGCACACTCAGCCGCAATCGCCAAACGACTGGCTTCGCTCTCTAGCGTACCGGTCATCTCTGTCCCACTATTGCGATTCGAGGAAGTTATTCGAGTATGGCCAATCTCCATTGCCGACGAACGCTTTCCTCGAAGGATTTTGCCTTCGTAGACGAAACCGCCGCCAATACCAGTCCCCGGAAAAAGTCCTGCAACACTGCGCGCCCCAACGGCTGCCCCTACCGAATATTCCCCATAAACACCGGCGTCCACATCGTTAAGCACCGAAACCGGGCAGTCTAGCTCGTCCTCGAGCATCGCCCCTAAGGATACGTTTTTCCATCCCAAGTTCACTGCCACATTGACCATTCCATTGTCCATATCGACTGGTCCTGGGCATCCGATTCCAAGCGACTTAAGACCCTCCAAGGGAAGGTTGTTCTCGGAGAATGTTTCTCGAATCAGGTCGGCAATCCGTACTACTCCAGCTTGCGCTCCCTCAGTTCCCTTTGTTTTCTTGCGTTTCCTGGCAACGATCTTCTGCTTGTCGTCCAATATAATGCAGAGCATCTTGGTGCCGCCCAAGTCAAAACCACACGAATACGGATTCTGCATGCTAATTCTCTAAAGGAATGTCGGGTTGGAACGTTGGGAGTTGACCGGCGTTGTTTTTACAATGCACGATTATAGCCTATGCCTCCAAAGTGTGTGACTCCGAAAAAACTAGGGCTAGTGCGTTGTCCAGATTAAAAAGTGGGTAAACATCTTGTTTGCCATCGAATCGACCTTAGGAAATCGCAAGCTGGAAGCTTACGCCACTTGATCGCAAGCGCCACTTGATCGCAAGCTGGAAGCTTACGCCACTTAATCGCAAGCTGGAAGCTTACGCCACTTGATGGAATCGAACATGCTATTGGTCTACAATAGCGTTGAAGTTCAGATTTGCTACTGGCTTGCCCAACGCAGGTTTTTCCCGTCCCCACCTTTTTTTTGAGATCCGATGACATCCGAACCGTACCGAAGCGTCATTTTGCGAGCAGCTAAGATCGGACGAGTCTTCGTTAGAAAAATCCGTGTACTCTGCTTGGCCTCTCTGACATCGATTCCTTGTTCGCTTGCACCTGCCGAAGAGCCGGTCGACTTCAATCGCGATATTCGTCCCATCCTGGCGGAAAACTGTTTTTACTGCCACGGCCAAGACGGGAGCAAACGGCAAGCAGATCTGAGACTCGATATCCGCGACCTCGCCCTCCAAGCCAATGCATTCGTACCCGGAAAACCCACCGAAAGTTCGCTGATTACGCGAATCCATTCGACGGATGTCGATGAGCAAATGCCGCCCCCCAAATCCAACCGAAAACTTTCATCCCATCAGAAGCAGTTGCTTGAAAAATGGATTGATCAAGGTGCAACCTACTCAAACCATTGGGCCTTCGTAGCTCCCGTTCGCCCAATTCTTCCAAAACTATCTAGATCCGATTGGACCCATACCCCCGTCGATCACTTTGTACTTGCGAAGCTGGAATCCGAAGGGCTCACGCCATCTCCCGAAGCCGATCGAGCGACCCTCATCCGGCGCCTTTACATTGATTTGATCGGCCTACCGCCATCCCCTGCCCAAGTCGATGCATTCGTGGCTGACAGTGATCCGCTTGCGTACGAGAAGCTCGTTGACCAACTTCTCAGCAACGAGCATTACGGAGAACGCATGGCCCTCGGCTGGCTCGATGCCGCCCGGTATGCCGACAGCAATGGCTTTCAACAGGACGGCGATACCTGGCAATGGATTTGGAGGGACTGGGTCGTGCGTGCCTTCAACGAGAATCTGCCGTTCGATCAGTTTACCATTTGGCAACTTGCAGGCGACTTACTTCCCAGCCCGACCGACGATCAAAAGATTGCAAGTGGATTCAATCGAAACCACTTGCTCAACGGTGAGGGAGGCGCGATTGCCGAGGAACAGCGGTTCGTCGTGCTGTTCGATCGGATCGATACGACAGCCACGACTTGGCTTGGGCTGACCATGGCCTGTGCGCAATGCCATGACCATAAGTACGATCCAGTCACGCAAGTCGATTACTACAGTTTGCTTGATGCCTTTAATCGTGTCCCTGAAAGTGGCGTCCCTCAGTTCTTTTCGTCTCGCATCCGCGTGGCCGCCCCATTCATCGAGTTGCCATCCGAAGCATACAAGCTGAAGTTTGAGGAATTCGAATCGCAAATCGCTTCACTCGACAAGGAGACGGCACCGCTCGTGGAAGCGTCCTTCGTTGGCTGGCGAGCCGGACTCTATGCAGATGGAGAACCGGTCGATGGAAAGGGATTACCGGAATCGCTAACAAATTTACTAAAGAAACTCGAAGCGGAACGGTCTGATGAGGAAAAGAAATCGGTAGAAAAGGAACTTCGAAAGCACTTCGATGATAAAGTTCGATCCACCTTGAACGACAAAATACCGATTCTTGGAAAGCTGGCCGAAGTACGGAAAAAATCTGCGGACTACAAAGCCAACAACCTGCCTCGCGTGATGGTCATGAGCGACGAAAAACCTCGCCAATCCCATGTTCTTTCACGCGGTGAATACCTGAAACCGACCGACAAAGTTTCGTTCAACACGCCCGCCTTCTTGCCGCCTCTTCCAGCCGATGCACCGCGCAATCGCCTGGGCTTTGCACAATGGCTGGTGTCCCCAGAACATCCGCTAACAGCCCGTGTCCAGATGAATCGCATGTGGCAAAACCTATTTGGAATCGGTATTGTCAAGACCGCAGAAGACTTTGGTGTTCAAAGTGAATTCCCGATTCATATGGAGTTGCTCGATTGGCTGGCGGTCGAATTTAGGGAGTCCGGTTGGGACATGAAGGCCATGCAACGGCTTATCCTCAATAGCGCAACCTATCGGCAGTCAAGCCGGATGACACCCGAACTTCGAACTCGCGATATTGAGAATCGATTGTACGCGAGAGCGAGTCGATTTCGAATGCCGTCGCTCATCTTGCGTGATTGGTCCCTTTCCGCCGCCCAGCTATTGGACGATCGGATCGCTGGAGCGCCGGTTTACCCTTATCAACCTGATGGAATATGGGAATCGTTGGCCATCACCAAGGAACGGGATTTTACGTATCCGGCCTCGAGCGGCAAAGATCTCTACCGACGCAGCCTTTATACGTTTTGGAGACGGACCGTTGGGCCTGCGAACATGTTTGACGCCTCGAATCGCCAGACTTGCCGAGTCCGCCAAACTGCCACTAGCACGCCCCTACATGCACTCACGACCCTCAACGACCCCACTTGGGTCGAGGCGGCTCGCGTGTTGGCAGAAAACTCCATCCATCATTCCGGCGAAGTCTCAGAGCAGATAACGTTCGCATTTCGCAAAGTATTCGGGCGTGCTCCGCGAGAAAAGGATCTGATTGCGTTGCAGAATGCATTTCAAAAACAGATTGCCTTTTACACCGACGACCCGACCGCAGCCCAAGCCTTTGTCGACGTTGGCAACGCACCGCGGGACAAGACACTGGATTTACCCAAGCACGCGGCCTTGTCGGCTGTCTGCTTGGCCATTTTAAACTTAGATGAAGCGATGACTCGCGAGTAGCAACCTTATGGACAATCTCCTAAAACAAAACATGGCCCGCGTCAATCGACGGCAACTGTTCGGCTCGGCAGCCAGCGGCGTTGGTGTTGCAGCCCTCGCCTCATTGCTTGGCGGACAATCGCTCGCAGATGTGCCGATCGCCAAAGGAGCGGGAAACGGCTTGCCGGATTTGCCACATCATTTGGCCAAAGCCAAAAGGGTTGTATTGTTGTGGCAAGGTGGTGGGCCATCGCACGTCGATCTGTTTGACGAAAAGCCGACGTTGCGAGAGATGGCAGGTAAAGATATCCCGGACTCCATTCGCGGCTCCACCAGACTTTCCACCATGTCGAGCGGTTATGGCAAATGGCCTTGCGTGCCTGCCATCAAGCCGTTTCAACCCTATGGCCAATCGGGAATTCCGTTAAGCCAAATGCTTCCGAAGATTGGTGGAATCGCGGATGAAATGACGTTGATCAAATCGATGCATACCGAAGCGGTCAATCATGCTCCGGGTGTAACGTTCTTCTTGACCGGTTCCCAGGTGCCGGGGCGACCAAGCATGGGTTCGTGGCTTTCGTATGGGCTTGGAAGCGAAACGGAAAACCTGCCAACGTTTGTCGTCATGACATCGAGCGACAAGACCAAGACGTGCGGCCAACTCTTCTTTGACTATTATTGGGGAAGCGGTTTCTTGCCCAGCCGTTTCCAAGGGGTCCGGTTTCGCAACACCGGAGACCTTGTTCCGTACCTAGCCAATCCTGCCGGAGTCAGCCCAGCAGCACGACGATCGTTGCTCGACGATATCGCCAAGATGAACATGGAGCATTTAGCGGACTATGGCGACCCGGAAATCGACACCCGAATCGCTCAATACGAAATGGCCTTTCGTATGCAAACCAGCGTACCTGAATTGATCGACTTTTCGAATGAATCTGCTTCGACCATCGTGCGCTACGGTCCAGACGCCTTGGCCAAGGGGACCTTTGCGAACAATTGTCTGATAGCTCGTCGATTGCTCGAACGCGGAACCCGCTTTGTGCAATTGATGCATGCTGGCTGGGACCAGCACAACAATTTGTTTACGCAATTGGAGCAGCAATGCCTCGATACCGACGCACCAGCAGCTGCATTGGTCCAGGACCTCAAGGAGAGAGGTTTGCTGGAGGATACTCTGGTGATCTGGGGAGCAGAATTCGGTAGGACCCCGTTTGGTCAAGGTGATCCGGCCAAGCCGAATGGCCGAGACCATTTCGGCAAAGCGTTTAGTTGGTGGATGGCGGGTGGTGGAGTCAAGAAAGGAAGTGTGTATGGTGCAACCGATGAGTACGGATGGAACATCACCGAGAATCCAGTCCACGTGCATGACATGCAAGCCACCATTCTGCATCTTTGTGGTATCGACCACACTCGTTTGACGTACCGTTTTCAAGGCCGGCAGTTCCGACTGTCCGACGTTCACGGCGAAGTGGTAAAAGGGATTCTTGGCTAAATTTGGAGTGCTTTTTGGAGTGCTCGGATTCATCGGAGCTTTTCGATTCGTCCTGCGTCAGAACCTGCCGTTGTTTATGGAGTTGATGCTATTGATAACCATTGATGAGGCGTTTGTTGACACGGCAACCCCCGATGCGGACGGATCCAAGAATGGTCGCGCTCTGGTAAGAATCCCCCGAGGTAAACTCGGGGGCATTGGCATGCCGTCGGCTTTATGCCGAGGGTTCTGACCATCTGCTCTAGAGCGATGGTAAGCATTCCCCGAGTAAAACTCGGGGGCATTGGCATGCCGTCGGCTTTACGCCGAGGGTTCTGACCATCTGCTCTAGAGCGATGGTAAGAATCCCCCGTGTAAAACTCGGGGGCATTGGCCATTTCCTGCTCTAAGTTGCAAGTTTCTTGTAGCGGAAGCGATGGGGTTCGTCGGCCTGCATACCCACTCTGTCGCGGCGTTGCTGTTCGTAAGTTTGAAAATTTCCTTCGCACCAGTGAACGTAGCCATCACCCTCGAACGCCAATATATGCGTCGCGATTCTGTCGAGGAACCATCGATCGTGAGAGATAACTACCACGCAGCCAACGAACCCGAGAATCGCTTCCTCAAGGGCCCGCAGCGTATCGATATCCAAATCGTTCGTCGGTTCGTCAAGCAGCAAAACGTTGCAACCGCGTCTCAGGAGTTTAGCCAAGTGAACTCGGTTGCGCTCTCCACCCGATAGATTTCCAACCTTCTTTTCTTGGTCGGTACCCTTGAAATTGAACTTCGATACGTACGAGCGCGAGTTCATCTTCTTGCCACCCAAGTCGATCCAGTCGTGCCCGCCAGAGATCTCTTGGTAAAGTGTGTTCGTGTCGGTGAGTGAATCGCGAGATTGATCCACATAGCCCAACTCGACCGTGTCGCCGATGCGCAGCGTACCGCCATCCGGTTTGTCTTGCCCCGTTATCATTCGGAACAGAGTCGTCTTGCCGGCACCGTTCGGGCCAATCACGCCGACGATTCCACCCGCAGGTAGACGGAACGACAGGTTTTCGATCAGCACGCGATCGTTGTAGGATTTGGTAACTCCTTCGGCGTGCACGACAACTTCACCCAAATGTTTTCCGGGCGGAATCTGGAATTCGAGTTCGTCAGGTCTTTCCTCGAACTGCTGTGCAGCCAGTTGTTCGTACGAACTGATACGAGCTTTGTTCTTGGCTTGTCTGGCCCGCGGTGACATGCGGATCCATTCAAGTTCCTTGTCGAGGGTCTTTTGTCGAGCTTGCGAGGATTTCTGCTCGATTACGAGTCGCTTCTGCTTTTGTTCCAACCACGAAGTGTAGTTACCTTCGAAGGGATAGCCTGAGCCGCGGTCCAATTCCAGAATCCACTGTGCAACGTTGTCCAAGAAGTAGCGATCGTGCGTGACAGCTACGACGGTGCCCGCGTATTGAGCCAAGTGTTGCTCTAGCCAGTTAACTGCTTCGGCATCCAGGTGATTCGTAGGTTCGTCGAGCAGAAGCAAGTCCGGTTGTTGGATCAACAACTTGCACAACGCAACTCGTCGCAGCTCTCCGCCGGAAAGTTTGGCGACGCTTGCATCTCCCGGTGGCAGGTTCATTACGGCCATGGACATTTCAACTTGTCGATCGAGATCCCACAGATTTTGAGCATCGATGACATCTTGCAACTTTGACATTTCGTCACAGAGTTTTTCCATCTTCTTGTCATCGGTGACCTCACCGAGCAAATTGGAAATCTCATTGAATCGATCGATGATGGCGCGGCGTGGGGCTACTGCTTCTTCCACGTTGCCTTGGACATCTTTGTTCGGATTGAGTTGCGGTTCTTGCGAGAGGTAGCCGGCGGTGAAGCCATTGGCGAGCCTAGCCGTCCCATCGAAATTCTTATCCGTCCCAGCCATGATTCGCAACAAGGTGCTCTTTCCAGCCCCGTTGGAACCCAGCACACCGATTTTGGCACCCGGATAAAACGCCAAAAAGATATCTTTGAGAACTTCTTTTTGGCCGTGACGTTTGGTCAGGTTTTCGATTTGAAAAATGTACGAACGACTCATTGGCGTATTCTTATTCCCATTCGATGGTGGCTGGTGGTTTGGAGCTAATGTCGTAGCAGACGCGGTTGACGCCGCGCACTTCGTTGATGATTCGAGTGGAAATGCGAGCAAGCAAATCATAAGGCAGGTGGCTCCAATCCGCCGTCATGAAATCGTCCGTGTTAACGCAGCGCACGGCCACTACATTTTCGTAAGTGCGGGCATCACCCATCACTCCGACGGTTTGCGATTCGAGTAGCACGGCGAACGCTTGCGAAGTTTGCCGATACAGATTGGCATTCTTGATTTCGCTGACGACAATCGCGTCGGCTTCACGGAGAACATCCAGTTTTTCTTTGGTAATATCGCCTAAGCAGCGGACAGCGAGCCCAGGTCCTGGGAACGGGTGTCGCCAGACCAAGTGTTCGGGCAGCCCAAGTTCGACGCCAAGTTTGCGGACTTCGTCTTTGAACAAATCCCGGAGAGGCTCGATCAATTCAAAACCGAGTTCCTTGGGCAGTCCGCCGACATTGTGATGCAATTTGATGGTGGCGGATGGGCCGTCGGCGGCGGCGCCGCTTTCGATCACGTCCGGGTACAACGTGCCCTGAGCTAGGAACTTGGCACCGTTAATCTTCTCGGCCTCTGCTTTGAAGCTATCGATGAACGCGTGTCCGATACGACGGCGTTTTTCCTGTGGATCGCGAATCCCGGCGAGACACTGTAGGAATCGATCGCTCGCATCGACGACTCGCAAATCGGCTTTGAAGTGATTGGTGAACTCCGAAATAACTGCCGCTTGCTCATCTTTGCGGAGCAAACCGTTGTCGATCAGAATGCAGGTAAGCTGCGATCCGATGGCTTTGTAAATCAATGCCGCAGTCACGGCTGAATCGACACCACCGGAAAGGCCGCATATGACTCGATCGTTGCCCACGACGCTTCGAATCTGCTCGATCGAACGCTGGGCGAAATCGCTCAAGTGCCATTTGCCTTCGCAATTGGCAATGTTGTATAAGAAATTGTGGATAAGAGTTCCGCCAAGGGCGGTGTGGGAAACTTCTGGATGGAACTGCAAACCGTAGATGGGTTTCGTCTTGTGCTTGACCGCAGCAAAAGGACAGCTCGACGTAGACGCAAGCGTTTCGAAGTCATCCGGTAGTGCATGCACTTGATCGCCGTGGCTCATCCAGACATCGATTTCATGAGGGAAACCGGCGAACAGCTTTTCCAGGGACGCGATTTCCAACCGGGAACGACCGAATTCGCGAGCTGGACATTTTTCAACAGCACCACCCAGGGCTTGCGATGCAAGCTGCATTCCGTAGCAAATGCCGAGAATCGGAATGCCGAGCGAGAAGATGCGTGGATCGCACTTAGGGGCGTTTTCTTCGTAAACGCTGGCTGGGCCGCCCGAGAGAATGATCGCGGAAGGTTTTCTCGCCTTTATCACGTCGGCCGAGACATCATGGCGGATCAGTTCGCAATAAACATTCTGGTCCCGAACCCGGCGAGCGATGAGTTGTGCGTACTGGGCACCAAAGTCGAGGACGAGTACGCGCTCACTGAGCAGATCATTGGGTGCTTTGGTGTTTTTATCGGGACTCGAAGTCCCGGTCGAACGATTATTCATTTATGAGGTTGCCAAAGGTGCCGGTCCGCGTGGGATCGAGCATCAAACTTATGGAAAACCCAAGAGTATAGCGACTTCCTGGATGATGGCTACCCGATTCTGCGGTGATCGAAGAGTTGTAGGGTTTAGGGTTTAGGGCGAGAGGTGGGTGCGTGGTTGGTTGGTTGGGTGTTACAATAAAAAAAAGCTTTGAACGGAAAACCTCTCGATCAGGAAATTATCCAAATGCGACACCATGTTTCGCTCACACTTGCGGCCTTGGCCTGCGTATCAAGCGCCCTCTGCTTTGCGGAGCGTCCCACGCAGATACCACTCTGGGCAAATGGTGCTCCCGGTTCGGTAGAACGCAGGATCGAGTCAGAAAAAGAAGACGTTGGGCCGGGAAAGTGCAACGTGACCAATATCCACAACCCCTCCATCACACCGTATTTGGTTACCAATAAGGCTTCAAGTCCGTCGAACGCTCCAACCGCCGCCATCTTGATTTGCCCAGGTGGCGGGCACCGGATGCTGTGCATGGGGCATGAGGGGTACGATCTTGGCCAATGGTTTGCAGACCACGGAATCGCTGCCTTCGTTTTGAAGAACCGATTGGCAAAGGAAACCGGTTCGACGTATACCGTGGACGAACATGCGATGGCGGATACGCGACGCGCATTGAGAATGATTCGGAGCAAGGCAAAGGAATGGAACATTGATGCATCGAAACTGGGGGTATTGGGATTTTCGGCTGGCGGGGAACTGGCGGCCCTGGCGGCAATGGAATCCGATAATGGAAAGAGCGATGCCACCGATCCAGTAGAACGAATGGCAAGCCGGCCCGACTTTCAAGTGCTCATCTATCCTGGCAGCTCAAGCCGATTTACAGTACGCAAAGGGATGCCACCGGTCTTCATTGCCTTGGGGGCAAAGGATCGGGACGACATTTCCAAAGGCATGGCAGAGCTTTATTTGAAATACAAGGCCGCGGAAGTTCCGGCTGAGTTACACATCTACTCGAATGCGGGGCATGGATTCGGATACCGACCTGGCAACAATGGTGCTGCGGGGGATTGGCCTTTGCGACTGCGTGAATGGATGATTGATAGCTCGATCATGACAAAGGACTGAATAAAAGTGAAACAGATCTAGATCCAGGGCGATGGCAAGTGAATCGAAGTCAGGCGTTAAAGCTGTTATCTGAGTGCACAGGTGATGACATCTGGTCGATCGAATATTGCCGCAAGCGTCATATTCCTGAAGACTGGATCAGCGAACTTCAAGACGCCTATGAAAGCGGCTTCGGCTCCATCGATCAGACGATCTACTATCGCAATGAGGTGGTGAATCAATTTGAAGGGATCCGGGACGTGGACCTGGCATGCAAGATCGGTCACTTGCTAAAAGTGAACGTTTCTCGCATCATCCAACAGCAGATCACTAGGGTTGGCGTCGTTCGGGAAATCCGCGAAGCGATTGAAGAAGGGGATTTTTAAAAAACGGAGGACTTTGCGGTCGCCCAGAGATTGTTTACAGACAAGTCGTCGTACGGATGGGGAATGAATGCGCCAGGTTTAACTCGTCCAACAGGAGAGCCGTCGGGCTTGGCTGCTCGCATATGTTTGCTGAAAACAATACATCGTGAAAGCTGTTCATCGCCTTCCACGATGAGACTTGGCGGCACGGTTGTTCCCAAATTCCTTGGAGGGATAGCGAGGATTACGTTGACTTGGTAGGGATGGTTTGGAACGATTGCCAGTGCAGTGGCTGAACTTTCGGAAACTCTGGCAAAAGTTGAGCAAAGCAACTATGCCAACTGGTATCGTTTGCCGCAACGCTCGCCCTCGCTGTCCATAGAAGACCGGACTCCACGATCGGCGATGACGGCAACTGCTCAAACGTCTCATCAAATAATTGTGCATTCGTCTTTCTTGTTTTACCAACTCGATAAACTTCGCGTAGCTGTTTACGGGCGTCGTACTTGACTTGGTCCGACGTAATTTTGGAAAAAAACTTACGGGCGCAGTCCATTTTGCATTCTTCGATTTTGCGGAGTTCCATTTCGGAATGAAGAACGACTTGGGGCGACACAGGATATTTTAAGGACTGCGTCGAACGCATTGCAGGCTAATGACTTGACACATGACATAACTCGCCTAGCTAGCTAGCTAAATTCCGCCAACGATTTCAACGGGTTTTACGCCTCGCCTGGAATCGCTTGGTTTTCGATAGGCTAGTTGTCAAATCAGGGAATCCAGGCTCTTCATTCCAATCGGTTCTTTCGAAGCAAAAGGTTCACCGTATCGAACCCCGATGGCTTTCCCCCAGAAAGCAGCATCCTCCCTGAGCCTCTCGACGACGCTCGGCGGCTGCGTGGATCGGCTGGTTACAAACTGGCTCTGATACGCTGCGATCGAGGCAGCTTTCGCAGGCCAGTGTTCGGTGATATCCAGGATAAATGCAGGCTGAGGAACGAGTTTGAGATGGATGCAAAAATAGTAGTAAATACGTTCCGGATGAAAAGGCTGTCCGGCCAGCTCGCTCTTAGACAGTTTGCTCCAAAACCTTGCTGCCTCAACCAGCTCTGTGGCGGCAGTATGGTCGGGGTGCGCATCCGACCAATAGGGAGCAAAAACCCAACGAGGACGTACCAATCGAAAAAGGCTGGCAAGGCGATGTCGATTTTCGAGCGTGGGCTCAAGAAATCGATTCTTCATTCCCAGGTTGTACCGCCATTGGACACCCAGGGCGGTGGTTGCCGCTGCAGTTTCCAATGCCCGAATTTCGGTGCTACCGAACGGAGTGGGTTCTCCATTGGTTAGGTCGACGATGCCTACTCGACGTCCCTGCTGGATCAATTTGCAGATTGCGCCTCCCATGCCGAGCTCGGCATCATCCGGATGGGGAGCCACCACCAAGACATCAAGCGGTTGCGAAATATCTGGCAAATCGGGGAAATCCTTGTAAGCTTGGTTCATACCGATCGATCGATCAAGTGCGTTTGGATGTGAAAAAGAATTCCCCGCGCCACCTCGGATTTTGCACCGGTGAGTTGCCCCAAAATCGAGCCATCTCGAAGGATAACTTCCACGGAGTTGTCTTCGGCGTTCATGGCTTCGGCGCTGTTGGAAACGATCATGTCGCAACACTTTCGCGACATCTTTACGATCGCTCGAAATCGAATATCCTCAGTTTCGAGAGCAAAGCCAACGACCCATTGGCTTGCTTTTTTTGCATTTCCGAGCGTAGCAATGATGTCAGGTGTTTCGATCAAGGACAATTGAAGCCCATCGCCGGTTTTCGTCAGTTTGTGTTTCTCGATATGCCTAGGCATGTAATCGCAAGGGGCTGCGGCACCGATCAATCCATCGGCTTGTTCAAAGGCAGAGCCGGTTGCGTCGAGCATTTCTTGAGTCGTAACGACATCTACGACTTTTGCGTTAGCGGGGTAAGAAACGGACACCGGACCGCTGATGATGGTCACGTCATGTCCGAGGTCGAGGGTCGCTTGGGCCAGGGCGGCACCCATTCTCCCGCTCGAAGCGTTGGTCAAATAGCGAACCGGGTCCAGGTACTGTCGCGTGGGGCCAGAGGTGATGACGATTCGAGCCATGAAAGCTTTCGGTGCCAACGTTTTACACTAGGAATTGCTCACAGGCAGCAAGGATCGAATCGGGCTCGGACATTCGCCCAGCCCCAACGCGTCGACAAGAAAGCCAACCGGATTCGGGACCAACCATGAGAACACCGTCGGCCTTTAACTGATCCAGGTTGCGTATCACGGCAGGCTTCTCCCACATCGGAGTGCTCATGGCAGGCGCAAAAACGACTGGACACTCCATGTTCAGATAAAGCGTCGAAAGCAAACAATCCGCTAATCCTAACGCACAACTGGCGATAACGTGCGCCGTTGCCGGGGCAACCAGAAACAATTTGCAGTCGGTCGCCAATTCGATATGCGGACCAAGCGGAAAGCGTGGATCAAATGCGTTGACGACAGGCACTCGATTGCACAGCGCCGAGAAGGTTGCAGCACCAACGAATTGCTGCGCAGCATCCGATAGGACAACGGAGACATCAAAACCGCGCTGCACCAAGCGGCTAACGATAGCCGCTGATTTGTAAGCAGCGATGCCGCCTGTGATACCGACAACAACGCGATGGTTCATCAAACAGTCACCGCAAGAAAACGTGTCTGAATGGTTTTGTGGTTAACGAAAGTTAAAGATCACTTGTGTCCAAATCGAGCAAGTCACCGAGGTCTGCTGTTTCGCTGAGGACCTTGAGCTCGCCTGAAGTGGTCAAGAAGATCTTGTCTTGCAAGATTTCTTGGATCACGACTTCCATCTTGTCGTCGGTATTCATTTCAACCAACGGCCTGCTCCCGCGATTGATCTGGACCAACCGCTTTTGGATCAGAGTGGATAGTTTGAAGCGACCGCCAACTTTGTTGACGATAAACTCTTCTTTCAATTCTTCGAGCATGGAACCTTTTCTCCCTGGTACTGCACAAGCAGCTTGCACAATTGCTGAACAGTTGTATGGATCTCTTCGTTGATAACTTCGTGAGTGTAGTGATGTCGCAATGCCAGTTCTTCCGCAGCCACATCCAATCGACGTTGAATCGACTCCTGACTTTCGGAACCGCGATTTCGGAGCCTTTTTTCAAGTTCAACCACTGAGCCCGGGTGGACAAAGATGGTGATCGCTTGCGGATAGTCTTGCAAAACTGCAAGTGCTCCTTGAACATCAATCTCTAAGAGTACCCACTTTCCCTGATCTAGGCCAGTCGAAACAGTGTTGCGGAGGGTTCCGTACCAATATCCTCGGCCAAAAACCTCTTTGCATTCAAGAAACTCGCCAGAACGACGTCGAGCCTGGAATTCGTCGTCGGTCATGAAAAAATATTCCCGACCGTTCTCCTCTCCGACGCGAGGCGGTCGAGTCGTAGCTGAAATACTCAACACCAAAGGCAGCTCCGACTCAGCCAGCAACCGCCGTACGACCGTGGATTTGCCAGAACCCGAAGGCCCGGAGATGATGACGAGTTTGCCTGGATGGTTCATATTTGAAAGTCTACTCCACATTCTGGACTAGCTCGCGCATTTGTTCGATGGCCGTCTTGATTGTGACCACATGTTGAGAAACCTGCGAATCGTTGGCTTTGGAACCGATCGTATTGGTTTCCCGAAACAACTCTTGGATGAGAAAGTCGAGGCGTCGGCCCTGGCTCTCCGGATGGGATAATGCGGTACGAAATTGGCTCAGGTGACTAGCCAGCCTGGTGATTTCCTCGGAAATATCGCAGCGATCGGCATAGGTTAAGACTTCGCGGAGCAAGTCAATTTCGGTGACGCCATGCCCGAGGTGCGCGAGCCCAGTACGAATCCGCAAATCCAGTTTCTTGCGGTATTCCGCAACCACTTCTGGTGCACGCTGCTCGATCAATGCTTGGTTCTCCCCGATTTCGGAAAGTGTTTCCGCGAACTGATTCCGCATTGCCTCTCCCTCTTTGCTCCTCATGGATTGAAGATCCAGCAATGCCGATCGCACCGTCGCTAGGACCATTTCAATCAATTGGTCGTCGTCGTCGAGTTGGCGAGTCGATTCCAGTACGCCAGGCAACAACAACAACTGCCCAAGGTCATATTCCAGCTGAATTCCAAGTTTGTCGGCAATCGACTTCGATTGCGTCAAATAATCCTCAAGCGTTTTTTGGTTTATGGTCGCTGCATTGCTTATTCCAGATTGACTGACCCGCACCGAAACCGTGACGCTCCCCCGCTTGAGAAACTCGCGAACGATCGACTCAAGCTGCGGCTCGATCGCCGAGGCGGAATCGGAAACTTTTGAAACGACTTTGAGGTGCCGGTTGTTGACCGTGCGAATCTCAACGTCAATGGCGAAATCGCCGTGCCGTATGTTGGCTTGTCCATGCCCGGTCATACTGAGTAACAACGAACCACACCCTGACGAAAAGAAGACGAAACTTAAAAAAATGGAGCCGGAGGAATCTAAAGTTTCGGTTCAATGATCGCAGGTGCAGTGGTCTCCGCAGGCTGAGACGAAGTATCTTTCGACAAATCCACAGGCGGTTCAGACGATGGTATCGGAGGAAGATCGGCTGGTACCGGCTTGGCAACTGGTTCCGTGGAAGTGGAGGATTCCTTCAAGGCAGGCGGTAAATTTGCGGCAGGAGTCAAGTCGACCGGGGGGGTGCTTTCGACTGGCGGTGCTTTGTCGGACGTTGGAGTGTCCACTGGCAAAGCGTTCAAATCCAACGCTTCGTTCGATCCCTTTGGACCCATACTAGGGCCTGACATACTTGGGTTCAACGAAGCTGGATCACTGGCAATATTGAGAGCGTTTGGCAGGTACCAAAAACAGGTCAAAGCGCACAAAACAATCCACAAAAGTACTGAAATAGCCGTAATTCTTGTGAAAATATCGCCCGCTTTCACGCCGAATGCACTCGCTCCACCAGCCCCACCCAAAGCTCCCGTTAAACCACCACCCCGCCCCCGTTGCAGCAAAATGATCAAAACGATGAAAAGCGAAATCAGAAATAAGGCTGGGCCAAAGACGTATTGGGAAAGCATCGCCAAAGGGAAAAACACGGCTGAAATCTCCTCGCCAGCTTCGAAAAAACCAAAAAGACACCGATGCCAATTTTATGGCAAACCGGAATGTATCAAATTGCAAACCCTTTGTTGAGAGCCATTTCCGGTTTTTCCTAGCATTCGCCGCTTTCGACCGAATGCTGTCATTGTGTCCAGATAGGTTGTTGACATCGAAAATGAGTCTGGTACGCTTCCAACTTACCAATTTTACGCAAAGCCCCTAACCGGCAATGTCTGCCACCGTAGGTTAACCACGGCAGCCAGTGCGGCACGGAGCGCCAGAGACGTCTCTGGCAGATTAGGTCCATATTTCAGGAAGTACATCGTGGCATTGCGTGGATCCATGTTTAGTTCTCTCGGGAGGAAAATTTTGATGAATAAAGTACGATTGGCATCGTTAGCGTTGGCCGCTTTCGCAGTCAGCTTCGGATCCGTTGCAATGGCAGATTGCGGCGGTCGGCAAGGCCTTTTGGCCAAGCTTCACGCAAACAAGGGTTCGGGTTGCAACGGCGGCGGATTGTTCGCCAAGCTCCATGCAAAGAAGGCCAGCGATTGCTGTGCACCAGCAGCACCAGTTTGCTGCCCAGCTCCAGCACCAGTTTGCTGCCCAGCTCCAGCACCTCGCTGTTGCCCAGCTCCAGCACCTCGCTGTTGCCCAGCTCCAGCACCTCGCTGTTGCTCAGCTCCAGCACCTCGCTGTTGCTCAGCTCCAGCACCTCGCTGCGGTTGTGCAGCACCAGCTCCATCATGCGGCTGTGGAGTTACCGAAGGATCCTACATTTCCTCACCAGCAGTATCTTCCGGATGCAGCTCATGCGGAACAACGATGGATGCTGGCATTATCAGCTCTTCGACTGTAGTTCCACCAGCTCCAGCAGCTCCAGCAGCTCCAGCAGCACCAGTTGCTCCAGCATCGGTCAGCGACAAAGCTCCAGCAGCGTAAGCTGTCGGATCTAACTGCAAACCAGCTATCAGTACGCGGGTTTGCATCAAAACCTCAATAACCGAGTTGCGATTTCTATTGAAATTCAGCTCGGTTTTTTCGTTTTCAAGCACTAGTTGCAATTACACTGTTGCGAACAAACGAACCCGACTTCCCATTACCTCGTGAGCAAACCGATTCGCCCTCAACAAATTGCGATTCCAACTCAAATAGGCATTGGGACGCGATGGATAGTTAGTTTTCTCGTGCTCATTCACTTTGGCGCGATAGGACTATCCTATGCGACCAATTGGCGGCGATCCGCAATTCAGGACAGGGTACTAGTTTGGTTACATCCGTACTTGATAAGTGCCAATTGGTACCAAGAGATGCTGCCCATCGAGTGGATCTCGGACGCGAATGCCTCCAGGGGCTTGCAAGTTTCGTTTCAAACAAGCGAACCGAATGGCGAATGGTCGTCTGTCCTAGACACATCGCAAAACACGTTCCTGCGAGCACGAACTGAGCGGCTGCTTTATCCTTTAGTCGCTTTCGCAGCCAGCGAAGATACACAAGGATTGACCAACATTCTCAAGTCCTTTGTGTTGCATCTAGAAAACCAAACTACCAACCGTGCCACGAAAATAACGCGAATTCGACTGAAAAAAAACGCAAAGCCGAATGAGGAAGAGGGAGCGGAGTCTGTTCTTTACGAGGCCTCCTTAGCCCGGTTTCCAAACGGAGAATTTGGTTTCGTTCCGAAAATCGAAAGCCATCGCTCGGTTCGCGCCTTAGAGTCGGCCAGGCGGGCGCCATGATTGCTGCCTGGAAGGAAACTGCAAACTGGTGGAACGCCATTTGGTTTACCCCCAAGCCCCCCGAATCCTTGTCGAAGGTGCGTATTGCGTGCGGGCTGATCGCAACGTCTCATTTCCTGGCGTTGCTGATCTTCGGTTCGGAATGGCTTGGACCGAATGGATGGCTCAACGTGGAAGCTGGGCGTTTCTTGATAGGGGAGGGAGTGGACGGCACTGGCAGCGTTTATCGCTGGTCCATTCTTTATTGGTTTCCACAATCACTATCAATTGTGGTCGGCGTTGGACTGTTTGCGAGTATCGCAACCGCGGCTGGCCTTGGATCTCGCGTTTCGCCGTTATTGGCTTGGTTTTGCATGAGCGCTGTGCATCATAGAGCACCCCTTCTGACGACGATTCATGAACCGCTATTGGTTGCAATGTTGGCTTATTTAACCATCGATCCAGGTCGGCTTACGTGGACCATTCGTCCCGGCTTGGCAAGTGGACAATCCCGAATCAGCATCAACATCGTTTTGCAACTCGTTCGGTACCATTTATGGATTTGGATTGCTTTTAGCCTTTTCAGCATGTTAGCGATCCCAATTTGGTGGAACGGTGAAGCCGGATGGCTGTTGATTCAAGAAAAGCGGGGCTGGCTCCATTTGACCGAGGGTTGGCAATGGTTCGCTCAGTTGTTGACGCACGTGGTGATCGCGACGCAAGCAGCCCTGATGTTTTGCATGATTCAGCCGACATGCAACTGGATGGGTCAGTGGATACTTTATCTTTTCCTACTTACCGTGCTTTTGTTGCTCGGCGACTGGATGTATGCTGCAGTGTTATTCGCCGCAAGTTTGGCGGTGTGGCCCGTCCATTTGTCCCACCGAAATTCCCTACCGAAATCACAACATGCTTCCAACCAATGACTTCGATTCTCGGCGACAATTCCATCGAGCCGCCATGGCTACCGCATCGGCCACCGTCCTTGGAATCGCCTCCTCTCAGGGCGTTTTGTTTGCATCCGAAAATCCTACCACAACTCCAATTAGGACTAACAAAGTGAAGTACTGCCTAAATACCAGCACCATTCATGGTGAAGTTGTGCCTATTGTCGAACAGGTCGCGATCGCTCAAAAGGCTGGTTACGACGCCATTGAATTCTGGTTGCGAGACATTAACAAATACACGTCGGAGGGTGGTACTCTGACGGACCTTAAAAAGCGAATCGCCGACGCTGGCTTGACCGTGGAAAGTTCGATCGCCTTTGCAAATTGGATAGTGGATGACGAAGAAACTCGAAAGAAAGGACTCGAACAAGCCCGCAAGGACATGGACACCGTCACGGCCATTGGCGGTATCCGAATCGCGGCCCCACCCGCTGGTGCCACGAACGGCGGACCCTTGAACCTGGATCAAGCGGGCGAACGGTATCGAGCTCTGTTGGAGGTTGGCAAGGCCGCGGGCTGTATCGCACAACTGGAAGTCTGGGGGTTTTCTAAGAACCTTTCGAAGTTGTCGGAAGTGCTGTACGTAGCTGCAGCCGCCCAGCACCCAGATGCCTGCGTACTGCCAGACATTTATCACCTGTACAAAGGTGGGTCTTCGTTCAACGACTTGAATCTGCTGTCTGGCAAAAAAATCCATGTATTTCACATGAACGACTATCCCCAGATCCCGCGAGAAAAGATCAATGACGCAGATCGCGTTTACCCAGGCGATGGGATTGCACCGGTTAGCAAGATTCTCTCGACCGTCTTTGCAAGCGGATTCGATGGCGTCTTGTCTCTTGAGTTGTTCAATCGAACCTATTGGCAACAGGACCCTAACCTAGTGGCATCCAAGGGACTAGAAAGCATGAAATTGGCTGTCTCGCAAGCCAAGTGATCGAAAAGCCAGCGTGTTTTGTCGTCGCTGCTGACTGGTTGATTCCGCTGGAATCGGAACCCGTTCCCAATGGCTTCCTTGCCATTGCGAATGGAATCATCGAATTTGTTGGGAACGAACTCCCGGCCAAGTATCGCTCTGCATTGCGGTTCAACCTGGACGGCTTCGCGATTTTGCCAGGTCTGATCAACTCCCATTGCCACCTCGAGTTTAGTGATTTAGACGAGCCCATTCCTGCCGGTGATTGCTTCCCGGATTGGATTCGTCGACTTCTGGCATACCGCAAAGCGCAATCCGACCATTCCGATCAAACTGCGATTGCGAGGCAACAGGCGATCACGCGTGGTATACGAGAGTCGTATGAGACGGGCGTCCGATGGATTGTTGACATGACAACTCAGCCCTGGGAAGCGGCTTGGATTCAAGATGCTGTGAGCGAAGCAATGGCTGGCATTCCGCCAGCCTTGGCACCCTACGGTCCGATCGTCATTCAGCCTTGCGTGGAACTATTGGACATCACCCAGCATCGCCTCGATGAGACACTTGCGTTCGCCTTAAAACAATCAGGTGCGCCGGAGTCGGAACAACTTGGCCTAATGGGTTACGCGCCTCACGCTCCGTACACCGCTTCACGCAAAATGACACAACTGGCTGCAATGCGATCGTGTTTGGAACATCGATTGGTCACGATGCATGTGGCGGAATCCATGGATGAGGTGGAATGGCTTGAGAACCGAAAGGGGAGTTTTTCTGAGTTGCTTGGCCCTATCGTTTCGGATAGGTATTTTGAAGACTTAGGCCAGATCTCGGAGCATGTTCAATCGCTGACCAACGCATGGCGAGCCACGATTGCCCATGGAAACTACCTTTCACAAAAGGACTTATTCGACTTAGCGACCCATTCGAAGAACATAGCCATCGTTCATTGCCCGAGAACGCACGCTCATTTCGGCCATCGCCACGGAACCAATCAGGTTTATCACCTGGCGGAACGGATGGCGTCCGGGATTCGGCACTTTTTGGGCACCGATTCGCGCGCGTCCAATCCCGACTTGAACCTATGGCGCGAAGCACAACGCGTGCGGGCGGAACACCCATCGATAGCATGTGTTGAGATACTTAAGATGATTACGACCGACGCAGCGGAGTTTCTTGGGATCGTGAACCGACACGGTGCGATCCGTGTGAATCAGCCAGCCACGCTGACTGCGATCAAGCTGCCAGCCCATTTCCCCAGCCCTAGTCCATTGGAAAACCCGCATCGGATCTATGATGCCGTGCTGTTGTCCGAGACGGTCTCTGCTCCATTGGAGGTGGTCTTGGGGCGAGCGGCAGAATGAAAACTCGTTTTTACCAACCAAAAACACCAGGTGATCAGCCCAATATTGATCACGGCAAAAAGTAGAAATACCCCAAACCCTTCCACCTTCATCGCTTCGGCGTGCTGCGGGATGAGTTCTTCCAATCGAGTTTCGCCGAGCGACGAAAGGCGAATCGCCTCTCGGCACACGCTCATTCCCACAACCGTGGCGACCAGACCTGCGGTGCTCAGAACGAGTGGACTCAATGAGAACACCTTGGAACTTAGTAATCGTCGACGCATCTGGAACCAACCAGCGAACTGAGCAATCATTCCCATCATAGCCAGCCCCAGGTACCATCGTGCCATGGGACCCAAGAAAACGGCAGCTTGCTCTGGAGCGAAAAGGTAGTATCCGATGCCGCACACAATCGACGCACTTAAGCCGAACAAGGCAACCTTGGGCAACTGCACCATCGCTTGGTCATCCAACGGCAATCGATGAACACTGCGATAGCGGAGCTGCCACGCGAGCCAAACACACATAGTGGAAATCGAACCCAAGCCCCAAACTGCTAGTCGCGGTAGGATCTGCGGTTCGAAATGGATTTGCTTGTTTTGCGAGTAGAAAGCGCGCCATTGATCGGGCCTCTTGACACTCAGCAAATGATTCTCAGTCCACGAATAGGCAACAAAAGCAACACACACAAACGGTAGCAATCCGGTCAACGTCTTGACGAAAGCGGATCGCCGTGTGAGCCAATTGCTTCTCAACACATATAAGGAATAGAATCCGATAATCAGTACCGGCAGAATACTCATCCAGCGATTAAACAACAATAAATTCGCCGTGTAAAACTCCCGCTGATAGAGGATTTGGACAAATAGCAATGGGGCAACTCCAGTCGTAATCGCGCCAGAAAGCATGGTCGGAATCCAATCGGCGAGAATTGATTCGCTGGTGGCAGGCGCATTCTTAGAAATTTCAACCGATTTTGGTCCCAGCGGAACTCGGCCCACAACGATCGACCATGCCAGCCAGGCAGTCCCAGCCAACACGTAATTCATGAAAAGAACGTGAAGCACGAGAGTTACGACAAAAAGCGTCAAGTAGAACGCCGTAGCAAGTGGATAGCCAAACGGAAACATCGTGTCCATCGATGAGAATCCTTACCGTCCCTTCCAACGCTGGTTGGAGAGTTCCTTGAGTGCCTGATGTCGCGACGTTGAATCGGCTGGCTCGGTACCAGCTACATCGAGATAGGTTTGAATTCGCGATACGATCGCGTCAGAATCATCCTGCGAGTTCGTCATGGGCCAGACGTCAGGGTTGCCCTGGTGATGCCA
This sequence comes from Pirellula sp., assembly GCA_031427235.1. Classification (GTDB taxonomy): domain Bacteria; phylum Planctomycetota; class Planctomycetia; order Pirellulales; family Pirellulaceae; genus JBKCUI01. The sequence continues at coordinate 21,967 of JANPNA010000467.1, forward strand.
TGACAAGAACTGAACTAGCGATTCCACCTCTTCGGCGGTTCCGGCAAACGGTGGCATGAAGGGCTTGGTTTGCTGCAACTGGGCAATGTTCAACCGCATTTGCTCCGTTGACCACGAACTTGTCAAATCGTCAACGGCATTGGCCCCGCCCAAAGTATGACAAACGCTACACTGTTCGCGAAAAACCAATGCTCCTTGCTTTAGTTGATCATTGGCGTAACGTTCGGCAAAACGCAACGGATACCCATCGGGGCGGGTACTCAAACCATGGACGCGAAGTGCGGCCACCTCATTTTTGTGGATACTGTTGCTGTAGAGCGTTTCGCGCACGGTGAACGGTTTACGAACTCCTTCACGGACAAACTCGCCGCCTGCGGTTGCTCCAAATGCAAGCAGGACCAACAAAATAGATGTCGCTCCGTTGATGTACAATCGCCCGTACCATAGCGCGACCAAGCCGTAGATGCCAACCAAGGCTGACGATCCAACTGCAATCGCCAAGAACATCGTCATCGCAACCGAGCCGCCAGTGGCCCACGCTCGGCTATCAGCCGGCATCGATCCGATATACCAAGCTCCAAGAAACGGCATCAATATCATCGGTATCAACATCGCAGCCACCTGCCGGACCAGTTGCTCGCGTTCACTGCGTTGCAACTTGGGAATGAAGTTGACGACGACTAACCCCACCAATGCAGCCACCGACATTGAGGCAACTGTGCGATACAAAAGCGATGGCCAGAATCCCGCATTGAAGAAACCGACCCAAACCCGTTTCGAGTTCACCCAGTCTCCGGGTGTCAACTGCCAACTCAGAATGCCGTTGATCCAAAACAGACTGAACCAGGCAGCCACCGTGTAGAGAATCAAGAGTGTCAACCTCGCTTGATCCGTCAAGTGTTTTCCATAGCGATAGAACGCGTAACCGCTGACAACCTCAAGCGAAAAGAAGGTCCACTCCGTTGCCCAGACCCAATGAAACGAGTCGACCATCAATCCAATCGTTCGGGGACTCACTTGAATCGATGTGAACCACATGGCAACGCCCGTAACCGCCCCCATCACAAAACTAACTAGCACTAAGAATTTGAAATAACTATCGAGAAACGACCTAGCGACTGTGCTCCTGTTGTTCATTGCAAGCCACTGCAAATAACACATCAGGAAACCACCACCGATGGCGAATTGTGCCAAAAAGACATGAACGATTCCCAGACCGCCAATGGCTAAGCCTTTCATCAGCGGGCCAAAATCATTGATTGGGTAGATGTCGATGGGCATGGATGGCGAGTTGCTCAGGGAAGGAATCACGACCAAGGTGGTAAATGATACCATTTATCAAGACCATCTATTCCCGTCGACAGCCAAAGTGCGTCCATGGGCAAGCCTTAGCCGGGAAGTTGGGGACACTCCACTTTGATCTTTCGGGGACGGCGAGGGAGGGCGTAGCTTAGTGAGCCGGGAAGTTGGGGACACTCCACTTTGATCTTTCGAGCCGGGAAGTTGGGGACACTCCACTTTGATCTTTCGGGGACGGCGAGGGAGGGCGTAGCTTAGGACGCGAGCAGGACGAAATCGCATGGTTTCGCTAATAGAACTCTTCGTAGTTTGCTCTGGATGCCGTCCCGTTATCGGTATCGGCTCTATGAGCGCGAACCTTCACACAGTTGTTGATTGGGATCTTAAGAACTTCAGCCTAAACGCTATGTCGTCTCGACTGGATCCGGC
>JANPNA010000468.1:0-16527 GCA_031427235.1 Pirellula sp.
GCTCGTTGCTTGTGGGCGTATGCTCGTACATTCGACTTGCCACTCAATTGCAATCAAATTGCCATGAACGCTGATTGGGCCACGTGGTAGTTGGAATTGGAACTTCTTTTCACCGCTATTGGAACCGGGAGACCAGTCCTCGGTGAATATCGTTTCGGAGTCGTCGGTTCCTTTACCAGACGTTTGCCAAGAGACTTCCAGCGTTAACTTGGTGGGAGTCGAATCAAATTGCCAAACGACTGTTCCATTTAACAATTGGCCCGGCCGGCAATTGGAATCCTCAAGCTTGATTTGTAGCGTCATTTTGTTGAGGCTCAGCGAGGTATTGGATTGTTCTGCGATGGCAAGAATTTTAAAAAGATACCAAAATTTTACTTTGTGCGCCCGGAATATGGTTCGAGGATTACTTGTTGTTTTTCCCGACAAGCTCATCTATCAAATCGTCCAGTTCCGATCGCTCAATTCCCATTTTCGCGGCGGCCAAAGCAAAGAGTCGTTTTTCCACTTCACTCAATTTACCGTCTGCCGCCATAATGCGAATCAAATCGGAAAGCATGGCGATTTGCTCTTTCTTATCAACCGGCAGCTTCAACGACGCTTCGTCGCTCAACGCATAGGCAACCGCTTTTCCCAAATCGGCTTCGTCGAGCCCCATTTCGCCGCATCGATCTACCAACAATGCGATCTCTCTTTCGGACAAGTTCCCGTCGGAGGACGCCATAATGACGAGATTCTTTAGGTGGTCCAAATGTAGCATAGTGAGTCATTACCTTTGTTCAGTTGAAAACCAACTTAATCATAGTCCGATAGTCACCGGGCTGTTGGCTCTCAATCTAGAAAGTTGCAACTGTTTCCTCAGTGGTGCTTTGAATTACTGCCTCAATGACTCTGCTCGGGCTGTGAATCGATTTTCTGGTCGGCAACGGTACACGCCTCGAAACGAGAGTGACTAAAATCCCATCTTGAACCTTGTCCCCGTTTTGATTGAATAGCTGCCGATACCAATGAACCTCCCCGTGTCGCCTCCCTCGCGGCTTCAAATCGATGACTTCGGTAACGGCTCGTACTACATCGCCAACAAAAACCGGTTTCGTAAAGCTCCAACTCCGGATATCGACAAGTGCCGCAGTCAGGACTGCTGGGGCTTTCGAACTAAGCCCTGCGAGTATGGAAAGACCAAGCAATCCGTGAGCTACCGGTTTTCCGAAAGGACCGTTCGCAGCAAATTGAGGATCCGTATGAAGTGGGTCGTGATCACCCGTTAGGTTTGCAAAGGCCTGCAAATCGGCAGCTAAAACAGTTCGCTCTGCACTGGTCCATTTATCGCCTACATTGAGTTGCTCAAAAGATAGCGGTTCGATCGTAACCATCAAGCGTTCACCTCCATTCAATTGGCTTTGAAGACCTCTCAAAGTGAAGTCTCATTTTCAACGCCAACGAGATTCTGAGTTGGTCGTGAGTTTGTTGCAACCCCGATTTGTGGCAAACGAATACTCGATAGAGCAAAATTTTCGAATGGAAACTCAATAATTACCCCAGTCGCCTCAGACCACCCAAACCTCCCATGCTGCTCCGTCACTCGGTGTCCGATGGAGGTGGCGAAAACTTTGGCGCCGTCGACTCGACCGATTCAGGCTCATCCGGCTTGTCGAATCGAAGCGATTTTGGCTCGTAAGTCTCCACGGCCTGAAACTCGCGTTTAAACTCGTCAACGCTACGTTTTAGGCCACGGTAAGTGCCTCCCAGATTCCTAGCAACTTCCGGAAGCTTTGCACCGAATAGCATCAGCGCTACGATACCAAACAACACCATTTCAAAGGTACCGATTCCACTCAGCATATCTCGACAAGCCCACGATTCGAGAACTGTTTCATTGAATGCACTGCCAAAACAAGACTGTTAGCTCTTGCTAGGGGGATCGGTAGACGGATCTGCATCGTCGTCCCGCATCCCCTTCTTGAACTCGGTCGCGCTACGGCCAAGGTTTCTCATTAGCGATGGCAGACGCGCACTCCCAAACAGGAGCATGGCGATGACCAAAAATATCAATAACTCATAACCGCCAAGGCCGAACATAGGTGGGGTCCAATAAGCAAGGGGAGGTGGGTTGTTCGAACGAAGGGCTACTCCCTCGTCCAATTCATTCTATTGGCCACAGCCAGCGTGTCAAACGACGACCACCTCTTTGTCCAAGTTAAAAACCAGGCTTGGCAGATTGGATCGCTTGTATTTCAGTGCTGAAAAACTACCGAATGCAGAAAAAGACGGCCATTACCTGCCAACGATAACCTACCGAGGCTGAATTTGTGAGAATTTCATGCAATTCTGGAATCTAACGAATTCAGCCGCGAAGGCCTCTTAACCATGGTCACTTCATCAAAAACTACGATCTTTGCCGTTCGCTGCGAGCATTTATGACTTCCCAAACGATTGGAATCACACTGACGGCTACAATGCCAATCGTAACGAGGAAAAAATTCTCCTTGACCCACTCTAGATTCCCAAACCAATATCCTGCCACCAAAAACAACGTGACCCACACGCTTCCTCCAACGACGTTATAAAGCCAAAAACGACCGAAGTGCATTCGGCCAATTCCAGCCACAAATGGTGCAAACGTTCGAATAATGGGAACAAATCGTGCGAGGATAATCGTCTTTGCACCATACTTTTCGTAGAAATACTGTGCTCTCATTAAGTGATTCTTGTTCAGCCATCGCGACGTTTCGCTTCGGAATACCCGAGGCCCAATTTTTGCACCGATCCAATAGTTAATTGCATCGCCACCTACCGCCGCCGCAATCAAAATCGGGATCATGATCGGCAAACCAAGTTGCGCATCGTTGCTGGCACATAAGGCACCCACCGCGAACAATAGCGAATCGCCAGGCAAAAACGGCATCACCACCAAACCCGTTTCGCAGAAAATAATGGCGAACAAGACAGCATAAACCCACCCAGGACCGATCATCGCGACCATCTCGTTTAGGTGCCGGTCGAGATGCAAAACCCAACTTAGAATGTCGTTCAAATTCATAAACTCAACTCGGTGTGCTCCTGGCGAGCTACTTGTTAGGAATTGTGTGTCAGAATCCACTATGCGCGGTCATCCGGCATCAAACGCCGACGATCCGCAAAGAATCCATCGAATCGCTACACGCAAAGCCCACAGAGTCAGCGAATTCATTACAACCGGATTGCCTTTACTCCGAAATCAATTCAGTCTGCATGTAAAGATTCGGATCTGACGTTGACCATCGCCCAGATCAACAAAAGACGATGTGCACTGCCAACCTGCCGCCATGATCCACTTCTCAAAACGATCCCCGGTATGACGCTGCGGTTCACTCAAATAAACGACCCCATTTTCTGCCAAATGACGCCTCATACAAGGTTCGAGAACCGGAAACAATTTGAAATCGTATACCACATCGGAACCGATGATCATCGGAAACGGTTGTAGTTGAGTATTCCCATCTCGCCAATCCAACAGCCTCACCTGCACGTTTTCGGAAACTTGCCTCGCGTTGAATTTACACACCATCAAGGCAGTCGGCACCGCATCGGTAATTAGGACCTCCGCTCCTCGAATACCTGCGGAAATGCCGGCACGGCCGCTGCCGCCCCCTAGCTCCAAGATCCGGATCCCATTCAAGCACGTGAGGGTTCCAAGGAATTGGTCGAGCCCTTGGGCTGCTCGCCAAGACGCGGCCCAAAATGGATCCAACTCCACCGACCCTTCCCGACTCTTGGAAAAGGCATTCAAAAGCAACGAATCGGGATCGACAACCCGCGTCCATGGGTATGCCAAACCCGCGATGGTTGTCGAGGTATGCTCAATCGGAACTTGCTGTTGAATCCTCGCCAGCAGCCTTGCTTCACTGGCGAAACGTTTGGATGATTGTCTCGGCACAATGCTACCTTGGCTCTTCCATTTCTCGAATATATGCTCGCAGCCTTGCTAGCTCATCTTCCGTACCTTTGAGCTTGAGCATGTTGGCAACCCGCTTTTGAAGCTCATGCGAATTGACCGGCTTGGACAAGAAGTCGTCCGTACCAGCAGCGACAGCCCTTTCGATATCACCCAGCTCGCTCAGTGCGGTCACCATCAAAATCATGATTCGAGAACGATTCGGATCGGCCTTAAGTTTGCGGCAGACTTCAAAGCCATTCAGCTTCGGCATCATGACATCCAACAGAATCAAATCCGGATGAAACGACTCGACTTTGTTTAACGTATCTTGGCCATCAACGGCCATCTCCGTATCGCAATCGATCTTGGCCAGCAAGGCTTCGAGCAGCTCTCGATTCTGTGCGTTGTCGTCCGCGATGAGTATTCGTGGTGTGGTCATGAGATATGTCTGCACAAGAGTTAAACGGCGATGGCCAAACCGGACGCTGGGACAGGGAAGTGATTGGTCATTTGCTTGACTTCCGAGCGTATCTGCTCCAACACAGCCTTGCTGTCGTGCGACTTCAGCGCGGTTGCAATCCAAGCCCCAATCGTCTTAAACTCATCGATTCCCATCCCCCGAGTCGTCAAGGCGGGAGAACCGATTCGAATCCCGCTTGGATCCATCGGCTTGCGAGTATCGAACGGAATCATGTTCATGTTGACCGTTATCCCGCATTGATCGAGAGCCTTTTCCGCGATCTTGCCGCCAATTCCGAAACTAGAAACGTCCACCAACACGAGATGGTTGTCTGTCCCGCCACTAATCAATCTCAAGCCGTGTGACATTAGCGATTCCGCCAGCGATCTCGAATTATCGATTACCTGCCTGCCGTATTCTTTAAAGCTTGGTAGCAATGCCTCAGCAAAACACACTGCCTTGCCAGCAATTACATGCATCAAAGGACCACCCTGTATCCCTGGGAACACGGCACTATTGATCGGTTTTGCGTATTCGCTTTTACAAAGGATCAATCCGCTTCTGGGGCCTCTCAAAGTCTTGTGCGTCGTCGTCGTTACATAATCGGCATACGGTACCGGCGAGTTGTGAACGCCCGCAGCCACTAAGCCCGCATAGTGTGCCATATCGACCATCAACTTCGCGCCGACTTCTTTTGCAATCTCCGCAAATCGATCATGGAAGATCTCTCGTGGATATGCGCTTGCTCCGGCCACGATCAGCTTTGGCTTCTGTTCTCGCGCAAGTTTGGCAACTTGATCAAAATCGATTCGATGGTTGACCGGATCAACGCCATAGGAATGAAATTTGTAGAGCTTGCCGCTAATATTCAACTTCATTCCATGAGTCAAGTGCCCGCCCTGTGCCAAGTCCAATCCAAGAACGGTATCGCCTGGTTCCAGAGCCGACAAATAGACTGCCGTGTTGGCTTGTGAGCCCGAGTGGGGCTGCACGTTGGCGTGCTCTGCTCCAAATAGCTCTTTCGCTCGATCGATGGCCAGTTGCTCGACAACATCCACAAACTCGCAGCCACCGTAGTAACGTTTGCCTGGATAGCCCTCGGCATACTTGTTGGTAAGCACACTTCCAACTGCCTGCATAATGGCAGGACTGGTGTAATTCTCACTTGCGATCATCTCAAGCCCCTCTTGCTGGCGAAGTGCTTCCGATTCAATTGCAGCCCAAACGGCTGGATCCTGAGACTGGAGTATGCTCATAAGTCAAATTAATGGTTTAGGGGGGAGTGAAAGGGAAATGAAGAGGGGAACTTCAAAGAGTAGCAGTTGAGTGTACCCCAGATTCTCAACTAGGTCTTGGTTGGCGTCAATCTAAGATGGATACGTTGAAAACGCCTAGTTCGACCGACGTGCCCGAATAGTCGTCACCACTCTAGCGACGCTAAACAAAGCCACAAAAATCAAGGCGAAATCATAAGCAACCATGGGTAGTGTCAATCCGTGATAATTTATTATCCCTGATTGCCAAAAAAACGGGAAAGCGGGATAATTGGCCTCAATCCGTGATAATGATTTGATAAATCAGGGACAACGCACCTAAATTCAGGGATAACAGTCCACAAAGGGATAATTCCAAGTTATTTCCACGAATCAAAGGAGCGGAACGGAAGCAGCGACCGAATGGTTGCATGCGAACTACGAAGTATTTCCAGAAGAGCTACGACCACGCAAGCAAGAGATTAATGAGTTCGCAGCATTCTTTAGTACCTATTTGACGTCGTCGTTCGATGTAATTCAGCAACCGGGCACAAAAGGAACGGGACCAATTCCTCGATTTGCGTGTACTTGTGACTTGTGCGTTCGCATCGTCAATGCTCCGCATTTGCAAGCTAAGAAACTGTACACGAGGGACAAACGCCGTGCAGATATTTTGATGACTGAATGCGTACAGAACTTCGCAACGGAACATGGAGTTGTATTAAATGACGATTCCGCCTCTAAACTGATAGCCGACAAAGGAACTCGCCGGGCTGCGGCTTACATCACTTACGGTCACTGGCTAATTCTGCGATTAGAAGGGGAATCAGATGGGCCTTCGATACTGGCGCTCTGGCGTGCCATAGCGTGGGATCCGCGTGGTGGAATCCGCCAAGGATTTACCTTAGAATTGGAAGACTTCAAGACTGCCGAAAGGACGCTTCTCTCCGCAGTCAAAAGAAGGAAATAACAATCGATTGCACCGAAGTCGCGGATCGACCGCTTCTAAGGTTGAGCGGGAGCTTGACTCCCCTCAACCTTGTTTTGGCGTCCTATTATAGAACCGACCGCACTTCGCTCCCGCTTCTCCTGTCTTGGCGGGCGAAGCGGGAGCGAAGTGCGGGAATTCCCGGACTGAGCCGTACTTTAGGACGCCACAACGTCGTCCGACGGAGGCAAGCTCCGAGCGGACGAAAATACTTCACAGCGTTGCCCAACGGGGTTGAACATGCGTCGTACGGGATGAACCCCCGACATGCGGGACATTGTCAGCGGGATATGGCCATCCATGTTGTCGGACCCCGTTGGGGTCCCGCGCACCGCTTGGCGATGGACCCAGGGTGCGCCACCTTCGCGGCGACCCTGGGCTCTGTTGTTAAACCGTTTCAGGGTGATAAACACAAGTGCGCCGCCCTCCCGCCGACCCTGGACGCTGTAATTAAAACCGTTTCAATTGGGATAGATTGCTATACGTTCTGATTTCCAGTGTTCGATTGACACCACTCACGACAAGACAGACAGCCGCGATGGAAGACGATTGCTGATTGTGGACACGCATCTCGCAGTTCCAGAACCAATCGCAACCAACTTCCCCTATACGCCAGATTTGTTTTGACCGCAGCGCGTTTGATACGCGACAGCCATTCACTCCAACCCGCCAGGGCCAAGTCGTGAATTGCATTATCATTCCTCCACTCAGACCTCGCGTGCCATCGTGTTGCAGCGTGACAACGGAACCCATACAATGCTCAAGGCGGTACTCGTCGTGGTGACATCCTGATCGACTAATTGAAGATCGAATCAAGGCTGACAAACCAATAAGGAATCAGAACAAACCATTGGACACGAAGGGCTTGATCACGCGGCCTTGACTTGCGTTGAGATTACTCCTCGCCTTCGATCACTGATTTGACGCAATGCGATTTGCGGGATTCCCTTACCCTAGTACGATGACAATCTGGTGATCCATTTTGTCGTTCACCAGACCCACGACGTGTTCGATCTGTTCGACACCGTCGATGGTTAGCGACTTGATTGTCGATCCATCTCCGCCATTATTGACCGTGATATGATAAAAAGTCTCTCGATAACGATAGTGCATTTTGAACGACGGCCAATGACGCGGTGGTTTGGGTTTGAAGCGGAGTTTGTCTACATCCAACTGCAGTCCCAACAGCGACTCGATTAGGAGACGGTACATCCAACCAGCCGAACCAGTGTACCAAGTCCAACCACCACGACCGACATGCGGTTCTACTCCATAGACATCGGCAGCCACCACGTACGGTTCTACACGATACTTGTTAATAGACTCTGCTGTTGATCCATGATGAATTGGGTTGATGATCGAAAAAAGATCCCACGCGCGGTCCGTCTGTCCCATCTCCGCAAACGCCATGACTGTCCAAATGGCACCGTGCGTATATTGTCCACCATTCTCGCGAACGCCCGGCACATAGCCCTTAATATAACCTGGATTAAGATTCGATTTGTCAAATGGTGGATCGAGCAGCAATATCAATTGATCCTCCTTTCGGACCAACCGACGATAAAGGCTATCCATAGCAATGGCCGAACGTTCCTGTGTTCCCGCCCCAGACAGCACAGACCAACTCTGCGAAATGGAATCGATTTGGCATTCGCTATTCTCGGCTGAGCCCAACGGTGTTCCATCATCAAAGTAGGCGCGACGATACCATTTTCCGTCCCAAGCGGACTGCTCAATGTTGCCTCGCAATCGTCCTGCCTCAATCTCAAGTCTATCTGCGGTTGGACCATCGTTTCGTTGCCTAGCCAGGATTGCAAACTGGTTCAATACGTCGTACAAGAAGAAGGCCAGCCAAACACTCTCTCCTTTGCCATGCTGACCTACGAGATTCATGCCGTCGTTCCAGTCCCCGCACCCCATTAGCGGCAAGCCATGCGTTCCAAACTGCATGGCTCGGTCGATTGCCCGCAACGCATGTTCGTAGATCGATCCGATATCGTCCGAAATCTGCGGCAACTCGTAGTTTGCTTCTTCGTCCGCATGCAACGCTCTTGAACTTAAAAATGGAATTTGCTCGTCGAGCAGACCGGTGTCGCCTGTAATGCGTACGTACCGACAAAGCGACAATGGCAACCACAACAGGTCATCGGAGAAGTGCGTGCGAACGCCTCGTCCGACAGGCGGGTGCCACCAATGTTGCACATCCCCTTCGCGGAATTGCCTGGATGCAGCCCGCTGAATCTGCTCGCGAAACAAACTGGGCTCGGCGTGAATGAGCGCCATCGCATCCTGCAATTGATCGCGAAAGCCATATGCACCCCCCGATTGATAAAAACCAGACCGAGCCCACATGCGACATGCAAGTGTTTGATAAATGAGCCACCCGTTGGCTAAGAAATTAACAGCCGCATCAGGCGTTTCAACATGCACCGCCCCAAGCGTTTGGCTCCAATAGTGCCACACGTCCTCGAGCGCCTTGTAGCCATTTTGGGTTCCACGTGTCTTTAGAATGAGCTGACGGGCCTCTTCCTCATTCTTGGAGGCCCCGAGCGTAAACATGACGGTTCTTTCTTGATTGTCTTCAATGGTCAATTGCGTTTGTATGGCCGCACACGGATCGAGGCCAGCACCAACTCGATTCGATAGTTTCGTTCGACGCAAAGCCGCCGGATTCGAAGGTGTACCGTTTCTGCCGATAAACTCCGTTCGATCGCAGGTAATAGTGCGATTGGCTTCACTGCAATCCACAAAAGCCAGTCGGTCACCAAATTCAGGACTGTAGGGATTTCTTGCGAAAATCGCATTGGTGACAGGATCGACTTCGGTCGACACGTGCATCAGTGATTTGCTCCGGACCTCACCTAAGACCCATTCCCAATAGCCAGTAATAGAAAGGCTCCGTTGTCGCCCTGAGTTATTGGTGACTTTCAGTCTGACATACTTGATCGGATCATCTATAGAGACGTAAATGCACAACTCCGTCGTGATGCCATCTTCGGCATAGTCGAAAATGCTGTATCCGAAACCGTGTCGTGCGATGTAGGTTTTTCCTCCGCGAGCAGGCGACGGCGACGGTGACCAGTATTTGCCCGTCTCCTCATCTCGCAAATAGATGGCTTCGCCAGCGGTATCGGACACAGGGTCATTGTTCCACGGCGTTAGCCGAAATTCATGGCTGTTCTCCGCCCAGGTATAGGCGCTGCCAGTCTCCGAAATAACCGTACCGAGTTTCGAGTTTGCAATCACGTTTACCCAAGGAGCAGGAGTTGCCATGCCTGGCCTGAGCGTCACCACATACTCTCGACCATCTCGACTGAATCCGCCCAACCCGTTGTCAAATTCCAAGTCATGTTTTTTTACTACGTCTTGGATCGGCGTAATTCCCATTTTTGCATTGCTTGGCCGAAAGCGTTGCATCGCAATCTCTGGGCGAACCCTCCGGTTGACCTGATCGATCAAGGTACCGGCATCGTCTTGAAGCACAATGCGCGCAACCGTTTGAAGCAATGCCCGATCCTCCTCAGACATGTGCTCGCCCCGCCTAACAAAAACCCCTCCGGGACGATCTATGAGAGCGGCCTCGGGACTGGCAGAAACAATATCCAAGATCGATTCCTGCAGGGACTGCCGATAGACCGAGTCGTCTTCGTTCCAGATGACCAGATCGACGCTCAAGCCTTTCATTCGCCAATACGCATGAGCGCGAACGGATTGACGAACTATTTCCAGGTTTTCTTGATCGCGGATTCGAACGAGAACGATTGGCAAGTCACCGGAGATGCCGTAGCTCCACAAACCAGATTGCCCCCGGCGATTTTGAATGAGGACACTTGCTTTTGCTCGCCGCAACCCGGAGGCATAAATGATGGAGCCAGCAAGTCGTCCGTACACTTGCGCATCCGCTTCGGAAGCGTTGAGTTGCTGCAGCAAGATCAGGCCTCGCGTCCATGCCAAATCAAAGACGCGGTCTGCAAGGCTCGCGTCGCTGTATTTTTCCGTCATTCCAGTCGCGATGGCTCTGGATTCCGCCACACCTGTTATGACATCGACCGTGACCGTCTCACCGGGTTGCAATAGGACGATTTTTCGGATACTTACAATCGGGTCGAGCGTTGCTCCATAGCTATTGGAAAGTGGATTGCGATTTCGGAATACCGTCGGAGACGCGATCGATTGGCCTCGGCCAACGAACTTCATGCGGTCGGTTTCGAAGGACGTTTCATCGACCTGTGTACCTGTCGATGTCATCATTTGAACCATCCATGGGGGCTGCTCCTCGGCAGAACGGGGGCGGCGAGTACAAAGAATGGCTCCACGCGATGGCAGCAATTCGGTCTGGACAAATAAATTGCTAAAGGAAGGATGGGATTCGTCGTGCGATTGCGGGGCCAGAACCACCTCGGCATAACTCGTAAGTTCAATCCTTCGAACGCGATCGGAACGGTTCGTGAGCTTGATTCGGCGCACTTCTAAGTCATCCTCAGAGGCTACGCTAATCATCGTGTGCATCTCAATTTGTTCGTCGATTCGTCGAAACTCAGCCCGCGACTGCGTGAAGATGGCTTCGTACTTTTTGGCAACAGCCGAAGTCGGTTGCCAAGACGTCGACCAAAGCGCTCCGCTATCCAAGTCCCGAACGAAGCAAAAGTTTCCCCAACAATCGCGTGTTGGATCTTCCCGCCAGCGTGTGATCGACAGACCTCGCCATCGGCTGTAACCACCCCCTGCACTGGTTATCGCGACATGGTATTGACCATTGGAAAGCAAATGCACTTCCGGAACCGATGCGCTTGGGTCGGTCAGAACACGCATCGTACCTGACTCCTCTGCAGTCGAAGCTCGCGTCACATTGGCCTCATTGGCATGTGGGAACAGCGGAACGGTGGTTCTGGGCACGCGTTCTTGGAGCAGCAATTCGGTCGAGCGAAAAGCCAACTCCAGATTAAATCGTTGTTGCATTGGCTTGTCGAGCAGCACATAGGCAAAGGACAGAAGACTCATGCTGGCATGGTGCGCCATGTATTGCCGGATCGTGACACTGCTAGTTCCGGGCGGCAATCTAGACGGCGTGTAGTCAATCGCTTCGTAGTAACCGAAACCACCTGCTCGATCTTCTCGGGCTAGTCGCTCAAGATTTCGGCAGGCGGCATCCGGGGATACCATCAACGCCATCGTGCTGGCATAGGGCGCAATGACCAAGTCGTCAGCCAATCCACGTTTCAATCCCAATCCCGGAACCCCAAAGGCCCGATATTGGTAGTTCAAATTGAGATCAAAGGCATTGTACCCAGATTCGGAAATACCCCATGGCACGCCGCGTTGACGACCATATTCAATCTGTCTCGCTACGACGGCTCGATACGTTTGGTCAAGCAGGGTGTGTTCAAAAGTTGGCATGACCAAGAGTGGCATCAAGTATTCGAACATGGACCCGCTCCAACTCAACAGGGCTGGTTCGCCTTTCGTGCTTGTCAGGAGTCGACCGAGAGCGAACCAGTGCTCTTGGCCGAGTTGCCCCTGTGCGATGAGAACATACGTTGCCAGACGTGCCTCCGAAGCCATCAGGTCATAGCAACCTGAATCGAGCCGGTTATCGGTCACGTTAAAGCCGATCGCAAACAGATCACGCATCTTGCTTTGTAAAAAGCTGAAATCCATTTCGGCAAGTTCGTTGCACTCGCTGCTGAGTTGCGACAATTCGTGCATTCGTTTCGCTGCGAATTGGGCTGCAGTCACCATGGCTTCCTTTACCTGAGTTAACCACCCAAGCAATTCGTTGTCAGAGTGTGTTCCCGTTCCATTTCTAACGGTCAAACCAGTCCGAACGGAGTCAATCAACGGACATATCGACTCCGGTAGCGAGGCAACAAAACGCAGCGTCGGATTCTTTCCTATGCGTTCCAGTTCGACCCGCAATCGGTTGAGCTGTTCAACTAGTTCTGGCGACAGGCCTTCCCCGTTTTGCTCTGCAGGTGCAGCGATCAAGGCCCAATTTGCCAGCAAACGTAGATCCTCAAGTTGCTCTTCACATGTTCGTGTCAGTGCATTTTTCCACCACATAGCTTCCACGCTAACCGTCGTTGCAAATTGCAGTTCGGCTATTTCGTTTAGCATTTTCGGCAAGATGTCAAATGCAGTTTTTACGCCGCCACTTTGTTGCGAAAGCATTTCCAATTGCAACGCAATTCGATGGTAACCAACATTCCCAGTGTGATGCGTTGCAAACGGCCCGACTCGATTCTCACCTTCTGTTGTTTCTTGCAATAGCACACTCAACGTATCGTGCAATCCATCGAACAGCCGGCTGGGCAAAATGGGTGCGTCCATGATTTGTTGAAAGCCAGCACCAAGCACCATTAAATGGCCAGCCAAGTTGCCGCTATCGACCGTCGAAACGTAGCGAGGCAGCAATGGAGCAAGCGTTCGAGTATCGTACCAATTGAAGAAATGGCCTCGATACTTCTCCAACTTCGAGAGCGTACCAAAAGTATTCTTGGTCCTTTCAACAAGTCGAGCGACGGAGCAATAGCCGAAGTCATATGCTGCCAAATCCGCCAGCAAGGCCATTCCGATGTTGGTCGGGCTGGTACGAGACGCGATCACTTGGTTCGGGTTCACATGCACGTTGTCTGGTGGCAACCAGTTGTCGTCCGCGTTCACAAACACTTCGAAGTAACGCCATGTCCGACGAGCCATGTTTCTAAGGAATAGGCGTTGTTGCTCTTTCAGCCGGATGACTTTGGATTGGATGGGCCGACTAAGGCACCATGCAACCATGGGGGACACCAACCACATCGCCAAAAACGAGCTGGCTACGACCCACGCGTCAGGGTTTGAAAGCAATATTCCGATCAATACAACTGCGGCTGTTATCGGTGCAAAGCTCATTGTTCGCCAAAACCCTAGCAGGTCGGCACGGGCGCTCCGTTCCGCTTCGCTGGACGTTCGCCATTCGAGCAAATGTCGTTTGGTCCAATGAACACGAACCAAAGTGCGGACAATCGCGTCCAAGCTAACGAAGACATCATAGGGCAAAAACATGAGCGTCATGAGACACTGAGCAGTGGGACGTATCGTCGCTTGCAAAGCCGAGCTTAGGTGCGTCGCGACGGAAAGATCGGTCGGTTTGAATGCGAAATCGATTAATAGGGCCATGACTCTTGGCGCGATAACCACCACCACAATGAACCAAGTAGCCGCGATGGCTGCGGATGGCGAGGCAAACAACCAAGTCAACAAGAGTACGGCCAACATGGACAGCGGTACGAGGCTTCGACGCAGATTGTCAAAGATCTTCCACCGGGAGAGTGCCGAGATCGGATTTGGAACAGATGGATTGCGTCGGGACGGCACGCTAGGAAGCAACCAACCGGCGATCTGCCAGTCACCACGCATCCAGCGATGACGCCGGCTGACGTCCGCAGCATAACTGGACGGGTGGTCTTCGTATAACGTGACATCGCTAAGCAGGGCAGACCGGCCGAAACAGCTTTCCAGCAAGTCATGACTCAATATTGCGTTGTTTGGAAAGTTGCCACAACACTTCTCGAAGGCGTCGACGTCGTAGATACCTTTGCCAATAAAGGAGCCTTCGCCGAAGAGATCTTGATAGACATCCGATACAACTCGGGTGTATGGATCGATGCTTGAGTCTGCACTAAACAATCGGACAAACCAAGAACGCCTTGAACTCGACATGCTAACGGCCACACGCGGTTGCAAAATAGAATAGCCGACGGTGACTCTCCCGATTGCTGGATCGAACATGGGACGGTTCAATGGATGAGCCATTGCCTCGACCATCTTGCGCGCTGCGTCGCGCGGTAGCTGTGTGTCTGTATCGAGTGTGATCACATAGGGCAGCCCTGCCAGTTGGCTGAGATTGCCCGAAACGTGCGAAAAACGGTCGACCGCTCCACGCAGAGTAGCGTTCAAGTCCGCGAGTTTTCCTCGTTTGCGTTCGAATCCCATCCATGTGTTCTCTACCTCATTCCATTTTCGACTTCGGTGCATCAGGAAGAATGTGTCCGTGTCCTCTACTGCGTACATCCGATTGAGTCTCTCAATCCCTTTTCGCGCCTGTTCCACGACCTCCATATCGCTGGGCATCGACTCCTGATCTGCATCTTCGAAATCGGTTAGCAAAGCAAATCGAAGGCAAGCGTCACGGTTCGCCAAGTATCGAACCTCTAGGGCTTCCAGCAATCGATCGATGGAATCGGGACTAGACAACATCGTCGGTACGACGACCAAAGTTCGATGCTCGACGGGAATTCCGGTACGAAAATCCATCCTAGGTAATGCATTGGGTCGCATCAGCACCGTCGACAGCCAATTCACCATTCCCAGGCCAAATTGAATGGCACACATAAGTATGGGGACGGCAAGAAGTCCGAGCAAGAGATAGGAACTGGTGCTCCAATCCCCAAAACTGAAAACCCCTCGAATCGCGAGCAAAGCAAACAAAAACACGAGCGACAAATAGATAAATAGCGGAAATGCCCGCCGGAATTTCTCAACGACGACCGGCGCCGTGAGTTTCATTTGGACAATGCGTTCGAGCGCGGGTCTTCCCTCATCAACTAGGTAATAACCAACGTGACGCATTCTTTGGTTCTTGGGATTCGCAGACTCGTTTTCCGATAACTGAATCGCTCGGAACGCAACGTCGAATTCAGAGAATGTGGAACGCTTTGCGATCGCTTCCACCGCATGGCGATACCGGTTCCGTGTTTGAAAATCCATACTCGCATAAACACCAGCCGGATCGCGATTCAAGGTTTTTTCGACCAAGCTTTGCTCAGAAACGAACTGGGGCCAATCGTTGACACTCAAGAAGCGAAGGCTAGTGATACAGTTGCCAACGGATATTTGCTCCGCCGCTTGCGCTTGACCTTCATCGAGAACGAGTTGCTCGGTAGTCAGTCCCGAATCGGCCAGACGATGCTCGAGCCAACTGTGAACCAGGGCAAAGTTTGGATTTTGACCATGCAAATAACGTGTTAAGTCGGCAAGAAACGCACCGGACAAGGAAGGGTTGGCGCGTGCCATATCGGAAAGCACAAGAATCAGATCGGACGGGCATTGTTCGACCGTAGCGATCATCTTCTCAGCCCAGTCGGCAGCGAGATCGCGATCGCGACGGGCTACTGCAATTCGGCCTGCCACTCGCCGCAAATTTTCGATAAGCGCTAGCCGAATCATTAACGGTAGCGCCCAGAGTTCTCCTAAACGCAATGGCACCACCGACTGGTATGCCGTTATGAATCCGTTCAGAGCCGACGAGTCGACGCGACCGTCCGTATGCGCAATCAATTCGAGAGCAATCCCGTACACACGAGGGTAGTCTGCGGCGGGTCCGTTCGTTAGCCTAGGCAACTCCTGGCTATAAGAACGGGGCAACAATCGACGAGTCGAGTGGATTTGCTCCTCGAGCAAATAGAAATTATCCAGAAGCCATTCCGCCGCCGGGTCGATCCGACGATTCTTGGCCACGGCGGACGCGACCAAATCATAGGTTCTCTGAAGGACAAGCTCATTCTCTTCCAACCTGTTTAGCAACTTATCAGCTAGCTTTCCTTCGGCCAGCTTATGCTTGGTGGACAACTGTCGCGCATGGCGATCCAATTGGTCAGCGCTCAACAGCTCATCGCGGAAAGGCTGCTCGACCGACATGGATTCCGTTGGTGTTCGACGAAGAACGCAACTTCGCCAACTAGTCAATTGATTGAAACGTTCTGCCATTGCGAATGCCGTGACTACTTGTGGAAGGAATATCCGATTATTCAACGAAAAAAGCCGACGCGGCAGACGCTCTTAAAAGAGCGTCTGCCGCGTCGGCTTACTCGTCATTTTCTCGTTTCAATCCTTCAAGGTCAACGCCATTCGGCGCACCTAAATATTTTTTCACATA
>JANPNA010000469.1:0-2022 GCA_031427235.1 Pirellula sp.
TCCTTCGCTCGGCAGCGATTGTGCCGACTGATTTTCGGCCTCGTTCCGCGTAGCGATCGACGTGATAGGTATAAGAATCGATAGTGCGAGGGGAGAGATTGCAAACCTGAATATCTTCGGGTGTAACTGGCAACCCGCCGCCGTTTGGACGTGAATTTGGGAAATCGGGGTAACCAAAAAACGGCCAACCTGCTAAGGATTTGGGTATCTAAGTTCCATTTCACCAGGCAGGAGGCCGTAACCATGAAGATCGCCAAGTCCGTCGATTCCAACAAGCCCAATTCGACCAATCTCGACAATCCGAAACAAGTGCAAGCGATCGCTGAGTCAATGGACAAGATGGCTCAGCAAATCAAGGATTCTGTTCATTGTGCAGTTCAAGCGGGAGAATCCTTTGATAAGACCGAAAGGCTGGTCCGAGATATGCTTGCCCGAATCGGATTTCAAGCCATGCAGCTTTTTATCCGACTGCAAGGCGATGGCGATCTCGGCCCTGAGATTCAAGGTGCAAACGGGAAGGTGCTCAAACGCTCCGAGACCCCGGCTTGCACAACGATTCGTTCTGTTTTTGGGTCGCATCGCTTCGAGCAATTTACCTACGCTCGAGGTTCAAAGAAAGCAATTCAGCTGAGACCGATCAGCGCGAGAATGTCGTTGCCCGAACGACAGTGGTCGTTCTTGCTCCAGGAGTTCTCGCAAATACTTTGCATCGATCAAGCCTACGAGCAATCGATGAAGAATTTGGAAGCGATTTTCGGAGGTTCCTTTGCTATCGAAACCGCAGAGCAGATCAACGGCCAGTTGGGGCGTGCGGCTGGACTATTCGCTGAGGACTTACCCAAACCTGACCCAGCGACCGAAGGAAAAATCTTGGTTGCATCCGCAGATTGCAAAGGAGTTCCGTTAGTCAAAGAGGATGCTCCGAAAGTGCTGCCCTTTGAAACGGCCAAGAAAAGGCCAGGCAACCGTCGCATGGCAACTGTCGCCAGCGTCTACAGCGTCGATCGCAATATTCGATCCGCCGAAGAGGTCACGGCGGCCTTGTTTCGCGATGACCGCGATCCAGTCGCAACAAAACCGGACCGCCCCAAACCACAAAACAAAAACACGACGGCGCACTTCCCGATTTTAGAAGACAATGGAGATGACACCCAAGTTCCTATCAGTGGAATCATTGTTGCAATCGCTTGGACTATCAGTCAGATCGATTTGCGAAGGCGTATCGGGCAAGTGCTAATCGTCATCATGGATGGCCAACAAAGCCTTTGGGATGCGATCAAAATGGGCGTGAGTTTCGGTGCCAGAACCGTTCCAGTGTTGGATATCTTGCATGCGTTGTCTTACATTTGGCAAGCCGCCGCGCTATTCGAAAAAAAGGACGACGCTCGCAAGGCGTTCACTCGAAAACGATTGCTATGCATTCTGCAAGGTGATGTGAGAGGGGTCATTCGAGGGCTGCGACGACTTGGAACAACCCGCGGGCTTTCCGCTAAGTCATTGACGGAATTGAAACGCATATGTGGTTATCTAGAAAACAATGCAGACCGAATGAGGTACGACGAGTACCTTCGTCGGGGTTACCCGATCGCCTCTGGAGTGATCGAGGGGGCGTGCCGCCACTTGGTGAAAGATCGGATGGAACGAAGCGGGATGCGTTGGACGCTCGAAGGCGCAAGAAGCATGTTAAATCTCCGAGCAGTGTTTCAAAGTGATCATTGGTCCGCATTTCTGAAACAGAACATGGACTCCGAGACATGCCGAATACACGCTCACCGAGAAGTTATCAGCGAATACGAACCCCTGACAATAGCGTGCTGACCGGCGGGTTGGCAGTTACACCCATGCGGAAATGTAGTTGTCGCCGAACAGTTCTTCCGAGACAGAACTTCCACTTCAATCGACTTCCCAAAAATAGTTTCGACGATCTCGATTTTTCCAAAGACGAAGGACTTGTAGTTCGTAACGCTATTGAGGATAGTTTTCAGTTGCATCTTGTTGCTTGAATGGGTGTGATGAAGTCGT
>JANPNA010000470.1:0-18909 GCA_031427235.1 Pirellula sp.
ACCGGAAAACCCACCTGTGGCCAGCAAAAGCAAAATTGCCAAAGCCAATCGCGAGCCAAAGTTTTCGTCTCGCCGTGAGAACCGTTGCAAATTGTGTGGTCGCCCACGTGCGGTGTATCGCAAGTTTGGCATTTGTCGGATTTGTTTCCGGCAATTGGCAGACAAAGGGCTCATTCCTGGTGTTCGAAAAGCAAGCTGGTAAGGTTACGGGGGCATCCACATTATGATCAGTGACCCAATTTCAGACATGATTACCCGAATTCGCAACGCCGTTCGCATTGAACGACCGTTTGTCGACGTGCCACTCTCGCGGTTTCGCGTAGGTGTCGCGGACGTACTGAAGCGAGAGGGTTACATTTGGGACTATTCCGAAGTAGAGGCTGTGCCAGCCAAGATGCTTCGCATCGAGTTGAAGTACGGTCCAAACGGAGAAAAAGTAATTCAAACCGTGAAACGGGTTAGCAAGCCGGGTCGTCGGATTTACAAGAAGTGCGAAGAATTGAAACCGGTCTTGAATGGACTAGGGATCTCGATTGTGAGCACCTCCAAGGGTGTCGTCAGCGATCGAGAAGCTCGTCAGCAAAAGCTGGGTGGCGAAGTTCTCTGCGAAGTTTGCTAACCTTAAACAACCAAACAATTTCAGGAAGACTGCAAGCGATTCGCTTGTGCAATACATTCCAAGATAGTGAGTAGTGATCAGAAATGTCCCGCGTAGGAAAAAAACCAATCCCCATCGCCGATGGGGTAAAGGTGGCAATCTCCGACCGAAAGGTGGATGTCGAAGGCCCGTTGGGTAAATTGACGTTCACCCATCGCGACGAGATCGATGTTGCCGTGAGCGACGACGGAAAATCGGTTGATGTCAAGCGTCATAATGACGAACGTGAGTCCAGGGCCTATCATGGTTTGACGCGTGCTTTGATCAACAACATGATCTTGGGCGTCAAGACGGGATATGAAAAGAAGCTGGAAGTGATCGGCGTCGGTTATCTTGCTGCCATCAAGGGTAAGATTTTGCAGTTACGGGTTGGATTTGCGAACGAGTTGCATCTTCCGATTCCCGAAGGCCTCGACGTAAAGTGCCCAGACCAAACGCACATTAATATCAAGGGTTGCGATAAGCAAGCCGTTGGCCAGTTCGCCGCCTACATTCGCTCGCTCCGCAAGCCAGAACCGTACAAGGGCAAGGGTGTTCGGTATGTGGGTGAGCAAGTCAAGCTCAAGGCTGGTAAGAGCGCTACCTAAGTGTAGCACGGTGGTCAGTGTAGCACGGTGGTCCCCACCGTGATTAGCAACGCAGTGCTGCCTCCGGGCAGTACTAGACAAATGCAATTGTACAAGTTTCAGATTTTTCGGGACGCACATTGATCGCGTCGAGATGATAGAGGTTTGAAGTGGATATTCGAAAAGTGGTGGACGGACAGCGTGAGCGGCGTGCGTTTCGCGTGCGGAAGCGTGTTCGCGGTACAACATCGCGCCCACGATTGAGCATCACTCGTTCGTTGCAGAATTTTTCTTGCCAAGTGATCGACGATACAACTGGAATGACTTTGCTCTCGGCTTCGTCCCGAGACAAAGAGCTTCGGTCTACCATCGGCTACGGCGGCAATTGCGAAGCGGCAACCAAGCTTGGAAAAATTTTGGCCGAACGCGCTATCAAAGCAGGGATCAAACAAGTTGCATTGGACCGAGGTTCATGCAAGTACCATGGTCGCGTAGCGGCGTTCGCCGAAGCGGCCCGCGAAGCTGGTTTAGAATTTTAATTCGGAGCGATCAATAGAGTGGCAAACAATTCATCAGGTGGTGGCGGTCAAGGCGGTGGTGGCGGTCAAGGCGATCTCATCGATCGCGTACTTAAGATCAAGCGGTGTGCCGCTGTGGTCAAGGGTGGTCGTCGTTTTAGCTTCGCTGCCCTCGTGGTTGTCGGAGACGGCAAAGGACGCGTTGGCTACGGTTATGGCAAGGCAAATGAAGTGCCGCCGAGCGTTGCCAAGGCCCAAAAAGGTGCCAATCGTGCGATGATCAATGTTCCCCTTTTGAACGGAACGATTCCGCACGTGGTATCCGGCCATTTCGGTGCCGCACACGTTTTGTTGATGCCAGCTAGCCCAGGTACTGGTATCATTGCCGGGCAGGCGGTACGAGCCGTTTGTGAAGCAGTGGGCATCCAAGACATCCTCACCAAGAGCTTCCGCTCCAATAATCCAACCGTATTGATCAAAGCGACTTTCGACGCGCTGTCGCAACTTAGAACGCGCGAAGATGTCGAACGACTCCGAGGCGTTAAACTGTCATGAATTTAGAAGAAATCAACAAAGACGTTCAGATCAACAAAGCACGAAAGCGCATTGGTCGCGGTATCGGTAGCAAGACCGGAAAGACGTCGGGACGAGGTCATAACGGCCACAAGTCGCGATCCGGTTACTCCCGTCATCCAATGTTCAATGGTGGCGATTTGCCGCTCGTCCGACGTATTCCAAAACGCGGTTTCCACAATCGCTGGGCTGAGATCGTTTTTGGTGTCAACTTAGGTGACATCGATGAAGTATTTTCGGCTGGCGAAGAAGTTACCGCTACCACCCTTCGCGAAAAGGGATTGGTAAAAGTCGTTTGCGACGAAGTCAAGATTCTTGGCGACGGCGAGTTGACCAAAGTCTTGAAGTTCATCGTCACCAGGGCGAGTGGATCTGCCAAGGAAAAGATTGCTAAGTCTGGCGGCAGTATCGAGATTATTGCTGCGAAGCGGACACCTAAAGAACGCGTTGCAGCGCTCAAAATCGAAGCGGCTAGCTGAGGTCTAGAATTGTTTGCTTCGAATTAGGCTAGCAGCAAAAACGAATATCCGAAACAATGTGGTGGCCGGCGTTGATTTATGATCAATGTCGGCCATTCCTTTTGGGGCTTGGCCTCACACCACTCGCAGGAACATGATGACATGTTTGAAAAGTTAAGGGTTGTTTTTTCGATTCCAGAACTGCGTCAGAAGATTTTTTTGACCCTGTTTCTGCTCGCCGTCTATCGAATCGGGTACCACGTCCGGTTGCCTATCTTGACGAACGTCGATTTGGCCATGTCGGGGGATATGCAGGCCTTTTTGAATAAGGTCGCATTGTTTTCGGCCACGGATCTTCGCTCCTTGACCATTTTCGGTCTTGGAATTGCGCCGTATATTTCCGCATCTATTATTTTCCAACTGCTGGGAACTGTTTGGGCACCCATTGAGCAGCTTCGAAAAGAAGGGGCGGTCGGACGCAAGAAGATCAACGAATACACTCGTTATTTGACGGTCGTAATCTGTCTTGTGCAGAGCTGGGCCTATTTGCAATTTAGCGTGGTCAACGTCGAAGACTCCTCCGTTTCTTCGGTTTTTCATTCGTCAAACGGAAGCCTCTCGTTTGGTTGGGTGGTCACCACGGTGGCGATCATGACTGCTGGCTCGATGTTTTTGATGTGGCTGGGGGAGCAGATTGATGAGTATGGAATTGGTAACGGAGTGTCCCTATTGATCATGGCGGGGATCTTGGCCCAAATGCCCAAGGCTCTCTGGGACTTGCGTCAAAACATGTCGAGCACATTGAGCGGGGTGTCCGCCAGCACCATTGGTCCGGACGTGCTGATCGTCCTGGCATTCTTGTTCATTGGCGTGGTCTTCTCGGTGGTGTTCATCACGATGGCTCAACGTCGGATCCAGATGCAGAGTGCAAAACACGTTCGGGGCAGAAGGGTCTTCGGAGGGACCAAGCAGTTTCTTCCGCTCAAGATCAATCAATCGGGCGTTATGCCGATCATTTTCGCAAGCAGCATGCTCATGATTCCAGGATTGGTATTTGGTGTGTTTGCGAACTTCTTTGCCAGTGGTGACGACGCAAGCAGTTGGAGCAGTGCGGTGGCCAGCATATTTGGATCGTTGTCCAGCATGTTTAATAGCGGTTCGTCTTTTTCGTACAACGTGCTTTATGTGGTTTTCATTTTCTTCTTCTGTTTCTTTTGGACCTCGATCATGTTCAATCCAAAGGAAATGTCGCAGAACCTTCAAGATTCCGGTGCATTCATTCCAGGTTATCGGCCGGGCAAGCGGACTGCTGACTACTTGGAAAAGGTCATGGTTCGCATCACCTACGTGGGGGCTGCGTTCTTGGCGGTGGTTGCGATCGTTCCGACGATCATCACTTCCCAGTTTGGGGTGTCCTATAGTGTTGCCGCTTTCTACGGCGGAACAGGACTTCTGATTGCCGTTAGCGTCGCCTTCGATTTGATTCAGAAAATCGATAGCCACTTGTTAATGCGAAATTACAAAGGCCTACTTGAGCAATAGTAGCTGATTCGTCTAAACTCTGTTGCCAGCATTCTTTTGCAGTGTTGGCATCGTTTAGTTAATGGTTTCGAATTAACGGTATCAATTCGAAATCCTTCGAACCAGCAAGCTATAGAGGGGCCGCTGAAATGCGATTGGTGTTCATCGGCCCGCCTGGGGCGGGGAAAGGGACTCAATGCAAACGCTTGGTGGAGTTGTTAAAGATCCCACATCTCTCCACCGGAGAAATGCTACGATCGGTCAAACGCCAAGAGACTGCTTTGTCCCGCTGGGTGGCTTCTTACATTGACGCTGGCAAGCTGGCTCCGGATCACTTAGTCATGCGAATTGTGGCTCAGAAGCTACAAAGCGATGAATGCGAAAATGGAGCTCTCTTCGATGGTTTTCCCAGAACCATTATCCAAGCACAATTGCTCGACGATTATTTGGCGGAGCAAGGAATCAAGTTGGACATGGCGTTGGAGCTCAAGGTCGAGGAAGAAGTCTTGATCCAGCGGTTGTTGAAGCGGGCTCAAATCGACGGTCGAGCGGATGACAATTACGAGACCATTCGCGAGCGACTGCACGTATTCAAAACCCAAACGGCCCCGCTGACCGAATATTACGATTTGCAAGGCAAGCTGGAACGGGTTGATGGAATGCAGTCCGAAGAAGAAGTTTTCGCCGACATCCAAGCGTGCGTGGCAAAGCATTAGCCATTGGCATGCCGTCGGCTTTACGCCGAGGGCTCTGACCTTCTCTCTGGAGAAAGGGTAACCATCCCCCGAGTAAAACTCGCGGGCATTGGCATGCCGTCGGCTTTATGCCGAGGGTTCTGACCTTCTCTCTAGAGAAATGGTAAAATAACCTTGTTGTGCCAACCTAAAAAAAGGTGAGACAAAAAAATGAACACAAACCTGCACCGAAGTCGTTCCGTCCCGCTTCTGCTAGTCATAGCAATAGTTATCTTCTACAACGGGATCACAGAGGGCCAGGATTCACCCGCCATCCGCCAAGCCCACGCCCACAACGACTATCTCCACAAGCGTCCGCTTCTCGATGCACTCGATTGCGGCTTTTGCAGCGTCGAAGCGGATATTTATTTGGTCGATGGTCAGTTGCTGGTAGCCCATTCGAAATCGGAATTGTCACCCGACCGAACGCTTCGTTCGCTCTACTTGGATCCCTTGAGAGCTCGCATCCAAAAGCATTCGGGCAAAGTACATGCCGATGTTCCCATGTTCACTTTGTTGATTGACATCAAATCGGAGGGGAAGACGACTTATCGCGCCCTTCACACGCTGCTGTCGGAATACCGCGACATCCTTTCGCATGTGGAACAAGGCATAGAACATCCTGGTCCCGTGAAGGCCATTGTTAGCGGCAACCGAGCCGTTGACCTCATCTCGACTGAGGCCATTCGTTATGTAGGCATCGACGGTCGTTTGTCCGATTTGGATAGTGACTCACCAGACCATCTGCTGCCGTTGATCAGCGACAACTGGGCATTGAATTTTCGTTGGCGAGGAGTTGGCGAGTTGCTAGCGAGCGATCGCGATAAGCTGACATCGGTCATCGAACGGGCTCATAAGAAGAAACGGCTCGTTCGATTTTGGGGAACTCCCGATAACGCGCAAGTTTGGTCCGTGTTGAAAGTTGCTGGCGTCGACTTGATCAACACCGACGATTTAAAAGGGCTCAGTGGATTTTTGGGAGGCGACAAGCGCACGGTGAACGACGCTCGCGGTTCGCAAAAGCTGCCCTGGATCAAGCTGAGCGACGATCGGAAACATTTTGTGGGTACCGAGAAGGTGCCCTTCCGAGTTTGGGGTGTCAATTACGATCACGACGACGCGGGTCGACTTATTGAGGATTATTGGAATTTGGAATGGGATTCCGTTGTCGAGGATTTCAGTGAGATCAAAGCGCTGGGTGCTAATGTGGTGCGCATCCATTTGCAAACGGGCAAGTTCATGAACAGCCCAGAACAGCCCAACGAGGCAGCACTGATGCAACTGAGCAAACTAATCCAATTGGCCGAGGATCAAGGGCTCTACCTAAACCTGACGGGCTTGGGTTGCTATCACAAAAAGGATGTACCGGAATGGTACGACGAACTCGATGAGTCTGCCCGCTGGGCCGTGCAAGTTCAATTCTGGACAGCCATTGCGAAGACCTCCGTCGCAAGTCCAGCCGTTTTTTGTTATGACTTGATGAACGAACCCATCTTGCCTGGGGAAAAGCCTGAATCGGAGTGGTTAGCAGGCGCCTTTGGCGACAAGACATTTGTGCAACGCATTTCGCTCAACTTGGAAAAGCGTACACGAGAACAAGTCGCGGCGGCATGGGTAAAAAAGTTATGCGACGCAATTCGAAGTGTAGACACACAGCATTTGATCACGGTTGGAGTTATCCCATGGGCTCATGTCTTTCCTGGCGCGAAACCTCTTTTCTATGCCCCATCGGTCGGTGAGCCATTGGATTTCGCAAGTGTGCACTTTTACCCCAAGGCAGGCGAGGTGCAGAGAGCATTGGATGCGTTGGACGTGTATCGCGTTGGAAAACCGCTGGTGGTCGAGGAGATTTTTCCGTTGAGCTGCTCGTTGGAGGAAGCGGCAGAATTCATCGACAAGGCCAACGTAGACGGTTTTACTAGTTTTTATTGGGGGAAGACCATTGAGCAGAACGAGCAAGCTGGAGACATCAAGGGAGCGATCATAGCGAAATGGCTTCGATATTTCCGGCAACATGCAGCCTCCAAATAGCAAAGAAAAAGGTGTCAGAGCGAATCCTGGAGCAGGCCGTTGAGCGAACGGGAACGCGATTGCTGTCCTACTGTTTGATGCCCAATCATTGGCATCTAGTTATCAATCCTGTTGAAAGCGGAGAACTATCTAAGTTTACCGGCTGGTTAACGCTGACGCACACGCAGCGGTGGCATGCGCATCGTCATTCGACTGGCCAAGGCCATGTCTATCAGGGACGGTTTAAGTCGTTTCCGGTTCAAGATGATCAGCAATTCATTACGGTATGCCGGTACGTAGAGCGCAATGCGTTGCGAGCCAACTTAGTCGCCAGTGCACAAAACTGGCGGTGGAACAGTCTTTGGCGATGGTCTCAGGGAACAGCGAAAGACAAGCAAGTACTTTCTCCTTGGCCAGTGCGTCGTATTGCAAACTGGATAGACTACGTGAATGAGCCGCAAAGTGAATCGGAATTGTCAGCCATACGACGAAGTGTCAAGCGAGGCTGCCCATTAGGAAGCGAATCATGGTCATCGAAAACCGTTGTCCGTCTTGGACTGGAAAGCACCCTTCGCCCTCGCGGAAGACCAAGAAAACAAAAAAACGATTCCTGACACCTTTTCGCTTCCCCGATGTATAATTCCCTTAGGTCGCCAAGTTGCGATGCTACGAGCATACAAGAATCGATACGAACTGCTGGAATCGGTATCCAACCTTGACAATTCCACCGAGCAAACCAAACAGGGCTTTCAATGCCAGCGGGCAGCAACGACGATGGACGAACCAGATTCCAGGCTTGTCACTTTTTAAGAACTACACTTTTTCGTTTCTTGGAAAGGATTTGCTCGCCGGTTTCGCTTTAACAGCCATCCTGGTTCCAGCCGGCATGGGGTACGCACAAGCGGCTGGGTTGCCTGCGATTTACGGTCTTTATGCGACGTTTGTCCCACTCATCGTGTATGCGATTCTTGGACCGAGTCGCATCTTGGTATTGGGTCCCGACTCGGCGCTGGCGGCATTGATCGCTGCCACCATACTGCCGATGGCTGGAGGCAATGACGCACGAGCACTAGCGTTGGCAAGTATGTTGGCCATCCTTACCGGCATTTTATGCATAGTGGCTGGTTTTTTGAAGTTCGGATTTGTAACCGAATTAATCTCCAAGCCCATTCGTTACGGCTACATGAACGGAATTGCCTTGACCGTTCTCGTCGGTCAACTACCAAAGATGCTTGGTTTTTCTGCAGTGGGAGACAACGTTTTTCAGCAAGGTATTTCGGTGTTTGTGAGCCTCCTTCACTCCAAGGCAAACGGGACGGCGACCGTTATCAGCATCGGATGCGTCGTCATCATTTTTTCCTGCAAACGTTGGTTCCCGAAAGTTCCAGCGATCTTGGTGGCAGTACTCATCTCGACCTTGGTCGTTTGGTTCTTTGACTTGTCAACGCGTTCCAATCTTGTGGTGATTGGCCCATTGCCACAAGGCTTGCCAGGCCTCGTTTTCCCATCGGTCTCAATCGCAGATGTGCGAGCTCTTTTTCCTGGAGCTTTAGCTGTCGCACTCGTTTCGTTTGCGGATCTGAGCGTTCTCTCTCGAGTGTATGCGCACAAGTACAAGGAAAAAGTCAATGCAAATCATGAACTGGTAGCACTCGGCGTTTCCAATGCAATCACCGGATTATTCCAAGGATTTCCGGTGAGTGGCAGCGCATCGCGAACGCCCGTGGCCGAGTCCGCAGGAGCCAAGACGCAGGTCGCGGGACTGTTTGGTGCTGTTTGTGTCATTCTATTGCTGCTGATGTCACCGAAATGGATTACCCATTTGCCTGTTGCCGCTCTTGGAGCAGTTGTAGCAAGTGCTTGCCTTGGTCAAATAGAGTTAACCGGGTTACTTAGGCTATATCGATTACGACCTAGCGAACTGGCGTCGACCATAGTCTGTTTCCTCGGTGTCTTGCTGCTTGGCGTCATCGAAGGGATCTTCTTAGCGGTCGGAATAGCGCTACTCGCCTTCGTTTGGCGAGCATGGCGTCCGTACGACGCTGTCTTAGGTCGAGTCGATGGTCTCAAGGGATATCACGACATATCGCGTCATCCGGAAGCCCATAGAGTTCCCGGTCTCGTTCTTTTTCGATGGGATGCGCCTTTGTTTTTCGCGAATGCTTCCATTTTTGAGGAGCACGTGCTTCAGGCCATAGCCACGGCTCCAACCGAAACCAAACGGGTTGTGGTTGCAGCCGAACCCGTTACGGATATTGACATCACGGCAGCCGATATGCTTGCCGCACTCGACCAAACGTTACGAGCGTCCGGAACGGAGCTTTGCTTTGCGGAACTCAAGGGTCCAGTCAAAGACAGGCTTAAACGCTATGGATTGTTCGATACGTTCGGCACTGAAAAATTCTTCCGAACGATCGGCCAAGCCGTCGATGGCTATTTGAACAAAAACCCGGTGGAGTGGACCGACTGGGAAGACCGTATCTAAACCCTCGCCTTAGCAAAAGACAGCCAAGCAATTGCGAACAAGAGCGTTTGCTTTGTTGCAAATGCGACGAACGACGGGCGCACAGGTGTGACACTAGAGCACATCAAGTACACACTAAAGAGACGATTCGTGGATTTGACTTTCTAACCCAACAAACCTTAGTATTGTCCGTGGCTTACCAAGTCTCCGGTGTGACCAAGTTAGCATTCTCGTCTCAGTCAATCTCTCGTACTCCCATTGTTTTTTCCAAACAGGCGTCGAAAGAATGTTTGCGGGAGTTGGGCGATCGCGTCGTCGGTCCGAGTGGATGGTCTAAGACAACCGCTAGCCTTCATTGCAGGTTTTCTATAGCCTATAGCCTATAGCTGCGAGTAGGGCCTGGGTAGCAAGTTGAACTTGTGGATCTTCGAAACAGTTCCTGCATACTTTTCGACGACTTTTAGCTTTGCCCAGTCCGGATGGCTTTGGAACTTTTTCCAACATTCATCGCGTTGTGCTGCATTGTCATAGACTGTCATGTAGGTCAAGTTCGGCATTCGATCCCCGACCAGAGCTTGGCCAAAGAAAACGGGCTGGATACCGCAGTCTAGGAAGATAGGAACTTCTCCGCTGTTGAACATATCCACTTTCATTACCCCCATGTGTTCGGTTGGACTTTCGTAGATGCGCATTTCAAACAGACGATCTTTCTTTGCCGTCTTTTGGGTCGGTACAGCGATCTTGGGAAAGCAATTGAATGCCACAAGGAGCTCGCTCCGCATGCGGCCATAAACCGGCTTCTTGATATTTGTTTCGAGGTACGACTTTCCAGCGGTTAAGAACGATTCATCTTTGTGCAACGCGTCCACAACCGAGGCGACTTGGCCGGCTCCGGAGAGCGGCACGATGAGAAACAGGGACGTTTTTCCATCGACAGGGGCCTCGGTCGAGAGGGCACCCACGTTTTCAATTCCCATTCGATTGAGGGACGGAATCAAAGCTTTTTCTAAGAAAGCATCGAGCTCGCCAAGTCGATCTACTTCGACTCCTTGATATTCAATCAGTTGGTAGTACTGGTTGGTAATCGATTGAGAAATGGCCATTGGGAGCGATAGAGTTACGAAGCAAGAAAAAAGTAGGCAGGTAAGTATCTGTTTCATTTCGGAAGGACTTTCAAAGGTGAAATCGGGGACAGAATGGTAATGATTATAGCCAGTTCGTGGATAAGTTTCGACGTTCTCTTAAAACGGCCACACGAATCGAACTAGACATCGATCTCTTGCGCTTCTTCCGCTCGGTCCATGATGAAGCGGAAGCGGGCTGAGGCGTCGCGTCCCATGAGATCGTTCATGATCCGGTCCGTTTCCAATTGGTCATCGATCTCGACTCGCAAGACGCGACGGGTGGCTGGATTGAGCGTTGTGTCCC
Organism: Pirellula sp.; assembly: GCA_031427235.1. Taxonomy (GTDB): domain Bacteria; phylum Planctomycetota; class Planctomycetia; order Pirellulales; family Pirellulaceae; genus JBKCUI01. The sequence goes on from JANPNA010000470.1 coordinate 10,931, forward strand.
ACAGGTCCTTTTGCATCATCTCGCCAAGTCCCTTGAAGCGAGTAATCTCTGGCTTCCCCCGTTTTCCGTGACTGGCCAAGATTCGCTCGCGATCTTTCTCATCCGCTGCCCAATAGCGTTCCTTGCCAATATCGATTCGAAAGAGGGGCGGGACCGAGATGTAAACTCGTCCGTCCGTGATCAACGGCAACATATGACGATAAAAAAAGGTCAAGAGAAGCGTCGTTATGTGGTGACCGTCCGAGTCCGCATCGGCTAGGAGAATGATCCGTTCGTATCGAACTCGTCCAACATCTATGTCCTTGCCAATACCGCATCCAAGTGCGGTCACCAGATCCTGGATTTCCTTGTTCTCGAGGACTTTCGACAACGCCAGCGACTCCGTATTGAGGACCTTTCCACGCAATGGCAAAACCGCTTGGAAATTGCGATCACGGCCTTGCTTGGCTGTTCCACCTGCCGAATCACCTTCCACGATAAAGAGCTCCGACTTACCTCGTCCAGACGAAAGGCAGTCACTGAGCTTACCCGGTAACATTGCACGCGATGTGCTCGTCTTGCGTGAGACCGATTCGGATGCAGCCCGAGAAGCGGCTCTGGCCCGAGCCGACGCGATGATACGCGCGACCACCGACTCGGCTACACTGCGATTGCTGTTCAACCACTGTTCCAGAGCAGGTCGTATCGCGCTGTCGACTGAGGATTGCAAGTCTGGGTTGTTGAGTCGCTCCTTGGTCTGGCCTTGAAACTGAGGCTCTGAAATGAAAACGGACAGAATCGCGACCAATCCTTCACGGATGTCTTCCTGTCCGATTTTGACGCCTCGCGGAATCAAATTGTGAGTCTCAAAGAAATTGCGCACTGCCTTGCCAAGCCCAGCCCGAAAACCGTTTTCGTGGGTTCCTCCGTTGGCGGTTGGGATCCCATTGCAATACGAACGCACATGCTCGTCGGTCGACTCGGTCCATTGAAGCGCGAGTTCGATGCGTTCTTCGCCATCCTTGCGAACCGTAAAGGGAGTCTCATGAATCGAACGGGCATTGCGTTGCACAAGCACTTTGGCTAGGTAGTCGACAATCCCTTGTTCGTGAAAGTAATTGTCTTTCTTGCCGGTCGTTTCGTCCGCAAACTGAATGCGAACGCCGCGGTGCAAGAAACTTGTGATCTCAAGTCGTTGTCGAATCGTCTCCGCATCGAAGTCTGTCTTCGGGAAGATCGTCGGGTCCGGGGTGAAGGTAATCGTGGTGCCTGTACCGCGGACGGCGACTGTCCCTTTCTGCAGCTTGGTGGTGGCTTTGCCGTGCGAGAATTCCATCTTGTATTGAACCCCATCGCGCCGTACGAGAGCGATGAGTTCTTTCGATAGGGCGTTGACCACCGATGCGCCGACACCGTGGAGACCGCCCGATGTCTTGTAATTCTTGCCTTCGAATTTTCCTCCCGCGTGAAGCACCGTCAACACGATTTCGAGCGCGCTTTTACCTGTCTTGGCATGCTTGTCCACTGGGATCCCGCGACCGTTGTCAGAAACGGTCACGGTGTGTCCGTTCTTGTGCAACGTCACTACGATTTCGGTGGCGTGGCCGTTCATGGCTTCGTCCACCGAGTTGTCGAGGATTTCCCAAACCAAATGATGGAGGCCTGACGAGCCAACACTACCGATGTACATACCCGGTCGCTTGCGAACGGGTTCAAGCCCCTCGAGAGCCACGATATCGGAAGCGGTATAGGAAGTGGATGCAGTGCTCATGATTCGGTTGGTTCTCGCGTTTGCAACTAGGCTGGTTCGAGCGGGTCAGGGGTCTTGATTGGCTCGCTAATGATTGCCGATATCTTTCCATTCTTTTGGATTTCAAGTCCACGGCCACCGCGGGCCGTTATTCGGTATTTGGCTGTTGAAATCGTCTTTTGGGCTCCTCGGTTGGTCTCGACAACGAGCAAGTCACGATCCGCAGCCGAGGCCTTGAAGCCGAGCACTTTGTCGGTCTTGGCTACCTTGATTAACGTGACACCCTTGCCTGCACCAGACAGATAGTTGATTTCGACCGCTGGGCAGACCATCGCTCTGCAATCGGCGGTAATAGCCAGGATCGTCTCGGTACCGTGGACCGCTTCTACTCCAATCACTTCATGCTCAGGTGCAACTCGAGCAAAGCGCCGGCCAGTCCGAGTCGAAGGCTCGACGAATTGGTCGAGTCCGAACCGCATGGCAAACCCGTTGCTGGTGGCTGCGAAGCCGTGCACCTCTGGACTATCGTTTGGTTTCTTGGGGTTCTCTTGGATGTTTCCGATGACCCGAGGGTCGAGGGACATTACCGAAACGATTCGCTCGCCGTCTTTCATCTTAAACAGTTTTTGGACCGGCTCACCGTACCCAGTCGACGCAGGGATATCGATGAATCGAGACGTGTAGCATACGCCGAACGAAGAAAAGAATGCAATGGTCGCGCGGGTTGAGCCTGCAACGACGGCGAGTACGTTGTCCCCCTCTCGCAACCTGCTCTTGCCTGGATCCGCAATTTGCTTTTGACGTTTGACCCATCCCTCTGTGGTCACCATGACGTGGCAGTCCTCGTCGATGATGAAGTCCTTTTCGTCGAACTCAGGCTCCTCTTCAATCGTGATGATTTCGGTCCGACGCTTACCCCCTTCCGTCTTGGCGTACTTTCCGATGAGGGCTTCAATTTCTTCGCGCACGATGAGCCAGCGACCTGAATTGTTGGTATCGTCCGTGCTCTCCTTGAGCAGTTTCTGAATTTCGCGTGCTCGCTTTTGTTTGGCTTTGAGCTCTTCTTGGATCAAATTGATTTCCAAGCGAGCCAGTCGATACAGTTTCAATTCAAGAATGGCATCGGTCTGCTCTGCATCCAAGCCACCCTTGTTGGCAGGAAAACGGAGCATGATCTTTTCCGCCGCGTCCGACTTGCCTTCGGACTTGCGAATGATCCGTATGATCTCGTCTAAGGCGTCGTAAATTAATACGAAGCCTTCCAGGAGATGAATACGGCGAAGCAACGCTGCCAGTTCGTGCTCAAGCCGCTTAGTAACAACCTCCAATCGGAATTTGAGGAAGAACCAAAGGATCTCCTTCAAGCCCAAACGACTTGGTGCACCGACCTCCGGATTCTCTGTTGGCACTAAGCAGGTCATGTTGACTGCAAAGTTGGTTTGCAACGGAGTATGCTTGTACAAGTAGGCGAGTACTTTCGCTTCGTCTGCATCCTTCCTAAGTTGCAGATCGATCCGAATGTCTTCGGTGGAAAGGTCTCGTACGTCTTCGAGCAAGGGCATTTTGCCACCGATGACGATGTCGGCGATGCGTTCCACAAGTACGGACTTGTTCACACCATAGGGAATGGAGGTGATGTGCAATAGCTTGCTGGTTTTGGTGTCACCGCCAGCCACGGTGGTCCCACGTATTTTGAGCGTCCCCTGTCCCGTGCGGTAGATCTCTCGAAGCTCTTCCTTGGAATTGATTAACTGACCACCCGTTGGAAAGTCAGGACCATTCACGGCATCGTTAGCTACCAATTGATAGTCTTTGATCTCAGGGTCTGCCAACAGTTTTAAGAGAGCGCGGCAAACTTCACCTAAGTTGTGAGGCGGGATGTTGGTCGCCATTCCAACCGCGATACCTGTAGCCCCGTTGACGAGCAGATTCGGAACACGACTTGGAAGCACAACCGGTTCTTGACGAGTGCCGTCGTAGTTGGCTTTGAAATGGACGGTACCACTGCTTAGGTCGGTAAGGACTTCGGTTGCGACCGCGGACAATCGGCATTCGGTGTACCGCATGGCGGCCGCATTGTCACCGTCGATGGAACCGAAATTCCCGCTGCCATCCACCAGCGGCATTCGCAAGGAAAAGGATTGGGCCATTCGCACAAGTGCATCGTAGATGGAGGAGTCGCCGTGCGGGTGGTAATTACCCATCACGTCGCCGACGACTTTAGCGCACTTGCGGTGCTTGCTAGTGAAATCCAGCCCCTGCTGGTCCATCGTATACATAATACGGCGCTGAACGGGTTTTAGGCCGTCGCGCACGTCGGGCAAGGCACGACTGGTAATAACCGACAGGGAGTAGTTGAGATATCGGACCTGAGCAGCATCGCGAAGCGAAACCCCCGTAATCCCATTTTTATCGTCTTCGAACGATAACTCCTGTTGGGTTGGCCGTTTACGCTTGGGCTTTTGGCCGTCTGGCAAATCCCCGTCCTCGGCGTCCTCGTTGCTCTCCGGTGTACGGCGATTGGCCATCCTTGCGTTCCCTCCCTGATTCTTGACGTAAAAAGCTTGATGACTGGAAAAGTTAAACGATAACGGCTAGCAGGTCTACGCGAATTTTGAAGCTTGGCGTCGGATTCTCTGAGCGAGGTCAACGTCGGCTGGTTGGAAGAGGGCTCGGCACTTTCCCCGATCGGGACGGCAAGACACGAACTTTCGTTACGTTTGTTGCCGCCGTTTCTATTGGACAACGGAATCCGATTCGCGCCCGAGGAAGACTTCTTTGGATACTTTTTTGCGGTTCGAGTTGCCGACTGAGAAACGGGGGGAAGTTCCAAGCCAATTTCTACGCGTGTGCAAACTCGCTGAACGTGGTGTCCGAATAACTTCCGATCGAATCGTCATCCGCGGTTGATCGCGAATGAATCAGGATAGGAAAATTCGCTAAGGAGTGCGAAATGCGACAGCTACGGAAATACAAATCAGCGTTTTTGATGACCTTGGGGTTTGGGATTGCAGCAGCCAGCGGTAATTCGCTTTTTGCTCAATGCGCAAGCGGTTCATGCGGTGGCGGAACACCGATGGCAGGCTCCTACATGCCTGCCAGCATGGGCTCTGGCGGGATGGACAGCTATGCCAATCTCCTCGGGAAAGGGACGCAACCTCTTTTTGATAATTACTTTACCCGTGGCAATGCCAACTCGGCCGAAGCGGGCTTGTACATGTCACCCGTGGGTGTTCCTGGTTGGGTTGGCCACACGTACAACACTTATCAGCCACTTTACCCTCATCAATTCCTTTACCAACACCACGATCGATATCACTCGTATTACGATGAAGGTCGTGGCTTAAATCGAACTCATGCCAGCTACTACGCACCGCCGGTACGTACCGCCGTCAAGAGAGCTTACAAGATCATCGAGATCCCTCGTTAGTCTTGTCAAAAAACATTCAGGCTGGGTCGGAGACCAGTCGAACCAAAATACGAGCTGTGCTTGGGGATGGATCGTCCAACATTGGCTAAAAGCTCACTGGTTTAAAGGACTCAAGTTCATGATTCGAAGTTTTTTCACGGCAGCGATAGCTCTGGCTGTTGCTGTTTCTCTAGGTTCGATCGCGGAAGCCCAGTATGGCTTCGGCGGTCGAATGTCGCGAGGCGGGTTTGGCTCGCCTAACACGGAAGGCATAGGTAACCGACTGGGGTGGGCATCTATGTCATCCGTTGGAGACTATTGGGCTCGCAACCAAGCCATGCAAACGCCATGGCACGGCGAGTACTATTATCTCCAGACCGGGCAACCCACAGCCTTGATCGTTCCACCCACGGTAACAATGCAATCCAATCACTCATGGGGCGTTTCGCAGAACACGATGACTCCTGTCTACCATCAATTCGGTGGTAATGCACCGACCGGTGGCGGCGGTGGAATATTCAAAGCGACACCCTACGCACCGAGCCACAGCAATCAGTTCGGTATCTATCCCGTGCGCGGGCCGTGGAATTGAAATGCATTCTAGAATCGTCGAAGCGATTGTAGCTTTTTAACTGGCGCATCCGCGTAAGCCTTCGTTCTCTTCCTCAGTCCCTCACCCCCCGAGGGCGGTTAAACAAGAACACTATCCAAACAGCCAGTCTACTCTCAGACTGGCTGTTTTCGTTTAACCGTTAGCCGTAGGCGTACGTGCATCGCAGCGAGTACGCCTAAGGCTGACTGTTAAACGAGGATCGCCGTTATACTACAATGGCACTTCAACTTCGAACGCACCGACAAATCCAGGGGTCATTGGCCATGAGTATTCAATCCAACCGCCGCACGTGGATGGCACAGCTTACTGCTTTGGGAATCGGTTCCGTTGCCTTCCAAAGGGTGCTGGCACACAAAGCCAGCCAGACCGGTGCAATCACCGCTCAAATGGTCACCGATGCCCAATGGATTGCCGATATCGAGCTGACGGATCGCGAAAAAGCCACGCTGGTGAAACAACTTCAGGACCAATCGGAGAATGAGCGTAAATTACGGGCGTTGAATTTGGATGCGGACACTGGCCCAGCCACGGCTTTTGTACCCCATTTCTTTGCAGAGCATTTGCCCGAAGACGATTCGGAAAAGCAACGCATCTTGAATCCCGCACGAGCGATCGACTCTTCCTGGTCGATCCTCGCCAAACAAAATGGCCCCAGTCCAATAGACTGGCAAGACGATATCGCCATTGCGGCATCTGGTATCGTCGAACAAGCCAGTGCACTCCGAACCGGCAAAATAACCAGTCAACGCTTGACCGAACTGTACTTGAATCGGCTGAAAACATTTGACCCCATCTTGCGCTGTATCGTGACGCTCACCGAAGAGTTGGCCATACGACAAGCAAAGCTGGCCGATAAAGAGCTCAACGCGGGAAAGGATCGTGGCTTATTGCACGGGATCCCTTGGGGAGCAAAGGACATAATCGCAGTCCCTCCCTTTCCAACGACTTGGGGAGCGAAGCCTTACCGAGAAACGGTGCGTCCCAATCTAGCCACCGTCGCCCACCGCCTCAACGAAGCGGGCGCGGTTATGTTAGGGAAACTCGCGGTCGGAACCCTGGCCATGGGGGATATTTGGCACGACGCGACGACCAAGAATCCGTGGAACGTCGAACAAGGAAGTTCCGGCTCATCGGCGGGAAGCTGTTCCGCGGTCGGGGCCGGATTATGCACCTTTGCCTTGGGAACCGAGACTCTTGGCAGCATTGTCTCGCCAGCTCGCCGATGCCGAGTCATGGGCTTGAGGCCATCGTTCGGTAGAGTGAGTCGATACGGATGCATGACGTTGGCATGGAGCATGGACAAGGTGGGACCAATCGCAAGGCACGCCATCGACTGCGGTATCGTCTTAAGTGTTATTCAAGGGACCGATGGAATGGACCCAACCGTTGTTGATCGGCCGCTTGTATTGCCTCCGCAATTCGACGTAAAGAAACTGCGTGTGGGTTACGTTAAGACGCAAATGTCGGAGAGCGAACAATTGGTATTCGACCGGCTTCAAAGCAACGGTGCAGAAATGATTTCGATCGAATTCCCGAATACGATTCCCGTGGAAGCGCTCGGGGTGGGGCTGGATGTCGAGTCGGCGGCTATGCACGACGCACTCATTCGATCCGTAGAATCCGATGGCGACATGGGTCTTTGGGGGCCTTCGTTTCGCAAGTCGCAGTTTGCGAGAGGCATCCATTACATCCAGAGCATGCGAGCTAGAACCATGCTGATTCAAGAGACCGAGCGGGTATTGCGGAAAGTAGATGTCGTCCTAGGAGGCGATGACCTTGTGCGAACAAACTTGACTGGGCATCCAAGTATGGTGGTTCGGTTTGGTTCGCAAGAATTGCCAGCGTCCAAGAGAGAAACCGAAAAAGATTCGAAGGAACAAGCCGCAACGAAGGTGATAGCGCCGCGCGTCATCAAGCTGACGGCAAAGTACTTCGGAGATGCGTGGCTGGTTTCCGTAGCGGATTGCATAGAAAAGCAAATGCCTTCCATTCCAAGCTTGCCAAGCATGTTTGAAGTGCGTGATGGGAATCGTGTGGCACGCCCCTGAGTTTACGAAGGGCGTGGTGAATCGCTAGTGCTTTGTTACAACCAAGGATTAGGGTTGGCCGTAGTGGATCTTGTTAAAGATCCGAATCCTGCTGGATCTTTTACAAGATCCACTACCTTAAAATCAAGCTGTCACAAAGCACTAGCTTGCGCGTCGTGTTAAGCGATTCGGTCCGCGACG